>NZ_SOHO01000039.1:0-196528 GCF_004403225.1 Cryobacterium sp. Sr8 | reverse complement strand
CCGACCACAACAACCTCGCCCACCTCTGCCCCGCCAGCCACGCCCTCAAACACGAGGCCGGCTGGAAAGTCAGCCAGGCCCAGGACGGCACCGGCACCCTCACCTGGACCACCCCGACCGGCCACACCTACGTGACCGAATCGGAGACCATAATCGGCACCGCCATCAGCGCCGAACTCCGACGTAAAGTCGACGCGCCCGGCGGCCCGGCCAGCGAGGAGCAGAGGGGGCAGTTGGGCCCAGGAGGGTCCCGGAGGGTCGTCGCAGTCGACGTCGAAGCCGCATGAGCAAATCTCACACCCCGGCATGATGTCTACCCCCTAAGGGGGACGCGGGCACCCCCTCCATGGGGGGTTTGACCCCCCTTGACCGGGTGACAACTCCGCCAAGAGACTGTGGGCCTTGGCAGGGACCCGAAGCCTGCCATACCCGGAGGACCCCATGCAGGTTTCAGGCGGCAGCCCCATTCGTGCACGCTTTTTCTCCGGGGGCCGCACTCGTGCCCGGCTCGCCGTCATCGCCACGCTCGCGCTGGTGCTCGGGCTGCTGGGCGCCCCGCCAGCGTTCGCGTCGACCGCGAACAGTGCTGTCTTCTCGGGCAGCACCGGGACGGTGTCGGTCGGGGGAGTCCTCTACGCCAGGCAGGGCGGCGCGCTGACACTGACCGTCACCACGAGCAGCGACACGAAATGCGTCGAGGTCGTCGGCGCGTTCGCCGCCGGCGACGTGTCGGCGACAGGGAAGACAAGCTGGACGTTCACCACGACCGCCGGTGCGGGAAACGGAAGCCAAACGGTGACCGCCGCCGCCTCACCAAACGTCAACGCGCAAGGCAAATGCACCGGCCCGTCGAGTTCGGCCCAGGGCTCGTACACACTCGACAACACCGGTCCGACCGTCACCGGTACCCTTGCCCCGGCACCCAATGCGGCCGGCTGGAACAAGGCGAACGTCGGAATCACCTGGTCCGCGAGCGACGCCGGCTCCGGCATGTCATCGGCACCCACGCCCTCGACGGACTCCGTCAACGCGAACACGGCAGTCACCGGCACCGTCAAGACAGCCACCGCAGCCGACCGGCTGGGCAACGCCGGGAACGGATCCGTCACCGTCAAGCTCGACAAGACCCAGCCATCCATCGACGCCAACCGCAGCCCGGCGGCCAACGGTGCCGGCTGGAACAACACCAACGTCACCGTCGGATTCACCTGCGCTGACACACTTTCCGGAATAAAGTCCTGCACCGGCGGCGGGTCCGTCGTCCTCTCCGCCGAGGGCGCGAACCAGTCCGTCCCCGGGACCGCCGTCGACAACGCCGACAACACCAACACCTCGGGCGTGACCGGCATCAACATCGACAAGACGGCGCCGTCCCTGACGGGCGCCCCAACCACCCAGCCCAACGTCGCCGGCTGGTACCGCGGAGACGTCTCCATCGACTGGACCGCTACCGACGCGCTGTCCGGCATCGCCGGCGCCGCCCCCGCGTCCGGCACGATCTCGGGCGAGGGAACGGGACTCACCGTCGGCGCCAGCGTGGGCGACCTGGCCGGCAACACGCGCAACGCCACGAGCCCGGCCGTCAGGATCGACCGGACGCCGCCGACGACCGGCATCAGCGGAACCTCGAACATCTGGACCAACGGAAACGTCACCGTGTCCTTCTCCCCGGGTGACAACCTCTCCGGCGTCGCATCCACCTCGTATGCCGTCGATGGCGGCCCGGCGCAAAGCGGTACCGGCTTCACGCTCGCCGCCGAGGGCGACCACATCGTGACCTTCCACAGCACCGACCTCGCCGGGAACGTCGAGGAGACGCGCACCGCGCACGTCAAGATCGACAAAACCGCACCCACCATCGGCCACACCTTCGCGCCGGTCGGCTACAGCGACGGCGCCTGGACGAACGCGGACGTCACCGTGACCTTCCTCTGCACCGACTCGGGATCCGGCATCGCCGGCTGCACCGCACCGGCCACGCTGCGCATCGAGGGGGCGTCGCAGCAGGTTGTCGGAACCGCCACCGACAACGCCGGCAACTCCGCCGGAAACACCGCCGTCGTCAGCATCGACAAGACGCCGCCGACGGTCACCGCCGGCGCCGACCGCGCACCGAACGGCGCGGCCTGGTACCGCGACGACGTCACGGTGTCCTTCGAAGCCGCAGACGCCCTCTCCGGAATCGCGAGTTCGCCCGCGGCCACGGTCCTGGGCGAGGGGGAGAACCAGTCGGCCTCCGGCACGGCCACCGACGCCGCGGGCAACAGCGCGAGCGCCGAGCTCACCGGCATCAACGTCGACAAGACCGCGCCCGTTCTCACGGCCTCCTTCCCGGCCGGCTGGCACACCGCTGATGTGGCCGTCGACTGGACCTGCACCGACGCGCTCTCCGGGGTCGCGACGCCGCCCACGGACGACGTGGTGGACGGCGAAGGGAACGACCTTGGCTCCACCCGCTCCTGCACCGATGTGGCCGGCAACACGGCCACGAAGACCGTCAGCGGGATCACCATCGACCGCACCGCCCCGACGACCGGCGCGAGCGTCCCCGCGCCGCTGGCCAGCGGCTGGTACGCGGACGACGTCACCGTCACCCTGAGCGCCCAGGACGCCCTGTCCGGGATCGACGTCACCTACTACAGCGTTGATGGCGGTGACGCGCAGGCCTACGTCGGCTCGTTCCTGTTCACAACGCGCGGCACGCACAGCATCGCCTTCTGGAGCATCGATGTGGCCGGTAACCTCGAGGCCAGGATCGGCAACGAAATCACGGTGAAAATCGACGGTGCACCCCCGATCACCACGGTGATCAATCCGATCTCACCGGCCAGCGGATGGTTCGTGACGAGCGGCATTCCGGTCGCCTTCGACGCGACCGACGTCGAATCAGGCATCGCCGCCACCTATTATTCGATCGATGACGGCCCCACCCTCACCTACGGCCAGCCGTTCGAGACCCAGCTGGCCGTCGGTTCGCACAGCATCACGTACTGGAGTGTCGACCTGGCGGGCAACGCCGAGACTGCACGGTCGACGACAGTCTGGGTCGACACGGTCCGCCCGACGATCACCGGCGAGGCCTCCCCGGCCGCCAACGGCTTCGGCTGGAACAACACCGCGGTGGACGTGACGTTCAGCTGCACGGATGCCGTCTCCGGCATCGACCCGGACGTCGCCTGCGGCCCCGACGTCTCCCTCGGCGCCGAGGGCGCGGAGCAGCTGGCCGCGGGAGTCACGGCGGACATCGCCGGGAACACCAACTCGGCCACGGTCGGCCCGATCCGCATCGACAAGACCCCGCCGACCCTCTCCGGTGCGGCCACGACCACCGCCAACGGGGCCGGCTGGTACCGGGGCGACGTGACCATCGACTGGACCGGCGCCGACCTGCTGTCCGGCATCGAGGACCAGGCGGCCGACAGCGTCATCACCGGCGAGGGCGCCGACCTCGGCGCCTCCGCGATCGTGTCCGACCGTGCCGGGAACGAGGCGTCCGCAACGGTGAGCGGCGTGAAGATCGACCGCACCGCGCCGGTCATCGAGGGACAGGCGACCACCGAGCCCAATGCTGCCGGCTGGTACCGGGGCCAGGTCACCGTCGACTTCAGCTGCAGCGACCTCTTGTCCGGGGTTGCGGTCTGCCCCACCAGCGAACTGGTCAGCGGCAACGGCCCCCACCAGAGCGCCACCAGCGGCCCGGCCACCGACCAGGCCGGCAACGACAACCCCGGGCTGACCGTCGGCGACATCAACATCGACGGCATTGCCCCGAGCACCACCGCCGACAACCAGTGCTCCGCGGTGAACGGCTGGTGCAAGGGCCAGACGGCCACGGTCGTGCTCAGCGCTGACGACCAGCCCGGGCTCTCCGGCGTCCGGGAAATCCACTACTCGATCGGCGGCGCCGCCGCCCAGGTGGCCTCCGGATCGACGGCATCCGTCACCGTTCCCCTCAACGGCAGCGGGTCGGGCACCGTGAGCTACTGGGCCGTCGACAACGCCGGCAACGCCGAAGCCGCGAACACCGTCGACCTCAAATGGGACAACATCGCCCCGACGGTTTCCCACACCCTTTCGCCCGTGCCCAACCCAAGCGCCTGGAACAGGAGCGACGTCACGGTGACCTTCGAGGCCACCGACGACGATCCCGGATCCGGCGTGGCGAGCGTGACGGCCCCGGTGACCGTCGACGCCGAGACCCCGCTGGCGGGGCTCCTCGTCTCCGGCTCCGCGGAGGACACCGCCGGCAACGTCGGCACCGACGCTGTCACGGTCCGGCTCGACAAGACGGCGCCGCGCATCATCGGCGGGATCGCCTCCGGGACCGCCGGTGCCAACGGCTGGTACCTGGGCCCGGTGTCGGTGCACTTCGACTGCTCCGACGCCCTTTCCGGCGTCGCTTCCTGCCCCGACGACGTGACGGTCACCGACAACGGGACCAACACCGTCGACGGCACGGCAACCGACATGGCGGGCAACACGGCCGACGACACCGTAGGCGGCATCCGCATCGACCAGGAGGTTCCGTCCACCAGCGCGAGCGTGTCGGGCACCCACAACAACGGCTGGTACACCGGCCTCGCGTCGGTGACCCTGTCGGGGACGGACACGGTATCCGGACTCGACACGACCTTCTACAGCCTCGACGGCCAGGACGCGGCGGAGTACACCGCCCCGCTCTCCGTCGGCAGCCAGGGCACGCACACCGTGACGTTCTGGAGCACCGACCTCGCCGGCAACGTCGAGAGCGTGAACACGCTCACCTTCCAGGTGGACCGCGTCGCTCCCGTCACCACAGTGATCAACCCGGATGCCCCCGCGTCCGGCTGGTTCCTGACCGGCGCCGTTCCCGTCGAACTCTCGGCGACTGACTCCGGGTCCGGCGTCGCCGGAACCTACTTCACGATCGACGATGGCCCCGCCGTCACCTACGGCCAGCCCCTGCTGACCGACCTGGCCAGCGGCAGCCACACGATCACCTACTGGAGCCTCGACCAGGCCGGCAACGTCGAGGCGAAGAGGGAGCTGTCCGTGGACGTGGACGCCGTGAAGCCGACGATCGCCGGCGCGGCCAGCCCGGGCGCCAACGGCTTCGGCTGGAACAACACCTCCGTGGACGTGACGTTCACCTGCGCCGACGCCGACTCCGGCCTCGCCGGTTGCGGACCGAACAGCACCGTCGCCAACGAGGGAGCCGGCCAGCTGGTGTCCGGCACGACGGCCGATGTCGCCGGCAATACGAACTCGGCCACGGTCGGTCCGATCAGCGTCGACAAGACCGCGCCTACCCTCTCCGGCACCCCCACGACCGGCCCGAACGCCGCCGGCTGGTACCGCGGCGATGTCACGATCGGCTGGACCGGCGTCGACGGCCTGTCCGGGATCGCCCACCAGGCTGCGGACAGCCTGATTACCGGCGAGGGAGCGGACCTCAGCTCATCGGCGGACGTGGCCGACCGCGCCGGGAACGAGAAGCACGCGATGGTGACGGGCATCCGGATCGACCGCACCGCACCGGTGCTCGAGGGCCGGGCGACCACCCAGCCCAATGCCGCCGGCTGGTACCAGGGCCAGGTCACTGTTGGCTACGCCTGCACGGACACCCTGTCCGGGATGGCCCTGTGCCCGACGAGCCGGGTAGTCAGCGGCAACGGCGCGAACCAGAGCGTCACCAGCGACCCGGCCACCGATAACGCGGGCAACGAGAGTGCCGTCCTGACCGTCGGCGGCATCAACGTCGATGGCGCGGCCCCGAGCACCACGGCCGACAACCAGTGCAGCAAGATTAACGAGTACTGCACCGGCGAATACGCGACCGTCGTGCTCAGTGCGGCCGACCAGGCCGGGCTGTCCGGGGTCCGGGAGATCCACTACACGGTCGACGGCGGCGACCCGCAGGTCGCGCCCGGCGCGAGCGTGACGCTCAGTGTGCCGCTGGCAGGAAGCGGCACGGGCACCGTGAGCTACTTCGCCGTCGACAACGCCGGCAACCGCGAAGCATCGAGCGGAGTCGCCCTCAAATGGGACAACATCGCCCCGACGGTTTCCCATCTGCTCTCGCCGCTGCCGAACGGCAACGACTGGAACAAGAGCGACGTCACGGTCACGTTCTCGGCCCGGGACGACGACGCCGGCTCCGGCCTCGTGACAGGGTCTGTGACCGCCCCCGTGACCGTCGGCACCGAGACTCTCGTGACCGGGCTCACCATCCAGGGCCAGGCCACGGACACCGCCGGGAACATCGGCAGGGATTCGGCCACGGTGAAACTGGACAAGACGGCGCCGACCATCGCTGCCGCGATCGTCCGCGGCAGCCAGGGCACGAACGGCTGGTACACCGGGCCGGTCACGGTGCGGTTCACCTGCGCCGATGCCCTCTCCGGGATCGCCGTCTGCCCGGCTGACGTGACGCTCACCGACAACGGCACCAACACGGTCACCCGTGACGTGGCCGACAACGCGGGCAACACGGCGGAAGCGACGCTGTCAGGCATCAGGATCGACTCCGCCGCACCGACCATCACCAACGTCAGCGTGGCCGGCGGATTCTACCTGCTCGGTGCGGCCCCGGCCGCGACCTGCACGGCCACCGACGACGTGTCCGGCCTGGCCGGAACCTGCACGGTGACCGTTGCGGGCGGACGCCCGAACGGCGTCGGAACGTTCATCTGGACCGCCACCGCCACCGACGCCGCCGGAAACACCGTCACGACGACCGGCAGCTACCAGGTGATCTACCGCTTCGACGGATTCCTGCAGCCGATCAACGACACCGCGCACCAGGTCGGTCTCACGACCAGCGTGTTCAAGGGCGGCAGCACCATCCCGGTGAAGTTCCAGCTGAAGAAGGCCGACGGAACTCCGGTGCTCTCGAGCACGGCACCGGCCTGGCTCATGCCGGTCAAGGGCGCGGTGATGAGCATGCCGATCGACGAGACCGTCTACGCCATCACGGCCGACAGTGGAATGAGCTTCCGCGCCGACGGCACCCAGTACATCTACAACTGGAAAACACCCGCCGGCGGCAATTACTACGGCATCGGCGTCAGGCTGGACGACGGGCAGGTCTACTACGTCAGCATCGGGCTGCGCAAGTAACACGACCGCTGTGAGCGGGCTGGGAAGCCGTGCCAACCGCCCGCTCGAAGCGTAATCTGGAGTCACCAACAGCTTCCAGGAGGGGGAGTGTCATGACTCGAGTGTGGCTCCGCTGGGTACCGGCCGCCGCGGCATCCGCCGTCATCGCCGCAGGCGCACTGGCCGTTCCGCTGCAGGCTGGCGCGGCCGTCAACCTGCCGGACAAGACGCCGCAGGAGGTGCTGGCGATGATCGGCGACAGCACCGTCGACGCGCTCTCGGGAACACTCGAGCAGACCTCCCGGCTGGGGCTCCCGGACCTCTCGATGGGCGGATCGGCAGCGGGCGACGATGCCGCCTCCGCCCTTGAGCTGCTCACCGGCACCCACACGGCGAGGGTCTACCTCGACGGCCCCGGCCAGGCCCGCGTGCAGCTGATGGACCGGCTCGCCGAACGCGACCTCATCGTCAATGGCACCGACGTGTGGCTCTACGACTCCAAGGACAACGAGGCCACCCACCTGACCCTCCCGGCCGACGCCGGGTCCCGGCCCTCCCCGGCGCCCGGCAGCCAGCAGACGCCTGCCCAGCTGGCCGACAAGCTGCTCGCGGAACTCGACCCGAGCACCGCGGTGAGCGTCGACGCCGACACCGAGGTGGCCGGACGCGCCGCCTACGACCTCGTCCTCACCCCGCGCGGAAACGACACCCTGGTCGGCTCCGTGTCGATCGCGGTCGACTCCGAAACCGGGCTGCCGCTCCGCGTCGAGGTCCAGGCGCGCGGCGAGACCGAGCCCGCGTTCGAACTCGCGTTCACCGCCCTGTCGCTGGCGAAGCCGGATGCCGCCCTCTTCGACTTCGAGCCCCCGGCCGGAGCCGACGTGAAGGAGCAGGCCCTGCCGGAGCCCCCATCGGCAGGACACGGGCCGAAGGACACCGAGCACGGCGACTTCCCCGGCACCGGCACCGTCAGCGGCACCGGCTGGGAGAGCGTCGTGGAACTGCCCGCCGGATCCGTGCCCGCGGAACTGACCGCTTCGCCGTTATACGACCAGGCCACGGAGGCCGTCGACGGAGGCCGGCTGCTGTCCACGTCGCTGGTGAACGTGCTGATCACGGACGACGGGCGCGTGTTCGCCGGGTCCGTTCCGGCCTCGCGGCTGCAGGCCGCGGCCGCGGGTGGGTGAGGGCGGGCACCCCGCTGCCGAACTGGCGATCGAGACCCGGGGGCTGACCAAGCGGTTCGGCCACCAGACGGCCGTCAACAGCATCGACCTGGCCGTGCCCCGCGGATCCGTATTCGGATTCCTCGGACCGAACGGCTCGGGCAAGACCACCACGATCCGGGTGGCCCTCGGCCTGGCCGCGGCCACGAGCGGGCAGGTCAGCGTGCTCGGCCAGGAAATGCCCCGGCGGCTGAAGGACGTTCTGCCGCGCGTGGGCGCGCTGGTCGAAGGCCCCGGCTTCTACCCGTTCCTCTCCGGCGCGGCGAACCTGCACCGCCTCGACTCGGCCGACCGGTACGCCCCCTCGGCCACCCGGCGAGCACGCGTTCATCGTGCGCTCGACCGGGTCGGCCTCGGCCACGCGGCCGGTAAGAAGGTGGGCGCGTATTCGCTCGGGATGAAGCAGCGGCTCGGGCTGGCCAACGCGCTCCTGATGCCGCGCGAACTGCTGGTGCTGGACGAGCCGACCAACGGACTCGACCCGCAGGGCACACGCGAGGTGCGGAACCTGGTGCGGTCGCTCGCGGCCGAGGGAACGACCGTGTTCGTGTCCAGCCACCTGCTCGCGGAGGTGGAACAGATGTGCACCCACGTCGCGGTGATGAGCGTCGGCAGCCTGGTCGCCCAGGGAACCCTCGACGAGCTGCGACGTGCGGGCGAGGCCCACGTGCAGGTGCGCACCCCCGACATTGCCGGCGCGCTCCGCGTGCTCGCCGCGCTCGGGCTCTCGTCGGAGCAGACGGAACCGCCCGGGCGGGCCGGCGGCGACGGCAACGACGACGATGGCCTGGTCGGCGCGCCCCTGCTCCCCGGGAGCATCGCGCCCGAGGCGATCGTCGCCGCCCTGGTCGCCGGCGACGTGCGGGTGCGGGCGTTCACCGTCGACCGGGCCAGCCTCGAGGACCGTTTCGTCGCGCTGACGGGGGAGGGGTTCGACATTGCCCAGTGAGGGACCCAGTGTGGTGAGCGGGCCGAGTGATGTGAGTGGGGGCACCCGTCGCGCCCGTCCGACCGTCGGCTGGGCGCTGTTCGCCTCCGAGCTGGCCGTGTTGTTCCGACGCCGGCGGACCTGGGCGATGCTGCTCGCGCTGGCGGCAGTCCCGGTGCTGATCGCCGTGGCGGTGCGGTTGTCATCGTCGCCGCCGGAGCCGGGGAGAGGGCCGCCGTTCCTCGACCGGGTCACCCAGAACGGGCTCTTCGTGGGCATCACCGCGCTCGTGGTCTGCATCCCGCTGTTCCTGCCGTTGACCGTCGGGGTCGTCGCCGGCGACACCATCGCCGGCGAGGCGAACCTCGGCACCCTGCGGTACCTGCTCGTGGTGCCCGCCGGACGCGTGCGGCTCCTCCTGGTCAAGTTCGCGGGGGCGGCCGCCTTCTGCCTCGCCGCCACCCTGACGGTCGTCGCCTCCGGGGCGGCCATCGGCGCCGCGCTCTTCCCGGTCGGGCCCGTCACCCTGCTTTCCGGCGACACGATCAGTGTGGGCGAGAGCATCCTGAGATCGCTCCTGGTGGCCGGTTACGTCACGGTGTCCCTGCTCGGACTGTCGGCCATCGGGCTGTTCATCTCCACCCTGACCGTCGTGCCGGTGGGCGCCATGGCCGCCACAATCGTGCTGTCGGTCGTGGCCCAGGTGCTCGGCGCCCTGCCCCAGCTCGAGTGGCTGCACCCCTGGTTGTTCAGCCACTACTGGCTCGACTTCGCCGACCTGCTGCGCCAGCCGATCGCCTGGACCTCGTTCGGCGACAACGCCCTGCTGCAGGCCGGCTACGCGGCGGTCTTCGGTGCCCTCGCCTACGGCCGGTTCGTGACCAAGGACATCCTGTCCTGACCCGGGATCCGGCCACGGCCCGGCCGGTCCCCGGCCGGGTCAGGCCGTGCCGCCGAGCGGGATCACGAGGCAGGTTCGGGCATCCGACCAGGCTGCATGCGTTCCGAGTTCACCGCACAGCGTCTGCATCCGCTGGGCGATCGCCCGCGCACTGCCCCGGGCGAGGCGGGCCTGGAAGTCGATGATGATCGTGGGGTACAGGCGCATCTCCCGGGGGATGCCGGCGTCGGTCTCCAGCAGGAAGACGAAGGACTGGTCGTTCCGCGCGAACTCGTCGACGGCATAGTCATCGATGAAGTCGCCGGCGCTGTAGATGATCGGCCGGTCCCGGTAGGCCTCCACGCCGCGAACGATGTGCGGCGAATGCCCGTACACGACGCCCGCGCCGGCGTCGATCAGTGCATGCGCGAACGTGCGGTGATCGCCGGGCACGTCGAAGCCCCAGTTCCCGCCCCAGTGGGCGGAGACGATGAGCAGGTCGACCCGGCTGCAGGTGTGCCGCACGAGGTCCAGCAGCTCCCGGGCCCGGGCGTCGTCGACATCGATCGGCACGTAGTGAACGCCCGGTGCCGCCGCCTCGGCCTCCCATCCCGGCTCGTTGTCGGTGACGGCCAGGAAGCCAACGCTGAGTGCGTCCGCATGGCAGATGGCCGGCCGGCGGGCGTCCTCGAGGTCGACCCCGGCGCCCGAGTGCAGGATCCCGTGCGCGTCCAGCGTGCCGAGCATCTCGCGCAGGGCCTCAGCGCCGTAGTCGAGCACGTGGTTGTTGGCCAGCGAGACGACGGTGAAGCCGGCCGCCCGGAGGCTGTCCACGTTCCGGGTATCCGAACGGAAGCGAAAGACCTTCGCGGGCCAGGCGGTGCCGCCGTCGGACAGCACGAACTCGAGATTGCCGACCCGGATGTCCGCACTTGCGAGCAGGGGAAGGGTGGAGCCCCAGGGGTACGCGGGCCCGACGCCGGTGAACTCGGCGTCTGCCAGGGCGTCATTGACCAGTCGCCCGAGCATGACATCCCCGACGAGGGCGATCAGCATCCCGTGCCTCCTAGAATCCGGTGGGTTCCGTTTCGTACTCGGGCTCTTCCGGGCGCGGTTCATGGTGCAGGGGAACCAGCGCGGTGGTCTCCTCGAGCCAGATCAGCGCGTCGTAGCGGCCGCCCATCCGGGTCGGCACGTAGTTTCCGGCCTCGCGGCCGGGCTGGTAGACGACGCCGATGGCCCGGTGGGGCAGCCACGCGCCGAGCCAGGGGCCGGCGCGGTCGTCGGGAAACACGAGCAGGGCATCCGTGCCGAGCACGTTGTGCAGGAGGCCCTCGTGGCTGGACGGGCGGGCATCCGGAACCGTCAGCACCTGTTCCGGCGAGCCCCACGCGCCGGCTGCGAGCACCGAGCCCCGGTGCGAGGCGAAGCCCACCAGCGCCACCCCCTCGTCGGCGTGGCGTTCGCGCAGGAGCTGGCCGACGTTGACGAGGCCGTCGCGGGCCATGTCGGTGGCCCGGGCATCGCCGACGTGCGTGTTGTGCTCCCAGATCATGCCCTTCGATCGCGGGCCGTGGTGCTCGGCCAGCCGGTCGATGGTGTCCGCCATGTGGATGTCCCGGACGTTCCACGATTCACGGTCACCGCGAATCATGACCCGGTAATAGCGCTCGGCGTTGGCGGCGACCTCGGCGTTCTGCGCCGCGGCGAAGGCGTCCTCGTCGCCGTGCCGGGTGCGCTGCCGCACCTCGGCGAGGAGGGCGACGACGTCGGGCTCGCACGACTCGGGCACCAGGCGGGTGCTCCAGGCGTAGTTGTGCGGGTTGTGCCGGTAGGGCATGAAACAGCGCCAGGCCAGCCGGGCGGTGTGCACCGCGTCGGGTTCGTGCACCTCCAGCCACGAGATGATCTCGCTCAGCGAGTCCCAGAGCGAGTACACGTCGAGCCCGTAGAACCCGACGGCCTCCGCGGGAGGCCTGGTGGCGTTCCACCCGCGCAGCCAGGTGAGGAATTCGGCGACGTCCTGATTGGCCCACAGCCAGGTCGGCCAGCGCTCGAAGCGGGACAGCAGCCCGTCCGAGTCCTGGTCCCGGTCGTCCTCTCCGCGCACCCAGCGGTTGATCCGCCAGCAGTCGGGCCAGTCGCCTTCGACACCGATCCAGGTGAAACCGTGCTCCTCGATCAGCCGCCGGGCCAGGCGGCATCGCCACCGGTAGTACTCGTGGGTGCCGTGCGAGGCCTCGCCGATGGCGGCGAAGCGCGCGCCACCGATCCGCTCGACCAGCGGGTCGAGGTCGTCGGTTCCGGCGAGCGGGCGGGCCAGGGACCGAATCTCCCGGGCCGCATCGGAATCGCCCGGATGCGCGCCGAGCGTCATGTCGGCTCGTCGCCGGGCAGGAGATGCCTCACGAACCAGTCGCGGGCGAGGGCGGCAGCCTGGCTGAGGGTGCCGGGCTCTTCGAACAGGTGGGTGGCGCCCTCGACGACCTCCAGTTCGTTCGGGCAGGTGAGCTGGGCCTGGGCCCAGCGGTTGAGTTCGAGGACCGTGTGATCGAAGCTCCCGACGATCAGCAGGGTGGGAGCCTGCACCTGGGCCAGCCGAGGCGCGGCGAGGTCGGGCCTTCCGCCGCGGGAGACGACCGCCGAGATCTCGGCGTCCTCGTTGGCCGCGGCCCAGAGGGCGGCGCCGGCGCCCGTGCTCGCCCCGAAGTAGCCGATCGAGCACGCCGCGGCATCCGGCCGGCTCTTCAGCCACCGTGTCGCCGCGGCGAGCCGGTGTGCGAGCAGTTCGATGTCGAACACGTTCGCCCGGTCCAACTCCTCGTCGGGCGTGAGCAGGTCGAGCAACAGCGTGCCCAGGCCGGCCTGCTGCAGCACCTCGGCGACGAACCGGTTTCGGGGACTGTGTCGGCTGCTGCCGCTGCCGTGGGCGAACAGCACCACGCCCGTCGCGGGCTCGGGAAGGTGGAGGTGGCCCTCCAGGGCGAAGGCGCCAAGCGGGATCTGCACGTCGCCGTCGAAGTCGGGCGCGTCGGTCCGGGTGTGGCGCATCCGCTGGTCTGCGGCCTCGAGCAGGGAGACGACCTCATCGTCGCTGGTGGCCGAGAAGTCGCGATAGAAGGCGCCAACCGCGCCGAAGAATTCCGGCGTCGAAACGCACACGATTTCGTCGGCCTCGGGGAACGTGCGGATGGTGTCCGCCGGCGCCACCGGCACCGCCAGGACGACCTTCGCGGCGCCGAGGTGGCGTGCGACTTCGCAGGCGACCCGCGCCGTGGCCCCCGTCGCAATGCCGTCGTCGACGATGACCGCGGTGCGACCGGTCAGGGGGATGCGCTCGCGTGTGCCGCGAAAACTCGCCACGCGGCTGCTCAGCAGCGCCCGTTCGCGTTCCTCCACCGCGCGCATTTCCTGTTCGGTGACCGGGATCTGCCGCAGCACGCGGTCGTTGAGAACCCGGGCTCCGCCCTCGCCGATGGCCCCCATGGCGAGCTCGGGCTGGAACGGGACGCCGAGTTTGCGCACGACAATGACGTCCAGGGGGGCGTTCAGGGCCTCGGCGACTTCGAACGCCACGGGAACGCCGCCGCGGGGGAGGCCCAGTACGACCACATCCTCGCCGCGCAGGTATTCCAGTCGTGCCGCCAGCTGCCTGCCGGCAGCCACCCTGTCTGAAAACACGACCACGGCCCTGCACCTCCCAAGTGGAGCCCCGCCCAGGTGCGCGGGGCATGCGGACATCATCGTCCCGAGCGCGGGGGTGCACCAGTGCCGGCAGGGCAGACCCGGGCGTGAATCACGTGCGCGGAACCAGGTCAGGTCAATCAGGTCCGTGGCGCGTGCTCCCGCGCACGGTCACCGGGCCGAGTCGCCCAGCCATTCCCGTGCCGCGACGACGAGCGCCTCAACGCCGGTCGCGAGCGTCGGTTGCATCACAGGCGCGTAGTGCGGCGAATGGTTGGTCGGGATGTCACTGCGAATGGTCCCCGCCGACTCAGCCGCCGCGAATTCCTCGGGATCGGACCCGCCGAGCATCCAATAGACAAGGGGAGCGCCGGCAGCCGATGCCAGGTTCCCCACGTCTTCGCTGCCGGTGAGCGCCCCCGGATCGAACATGCGTGCCTCGCCGAAGGCCGCCCGGAACGCCGCCATCGTGCGTTCGGAGGCGACGGGATCATTCACCGTGACCGGATACCGCTCGGCGTAGCTGAATTCAGGCGGCGTCGTGGCGCCGGATGCCATCGCTTCGGCCGTGACGATTCGTTCGACGGCGTCAATCACCCGGGCCCGCACGCCCTCATCGAAACTCCGGATGCTGATCCCCAGTCGAGCCTCGTCCGAGATGATGTTGCTCGTGGCGCCGACATGGAGGCTGCCGATCGAGACAACTGCCACCTCCTGCGCGCCCACCTCGCGGGCCACGACCCCCTGCAGGCGCATGACCGTCGCAGCGGCCATGACCACAGGGTCAATGGTGGTCTCGGGCTCCGAGCCGTGGCCCCCTCGGCCGAACATCCTGACGTTGAGACTGTCCACGGCGGCCATCGCCGGGCCGGGGTGAGCGCCGAGCTTCCCCGCGGGGAAGGGGAAGACGTGCTGGCCGAGAACGACATCCGGCAGGGGAATCTTCGTGTACAGGCCGTCGTCGACCATGACCTGGGCGCCGCCCCCGTTCTCCTCTGCCGGCTGGAAGAGGGCGATGAGGGTTCCGGACCACTGGCTTCGCGTGGCGACCAGCTGCTCGAGCGCCCCCAGGAGGGCGGCCATGTGGATATCGTGCCCGCAGGCATGCATGACGGGCACGTCAGTGCCGTTGCCGTCGATGCCGCGCGCGGTGCTCGCGTACGGCAACCCGGTGTCTTCCTTCACCGGCAAGGCGTCCATGTCGGCCCGCAGCATGACGACGGGACCCTCACCGGTCGTCAGCACACCGACCACTCCGGTGCCGCCGATCCCGGTCGTCACATCGAGTCCGAGCGCGAGCAGGCGTTCGGCGATGAGTGCCGAAGTCCGGTGCTCGGAGAACGAGAGTTCCGGGTTCTGATGCAGGTCCATATAGAGCTCTTCGAGTGGGGTGCTGCTTCCGGCTGCTGAGTTCATCGTCATCGCTCCTCAAGCGTCTGCGCGGTTCTCCGCAGCGCCCGGTTCTCCAACGCGCGGTTCTCCGCAAGACTCTCAGGCTAGTTGACGGTTGCGCCGAATCGGTCCGGATCCGCCAGTCCCGGGGCGGCTCGGGGCAGCAAAAAAGCCCCGGTGGGCCGGGGCTTATTCGGTGGGCGATACCGGACTCGAACCGATGACCTCTTCCGTGTGAAGGAAGCGCGCTACCAACTGCGCCAATCGCCCAACTGTGCGGTGAAACAAGTTCAACCGCGACTCACGATACTAGACCAGACGGGGCGGCCGGACCACATCGAGACGGGCGCAACACGCCGCGTTTGCTCGGTTTGGACCTCGGCCGAAGTATCGGCTAGAGTCTTCAAGTCAGCAGAAATGCCGACAAGTTGCGGATGTGGCGCAGTGGTAGCGCATCACCTTGCCAAGGTGAGGGTCGCGAGTTCGAATCTCGTCATCCGCTCGAATTGAATCGGCCGAAAGGCCGATTCTCTTTGGTGGTGAACCCAGGGTGGATTGGCCGAGAGGCGAGGCAGCGGCCTGCAAAGCCGTATACACGGGTTCGAATCCCGTATCCACCTCCATTCTGTGGAAGATATTCCAGAGAAATGGGCGATTGGCGCAGCGGTAGCGCGCTTCCCTGACACGGAAGAGGTCACTGGTTCGATCCCAGTATCGCCCACAGCAAAACCCCCGATAACTCGGGGGTTTTTTTGTTGCCAGCTGGTCCGGGTCGCTAAACCTCGACGACGCTAAACTTCGATGCCGCTACACCTCGATGCCGGTGTGTTCCCAGTCGCACGAGTCGTTTGTGCAGGCATCCGTCCACTGCATCGACCCGAATTCCCGATGTGACAACGCTCCGAAGGTGACATCGCCGGAACCGCATTCGGGGCAGGTCTGAGTAATCATTCGCACAACGTAGTCCAGCGCACCCCACGAGCGATAGGGATTCTGCGAAATGCGCCACGCGTGAGGGGTCGCAAATCGACCTTCGTTTGGCCGGGGAAGGTCGATTTGCGACCCCTCACGGGCCAGGATCGACGGAATCCGTGTCAACCGTACTGGGGATACCGCCCCGATCGGGCCCTGCGCCATTCTCGAGGAGGAGGTTCACAGATGGACTACTTGCTCGATGCCGCTCGTCGTGCCACCGGTATGTTCCGACTTCCGAAACTGTCCCTTCCGAAACGGTCCAGGAGCGCGCCCACGGCAACATCGGCGCCGAACCGGAGCATCGAACCCGCGGCCGCGCCCCCGGATGACCGCGTCGCCCCGGTGGGCACGCCCGGCGTTTCGCACTACCTGCCGAGTGAAGACTGGGAGGAACTCCTCGTCACGGACGGCGATGGTTTGCCGACTCTGTACCTGCAGATGCACACCGGCGAATTGCGGCTGACCGAACCCACCACCGGAAAGCTCGTTGCCGTCGGCAACCATCACCTCCGGCGGATGGGGATCTGGACCGTCGACCTCAGCGGAGTGGACGCACGCAAGACCGCGGTGCGCGAAGGCCTGCTGCAGCCCGGATCCCCGGTGTCACTCGTCCGCGAACCCGACAACGCCCACGACGGCAACGCCATCGCCGTGCATGCCGCCGCAGGCCGCCCCGTCGGATACCTCAACCGAAGGACCGCCGCGGGCTTGTCCAGGTTGCTCGACACCGGCATGAGGCTCGAGGCGATTTCGATCGCCTTCGACTCCGTCACGGCCGGACGGCCCGGCGGCGTCAAGGTGCTGGCCGCCTCGCCCGAACTCGTGCGCCACCTTCTGCGGAAGCGTCCGGGAGCCGGGCTGATCGCACCCCTCGACCTGGCAAGTTAGGCCCGGTCGCAGCGGACGCCGCCAGACTCCCCGCGCGCCACTAAAGTTGAAGGGTTCGCAAAACTAGGGAGTCATACACGTGGTTGACGGCTTTGAGCTATTCACCGACCGGTCCGTTGTCGCAATGCGCGTCAACGGCGAGCTCAGGGACCTGGCGACGACGGTGACGCCGACGGATGCCGTCGAAGCCGTCACCATCGATTCGACCGACGGACTGAACATCCTCCGCCACTCGGCGGCACACGTGCTCGCGCAGGCGGTGCAGACGATCAACCCGGAGGCGAAGCTCGGCATCGGTCCGCCCGTCACCGACGGTTTCTACTACGACTTCGACGTGGCGGAGCCCTTCACCCCCGAAGACGTCAAGGCGCTCGAGAAGGCCATGGACCGGATCATCCGCTCCGGGCAGCGCTTCGTGCGTCGCGTCGTCACCGACGACGAGGCTCGCGCCGAACTCGCGGACGAGCCGTACAAGCTCGAGTTGATCGGGATCAAGGGTGCCGCGGCCCAGGGCGGCGACAACGAGTCGGTCGAGGTCGGCGGCGCCGAGCTCACCATCTACGACAATGTCGACCCGAAGACGGGGGAGACGGTCTGGAAGGACCTCTGCCGCGGCCCGCACCTGCCCAACACCCGCATGATCGGCAACGGCTACTCGCTCACCCGCCTGGCCGCGGCGTACTGGCGCGGCTCGGAGAAGAATCCGCAGCTGCAGCGCATCTACGGCACCGCCTGGCCCAGCAAGGACGAACTCCGCGCGTACCAGGCCCGCCAGGAAGAGGCCGCCAAGCGCGACCACCGCAAGCTCGGCGCCGAGCTGGACCTGTTCAGCTTTCCAGAGGAGATCGGCTCCGGCCTGCCCGTCTTCCACCCCAGGGGCGGCATCATCCGCCAGGAGATGGAGAACTACTCCCGCAAGCGCCACACCGAGGCCGGCTACGACTTCGTCTACTCGCCGCACATCACCAAGTCGAACCTGTTCGAGACGTCCGGCCACCTCGACTGGTACGCCGACGGGATGTTCCCGCCGATGCACCTCGACGAGGAGCGCGACGCCGACGGCCACGTCACCCGCCAGGGCGTCGACTACTACCTCAAGCCGATGAACTGCCCGTTCCACAACCTGATCTTCCGCTCGAGCGGCCGCAGCTACCGTGACCTGCCGATGCGCCTGTTCGAGTTCGGCTCGGTCTACCGCTACGAGAAGTCGGGCGTGGTGCACGGCCTCACCCGGGTGCGCGGCATGACGCAGGACGACGCGCACATTTACACGACCCGCGAGAACATGAAGGAGGAGCTGACCAGCACGCTCAACTTCGTGCTGCAACTGCTCGCCGACTACGGACTCGAGGACTACTACCTCGAGCTCTCCACCAAGGACCCGAAGAAGTTCGTCGGCAGCGACGAGGCCTGGGACGAGGCGACTCAGACCCTCGCCGAGGTCGCCGAGGCATCCGGTCTCGAACTCGTCTCCGACCCGGGTGGAGCCGCGTTCTACGGCCCGAAGATCTCGGTGCAGGCTCGAGACGCGATCGGCCGCACCTGGCAGATGTCCACGATCCAGCTGGACTTCAACCTGCCGGAGCGCTTCGACCTCGAATACACGGCCTCCGACGGCACTCGCCAGCGGCCGGTCATGATCCACCGCGCCCTGTTCGGGTCGATCGAACGCTTCTTCGCCGTGCTCACCGAGCACTACGCCGGGGCGTTCCCGGTCTGGCTGTCCCCGGTGCAGGTCGTCGGCATCCCGGTCGCCGAGCAGTACGGCCCGTACCTGGACGAGATCATCGCCCGGCTGAAGGCGGCCGGCGTGCGCGCCGAGGTGGACAACTCCGACGACCGGATGCAGAAGAAGATTCGCACGCACACCAAGGCGAAGGTGCCGTTCCAGCTCATCGTCGGCGAGGAAGACCGCTCCAATCGCTCGGTCAGCTTCCGCTTCCGCGACGGCACGCAGGAGAACGGCGTGCCGGTGGATGACGCCGTCAGCCGCATCGTGGAATCCATCCGCTCTCGGGCACAGGTGACCGGCCAGGGGCAGATCTGACATGGCCGAGATCGGTGACGAAAACACAGGGGTCGAGCACTCCTCCGACTTCGCGGCCGTGCCCGACGCCTTCCAACGACTCTGGACGCCGCATCGCCTGGTCTACATCCAGGAGGGCCAGCAGCCGCATATCGACGAGTGCCCGTTCTGCCTGGCGCCCAGCATGGACGACGAGAAGGCGCTCATCGTCGCCCGCGGCACGCACGCCTACGTGCTGCTCAACCTGTTCCCCTACAACAGCGGCCACCTGCTCGTCTGCCCGTACCGCCACGTGGCGACCTATGACGAGGCCACCCCGGAAGAGATCGCCGAGATCGGCAGCCTGACCCAGGTTGCCATGCGCGTGCTCAAAAACGTTTCGCACTGCGACGGCTTCAACATCGGGATGAACCAGGGACGGATCGCCGGCGCCGGCATCGCGGAGCACCTCCACCAGCACATCGTGCCGCGCTGGGCCCTCGACTCGAATTTCTTCCCGATCATCGCCGGCACGAAGGCGATTCCCCGCCTGCTTGGCGACGTGCGCCGCGAGGTGGCCGCCGGCTGGCCGGCCGGCGACTAGCTGTTTCCTCCATCCTTTCTCCCCGTCCAGGCAGCGGTCCGCTGCGCCAGTGCCCCACCACGCAAGGAATAGAATCAAGAAATGACTGAGACCACTTCCGCCGAGCAGTTTGGCTCGAGCCGCGTCAAGCGCGGACTCGCCGAGATGCTGAAGGGCGGCGTCATCATGGACGTCGTCACCGCAGAGCAGGCACGAATCGCAGAGGACGCCGGCGCGGTTGCCGTCATGGCCCTCGAGCGCGTGCCCGCCGACATCCGTTCCCAGGGTGGTGTCGCCCGGATGAGCGACCCCGACCTGATCGACAGCATCATCGCCGAGGTGTCCATCCCGGTCATGGCGAAGGCCCGGATCGGCCACTTCGTCGAGGCGCAGGTGCTGGAGGCCCTCAAGGTCGACTACATCGACGAGTCCGAGGTGCTGAGCCCGGCCGACTACGTCAACCACATCGACAAGTGGAACTTCCAGACGCCGTTCGTCTGTGGCGCGACCAACCTGGGTGAAGCGCTTCGCCGCATCACCGAGGGCGCGGCCATGATCCGGTCCAAGGGCGAGGCCGGCACCGGCGACGTCTCGGAGGCCACCAAGCACATCCGCACGATCAGGGGCGAGATCGCCCGCCTGTCCGCTTTGAGCAAGGACGAACTGTACGTCGCCGCCAAGGAACTGCAGGCGCCCTACGAACTGGTCGCCGAGATCGCCGCGACCGGCAAGCTCCCCGTCGTCTTGTTCGTCGCCGGTGGCGTGTCCACGCCCGCCGACGCCGCCATGATGATGCAGCTCGGCGCCGACGGCGTCTTCGTCGGCTCCGGCATCTTCAAGTCGGGCAACCCGCAGGCCCGCGCCAACGCGATCGTCAAGGCCGTCACGTTCTACGACGACCCGAGCGTCGTCGCTGCCGTGTCCCGCGGGCTGGGCGAGGCCATGGTCGGCATCAACGTGTCCGACCTGGCCGCGCCGCACCGCCTGTCCGAGCGCGGCTGGTAACAGCACCCAAGATGACCGTTGGAGTTCTCGCCCTGCAGGGCGACTTTCGTGAGCACGCCGCGGTCCTCGCAGCGCTCGGCGCGGAAGTGGAACTCGTTCGTCGCCCGGAGGAACTGGCCCGCGTCAGCGGCCTGGTGATCCCGGGCGGCGAGTCCAGCGTCATGGACAAGCTCTCCCGCGCGTTCGGCCTGGCCGAGCCGCTCCGGGACGCCGTGCACGCCGGCCTGCCGGTCTACGGCACCTGCGCCGGGCTGATCATGCTGGCCGACACCGTGCTCGACGGCATCGCCGGCCAGCAGAGCATCGGCGGACTCGACATCTCGGTGCGCCGCAACGCGTTCGGCTCGCAGGCGGAGTCTTTCGAGACGGAGCTGGACGTGCCGGTGCTCGGCGCGCCTCCGGTGCACGCCGTGTTCATCCGCGCCCCGGTGGTGGAGGTGGTCGGGCCCCGCGCGACCGCGCTGGCCAGGCTCGCGGACGGCCGCTGCGTCGCCGTGCAGCAGGGCAACCTGCTCGGCACCTCGTTCCACCCCGAAATCACGGGGGAGCACCGGTTCCACGAGCACTTCCTCCGGATGGTGTCCGACGCGAAGTTCCGCGGCGCAGCGTCGTGACCGGCGCAGCGTCGTGACCGGCGCAGCGTCATGACCGCATACGTCGCCCTGTTGCGGGGCATCAACGTGAACGGCATCACGATCACCATGTCGTCGCTCCGGGACCTGTTCCGCGGCCTCGGCTTCGCCGGCGTGGAGACCGTCCTGGCCAGTGGGAACGTGCTCTTCGAGGCCGGGCCGGGGGAGAGCGACGCTTCGGCGCTCAAGGCGCGGATCCAAGCCGCCCTGTCCGAGGCCTACGACTACGAGGCCTGGATCGTGCTGCAGGGCGTCGAGACCCTCGGCCGGATCGTCGACGCTTACCCCTTCGACCCGAATCGCGAGGGCTGGCATCCGTATGTCGTTTCTCGTCTGATCCCTCGGCCCTGGCCGAGCTCCTGGCCGGTGCCGACGGACTCGACCCGGGCGACGAGCGGGTCACCGCCGGCGACGGGGTGCTCTACTGGGAGGTCCGGCGGGCGGTCGGCGTGAAAAGCCCGTTCAGCAAACTCAGCGGCAAGACGAGATACCGCTCGAGCACAACGACCAGGAACCTGCGCACCCTGCACAAGCTCATCGCCTGAGCCGTGTTGGCCGGGGCTTCCGGCCCGTTCGGGGTGCCCCGGGTTAGAATGGGCGGGCACCCGGCGGGTGCGACGACCACGCATGGCGGCGCCAGATCGCCGCACCAGCGCTGCAACACACCAGCACTGCAACAGGCCAGCGCTGCACACGAGTGAAACAAACGGGAGATGTATGTCCGGGCATTCCAAATGGGCGACAACGAAGCACCAGAAGGCGATCACCGATTCGCGGCGCGCCAAGGCCTTCGCGAAGCTGATCAAGAACATCGAGGTCGCGGCCCGCATGGGCGGCGCAGACCTCTCCGGCAACCCGACCCTGGTCGACGCCATCCAGAAGGCCAAGAAGACCTCCGTTCCGAACGACAACATCGACCGCGCCGTCAAGCGCGGCGCCGGCCTGACCGGCGACGCCGTCGACTACACGACGATCATGTACGAGGGCTACGCCGCCCACGGAGTGGCCATCATGATCGAGTGCCTCACCGACAACAAGAACCGTGCGGCAGCCGAAGTGCGCACCACGGTCACCCGCAACGGCGGCAACATGGCCGACCCGGGCAGCGTCGCCTACAACTTCCACCGCAAGGGCATCGTCGTCGTTCCCAAGAGCGACGGCCTCACCGAGGATGACGTTCTCCTCGCCGTTCTCGACGCCGGCGCAGAAGAGGTGGTCGACGACGGCGACAAGTTCGAGGTCTTCAGCGAGGCCCACGACCTCGTCGCCACCCGCACCGCGCTGCAGGACGCGGGCATCGATTACGACTCCGCCGACATCGCGTTCGTGCCGTCGCTCAAGGTGGAGGTGGATGCCGAGACCGCCCGCAAGGTCTTCCACCTCATCGACGCCCTCGAGGAACTCGACGACGTGCAGAACATCTACAGCAACTACGACCTGTCGGCCGAGGTGCAGGCGGAGCTCCAGGCCGAGTCAGCGTAACGCCGCGATGCCGGTCAGGGTGCTCGGGATCGACCCTGGCCTCACTCGCTGCGGCGTGGGCGTCGTCGACGTCTCCGGCAACCGCTCGGCGACCCTCGTCGACGTCACCGTGCTGCGGAGCGACCCCGGCCTGGCCCTCGAGCGCCGGCTGCTGCTGATCAGCGACGGCATCGAAGACATGCTCGACCGTCACCAGCCCGCGTTCGTGGCCATCGAGCGCGTGTTCGCCCAGCACAACGTGAGCACGGTCATGGGCACCGCGCAGATCAGCGGCGTCGCCCTGATGCTCGCCGCCCGGCGGGGCCTGCCGGTGTCGCTGCACACGCCGAGCGAGGTCAAGGCGGCCATCACCGGGTACGGCTCGGCCGACAAGAAACAGGTCGGCACGATGGTCGCGCGCATCCTCGGACTCGCCGAGATCCCCAAGCCGGCCGATGCCGCCGACGCGCTCGCCCTGGCCATCTGCCACGCCTGGCGCACCGGGGCCTCCGGCGGAACGCTGCCCACGCCCGCTTCGCTCGCCCCGGGCGCCCAGACCCCCGCCCAGACTCCAGCCCAGAAGGCATGGCTCGCCGCGGAGCGTAGCGCGGCAGCGTCGGTGCCGCCGCGTAGTCTTAAGCGGTGATCTCCTCCGTACGTGGCCCCGTCCTGTCCGCCCTGGGCTCGACCGTCGTGATCGAGGTCGGCGGAGTCGGCCTCGCCCTGCAGGTCACCCCGACGACCGCGCTGTCCGTGCGCGTCGGCGCCGAGGCCCGGCTCGCGACGACGCTGGTCGTGCGCGAAGACTCCCTCACCCTCTACGGCTTCCCGACCGCACCGGAGCTTGCGGTGTTCGAGCTGCTCGTCGGCGTCACCGGTGTCGGCCCGAAGTCCGCCCTCGGCGTGCTCGCGGTGCTCACCCCGAACCAGATCGCCCTGGCCGTCCAGGCCGAGGACGACGCGGCGTTCCGCAAGGTCAGCGGCATCGGACCCAAGACCGCCAAGCTGATCGTCCTGTCGCTGGCCGGCAAGGTGCAGGTGACCAGCGGGGCGCCCGCGAACCCGCGTCCGGCCGGTTCCGCCACGGTCGCCGCGAACGTGCAGGCCGCCCTGATCGGCCTGGGCTGGTCGGAACGAGTGGCGGCGCAGGCCGTCGATGAAACGCTGGCCGAGGCATCCGGCACGGAGCCCGGCGTCGCGACCGTGCTGCGCCTGGCCCTGGCCCGGCTGGGCCCCGCACACCAGAGCCCCGCTCACCAGTCGTCGGAGCGCCGGTCATGACCGGCCAGGGACTGGCCAACGATCCGGGCGTCGAAGTGACGAACCCGGTGCTTGAAGGGGAGGCCGAGCTCGCGTTCGAAGGCGCGCTCCGACCCCGCAGCATGGCCGAGTTCGTCGGTCAGCAGAAGGTGCGCGGCCAGCTGCAGCTCCTGCTCACCGCGGCGACGATGCAGAGCCGCACCCCCGACCACATCCTGCTGGCCGGCCCGCCGGGGCTCGGCAAGACCACGCTGGCCATGATCGTGGCCTTCGAGGGCAACCGTCCGCTGCGCATGTCCAGCGGGCCCGCCATCCAGCACGCCGGCGACCTCGCGGCGGTGCTCTCCTCGCTCGTGCCCGGCGAAGTGCTCTTCATCGACGAAATCCACCGGATGGCGCGCTCGGCCGAAGAGATGCTCTACCTGGCGATGGAAGACTTCCGCATCGACATCATGGTGGGCAAGGGCGCGGGGGCGACCTCCGTGCCGCTGGAACTGGCGCCCTTCACGCTCGTCGGGGCGACCACCCGCTCCGGACTGCTGCCCAACCCCCTCCGGGACCGATTCGGCTTCACCGCCCACCTCGAGTTCTACTCCGAGGCCGAGCTGGAACAGGTGCTCGGCCGGGCGGCGAAACTGCTCGAACTGCCGATCGGCCGCGACGCCCTCGCCGAGATCGCGGGCCGTTGCCGGGGAACGCCGCGCATCGCGAACCGGCTCCTCCGGCGCGTGCGCGACTACGCACTCGTGCACGGGGGAGAGGCCGACCTGGCCGCCGTCCATGCGGCGCTTGAGCTGTACGACGTCGACCCGATCGGCCTGGATCGGCTCGACCGTGAAGTCATGCGGATCATCCTGACTCGTTTTGGGGGAGGCCCGGTTGGCCTGAATACGCTGGCGGTTTCCGTCGGCGAGGAGTCCGAAACCGTCGAAGCGGTCGTCGAGCCCTTCCTGGTGCGGATAGGCTTCCTCACGCGCACCCCGAGGGGGCGGGTGGCAACACCCGCGGCGTGGCAACACTTCGGTCTCAGCAGCCCTCAGGCCGGCCTGAACCTCGATCCCCTATAATTCAAGTTGGTCCGCCGCGATCCGCACTCACCTGTAGCGGTCGTCGTACCGCAATCGGAAGGTACAAAAGTTTCATGCCAGACATCACCACCATCCTCATGCTCGCCGTCCTGGCGGTCCTCGTGTTCTTCATGTTCCGCAACGGGCGCAAGCGCAAGGCGGACCTCGAGGCCCTCCAGTCCAAGATGGTCGCCGGCGCCGAGGTCATGACCAACTTCGGCATGTACGGCACCATCGTGTCGATCGACGAGGCCGAGAACAAGGTTGCGCTCGAGATCGCACCGGGCACCGTGGTAAACATCCACCGCCAGACGATCGCCCGCGTCGTCGAGCCGACCGTCGCCGAGGCCGACGAGGCTCCCGTCGCCGAGCTCAACCAGGACAGCGGCACCGTCATGGGTGAGCCGGAGTTCGGCCAGCGCGCAGCAGGCGAAGACGGCATCGATGGCAGCACGCGCGCCAAGGGCGACGCGTAACACAACCCTCTCCCGTGCCCGCGCCCTCACGGGCGCGGGCACGAGCATAGAAAGCTGAGTTCACAGGTGGCAAAGTCGACCCCGGTCAAGAAGGCCTGGCGTTCCCTGTCCTGGTTAGGCGTGATTATCGTCGGCCTGTTCGCCCTCAATGCGGCCGGTGTCATGGGCGGGAGCGGTTCCTGGGCGCCCAAGCTTGCGCTCGACCTCGAGGGCGGCACGCAGATCATCCTGGCTCCCAAGCTCGAGTCGGGCCAGTCCGTCTCGCCCGAGCAGCTGAACCAGGCCGTGTCGATCATCCGGGAGCGTATCAACTCCGCCGGTGTGTCCGAGTCGGAGATCAACACCCAGGGTGGCAAGAACATTGTCGTGTCGATCCCGGGCACTCCCGATGACGCGACGATCAACCGGATCGAATCCTCGGCCAAGCTCGAGTTCAGGCCGGTGCTCCTGGCCGGGGCTCCCTCCGGAGACAGCGTCGGCGGGGACGGCGCTGCGGCGACTGCCACTCCGACGCCCAGCGTCGACCCGGGCAGCCTCCCGAGCACGCCCAGCGTCAAGCCCACCAACGCCAGCGACCTCAACTACGTCACCCCGGCGCTCAAGGCGCAGTACGACGCTTTCGACTGCAGCAAGATCGACAACGCCGTCGTCGCCCCGGCCGACAAGCCGCTCGTCACCTGTGAGGCCGATGGCTCCGTCAAGTACGTGCTCGGCCCGGTCGAAGTCAGCGGTTCCAACATTGCGGACGCGACCAACGGCCAGGTGACCACACAGTCCGGAGCCACCACCGGCGAGTGGGCCGTGAACATGGTCTTCGACGCCGCAGGCACCAAGGACTTCGCGACCGTCACGACCCGCCTGAGCGGGCTGCAGGGTGTGCAGAACCAGTTCGCGATCGTGCTCGACGGCTCGGTCATCTCCGCGCCGCGCACGCTCGCGGTGATCACCGACGGCAAGCCGCAGATCACCGGAAACTTCACCCAGGTGACGTCCAAGTCACTGGCCGACCAGCTCAAATTCGGCGCGCTGCCGCTGAGCTTCGCCGTGCAGAGCCAGGACACGATTTCCGCGACTCTCGGAACGGCCCAGCTGACCAGCGGTCTGATCGCCGGCCTGATCGGGCTCGTCCTGGTCGTGCTGTACTCGATCGCGCAATACCGGCTGCTCGGGCTCGTCACCGTCGCGTCACTCGTCGTCGCCGCGGTGATCACCTACCTTCTGATCACGATCCTGTCCTGGCGGGAAGGCTACCGATTGTCGCTCGCCGGTGTCGCGGGGTTGATCGTGGCAATCGGTATCACCGCCGACTCGTTCATCGTGTACTTCGAACGTGTTCGGGACGAGCTGCGGGACGGTCGTGGACTCGAATCCGCGGTCGAGACCGGCTGGAGGCGGGCCATCCGCACGATCATCGCCTCAGACGCGGTCAACTTCCTCGCCGCGGCGGTCCTGTTCATCCTCGCCGTCGGCAACGTGCGCGGATTCGCGTTCACCCTCGGCCTCACCACCATCGTCGACCTCATCGTGGTCATGCTGTTCACGCACCCGATGCTGCAGCTCCTCGCACGGACGAGATTCTTCGCCGAGGGCCACCGGTTCAGCGGGCTCGACCCGCGGGCCCTGGGTGCCGTCTATCGGGGCCGGGCCAAGTTCTTGCCCGCCCCGCAGGTTGCCTCCTCGAAGTCGGCCGCGTCGAGCCGTGAGGCCGCGAAACGCCAGACCATCGCCGAACGCAAGGCGACAGAAAAGGTCGGTTCCAGCACGAATCGGTCGACCGACGGGAAGGATTCCTAATGGCCAGCTTTGCCCAGTTCGGCAACGACCTCTACACCGGCAAGCGTTCCTTCGACATCGTCGGCCGCCGCAAGCTCTGGTACCTGATCGCCGCGGTGATGATTCTCATCGCTGTCGTCGGACCGCTGCTGCGCGGCGGCTTCGTCTTCGGCATCGAGTTCACGGGCGGTTCCGAGTTCGTCGTGTCCGACGCCACGACGCAGGACCAGGCCCCGGCAGCCGAAGCCGTCGCCAGCGTGGACCCGGCGGCCGTGCCGAAGATCTCTTCGGTCAGCAACTCGGGCGTCCGGGTGCAGACGGATCAGCTGGAGCCTGGGGCGTCCCGCGAGGTGCGCGCTGCGCTGGCCGAGGCCTACGGGGTCCCGGAGACCCAGGTGACATCGTCCTTCATCGGCCCGTCGTGGGGCGCGGACATCACCGGCCAGGCGCTCCGCGGCCTGCTGGTGTTCCTCGTGCTCGCTTCCGTCGTCATGGCGCTGTACTTCCGAACCTGGAAGATGTCCCTGGCCGCCATGGTCGCCCTGCTGCACGACCTCATCCTCACGGCCGGCTTCTACGGCCTGACCGGCTTCGAGATCACGCCGGCGGCCGTCATCGGCTTCCTCACGATCCTGGGTTACTCGCTGTACGACACCGTGGTGGTCTTCGACAAGATCAGGGAGAACACCTCGGAGGACGGACCCGAATCCCGCCGCACTTTCGCGGAGTCGGTCAACCTGGCCGTGAACCAGACCCTGGTGCGCTCGATCAACACCTCGGTCGTGGCCATGCTCCCGGTTGCGTCCATCCTGTTCATCGGCGCCTTCGTCCTCGGGGCCGGAACCCTGCGCGACATCGCCCTGGCGCTCCTGATCGGCATCTTCGTCGGCACGTACTCGACGATCTTCGTTGCCGCTCCGCTCTACGCCCAGCTCCGTACCGCGGAGCCGGAGGTTCGCAAGCGCGACAAGAAGGCGCTCGCTCTCCGCGCCAAGGCGGGCGTCGCCGCGCCGAAGCAGGAGAACCTGACCGTATGATCGGGTCTCCGGACGCGTAGGCCGAGGTGCATTCCTCGCCGGGCGAGCCGGAGGCCAACCGCCTCGTCCGGTCGCCGTTCATGGCCGGAGGGCACCCCGGGCGATGTTGTCGGCTGGATCAGCGATAATAGGCCGAGGAGAGTGAGGTGAAGCGATGACGGAGACAACAACGCCATCCACCGCTTCACTGCGCCGCCTGGTGCCGCGCATCTTTTCCCGCGCCCAGCCGGTCGGGGCCGTCGACACCCTGCTGAAGACCGTGCGGATGCATCATCCCAAGGCCGATCTCGGTGTGATCGAGCGTGCGTACACCGCTGCCGAACGTGCCCACGAGGGCCAGGTTCGCCGGAGTGGGGAACCGTACATCACCCACCCGGTGGCCGTCGCCCAGATCCTGGCCGACCTCGGCATCGGGCCGAAGACGATTGCCGCCGCGGTGCTGCACGACACCGTCGAGGACACCGCCTACACGCTCGATGCCCTGAGGGTCGACTTCGGCGACGAGATCGCGATGCTTGTCGACGGCGTCACCAAGCTCGACAAGGTCAAGTACGGCGACAGTACGCAGGCCGAGACGGTGCGCAAGATGATCGTCGCGATGTCCAAGGACATCCGCGTGCTGATCATCAAACTCGCCGACCGCCTGCACAACGCGCGCACCTGGGGCTTCGTGCCGGCCGAATCCGCCACGCGGAAGGCGACGGAGACGCTCGAGATCTACGCGCCGCTGGCTCACCGCCTGGGCATCCAGACGATCAAGTGGGAGCTCGAAGACCTCTCCTTCGCCGTGCTCTACCCCAAGCTCTACGCGGAGATCGAGAGCCTGGTCAAACAGCGCACGCCGCAGCGTGAGGAATTCGTCCAGCAAATCATCGAGTCGATCAACGACGACCTCAAGGCGGCGCGGATCCGCGGCAAGGTCGCCGGGCGCCCGAAGCAGTACTACTCGATCTACCAGAAAATGGTCGTGCGCGGCCGCGAGTTCGACGAGATCTACGATCTGGTGGGCATCCGTGTGCTCGTTAACTCGGTGCGCGACTGCTACGCCGTGCTGGGTGCGATCCACGCGAGGTGGACGCCGCTGCCCGGCCGCTTCAAGGACTACATAGCCACGCCCAAGTTCAACCTCTACCAGTCGCTGCACACGACGGTCCTGGGGCCGAACGGTCGCCCGGTCGAGATCCAGATCCGCACCCAGGAGATGCACCAGCGCGCCGAATTCGGCGTCGCGGCGCACTGGAAGTACAAGGACCAGACCACCGGCAAGAGCACCGGGCCCGGCCCGCAGAGCGACACCGACATGGCCTGGCTGGCGCACATCTCCGACTGGCAGGCCGAGACCGCAGACCCCGGCGAGTTCCTGGACTCCCTCCGGTTCGAGATCGGCGCCAAAGAGGTGTACGTGTTCACGCCGAAGGGTCGCGTCATCGGCCTGCCGGCCGGCGCGACCCCGGTCGACTTCGCCTATGCCGTGCACACCGAGGTCGGTCACCGCACCATGGGTTCCAAGGTCAACGGTCGGCTCGTGCCGCTGGAGAGCACCCTCGAGACCGGCGACGTGGTCGAGGTGTTCACGTCGAAGAACCCCGACTCCGGCCCCAGCAAGGACTGGCTGAACTTCGTCAAGAGCCCCCGGGCGCGGAACAAGATCCGGCAGTGGTTCACCAAGGAACGCCGCGATGAGGCCATCGAACAGGGTCGCGACTCGATCGCCCGGGCGATGCGCAAGCAGAACCTGCCGCTGCAGAAGCTGATGAACCAGGATTCCTTCGCCGAAGTCGCGGCGATGATGAAGTACGAGGACGTCTCTGCGCTGTATGCCGCCGTCGGCGAGGGCCATGTCTCGACCCAGTCGGTGCTCGAGAAGGTCGTGGCTTCGCTGCAAAGCGTCGAAGAAAGCGACAGCACCGACCTCCCCGTCGCCCCTCGCGGCCGCACGCAGACCCTGCGCAACAGCGACTCCGGGGTGCTCGTTCGGGGCGCCCCGGACATCCTCGTCAAGCTCGCCCGCTGCTGCACCCCGGTTCCGGGTGACAAGATCGTCGGCTTCATCACCCGCGGGTCCGGGGTGTCGGTGCACCAGGCCGCGTGCCACAACGTGCACTCGCTGCTCAAGGAGCCCGAGCGCATGATCGACGTGGAATGGGCGCCCACCTCCAAGAGCCTCTTCCTCGTGCACATCCAGATCGAAGCACTCGACCGGTCCGGCCTCCTCTCGGACGTGACGCGGGTGCTGTCCGAGCACCACGTCAACATCCTCTCCGCCACGGTCAACACCTCGAGCGACCGGCTGGCCCTCAGCCGGTTCGTCTTCGAGATGGGCGATGTGACCCACCTGGACCGGGTGCTGAACGCGGTGCGCCGGATCGACACCGTGTACGACGTGTACCGCGTCAGTGACGGCTAGTCCGTCCGTTCCCCTCTGCCCGTTCGCCCCGCGCCGACCTTGACGGTTCCGGTCGAGGTTGGCTGGTGTGCCAGTCAAACTCGACCGCAACGGGTCAACTCAGGGCCGAGACTCGAGGGCCGCGTTCGCCGGCCGCGGCGGCGAGCAGCTGTGAGGCGCGTTCCAGCCTCGCCAGCGCGATCACCTTATGCGGCAGGTTCTGGCGCCGGCAAAGCTGCTCCGCGGCGTGGGCGTCGGCGAAACCGCCGAGCCGGAGGAGTGCCGCCAGCAGCGCGACGAGCGCCCGTTCCGAGTCGGTGCCGGACGAGACTGGGCCGGTGGCGTCGGGGTCGGACCAGTCGCGACGCGACACGTCGGGGCCGGGCGACCGGGCCAGGTCGATGACCGTGCGCAGGGGAGTCGTCACCCGCAGCCCGGCGATCACCAGGGTCTCTTCCGGCCGGCAGCGCACCTCTCGCAGCTGAAGGCGCGGTGACGGCGGCACGTGGGTGCGGGCGCCGAGATCGACGCAGAAGTGGTGCCGGTGCGGCTCGGGCGCGAGGCCATAGACCCAGGCGGCGGTCATCCGCTCGGCGATCGCCCGGCCGGGGACGAGCAGGCCGGCGGCGAGGGCGCGGACGACGGGCCCGTCCGCTTCGTCGACCGGGCACCAGGAATCGCCGAGGGCGTAGACCTCGCCGTCGAGACGGGCGCCGCACAGTTCGGCGAGGGGAAGGTCATCGGGCGTGAGCACCGGGGCAAGGATGCCGGTCATCCGACCAGAGTGCGGGCCGGCGGTGCCGTTAACCGACGGTTCCGGTGATCTGTGGACAGATCACCGGACTCGACAGCGTGGATACTACTGGCCGATGGCCTTCAGCCACGCCTTGCGGGTTTCGAGCGCCTCCGTGGCCTCGGCGATCGCCTGGGCGTCCTTGCTCTCCTGCGCCGTGGCGAGCTCGGCTTCGAGCTTCGCGATGGCGTCGTTCAACTGGCCGGCGAGGCCTTCGGCGCGTGCCTTCGTCTCGGGGTTGTTGCGCTTCCAGTGCTCGTCGTCGAGCTTGCGCACGGCGGCTTCCACCTTGCGCAGGCGCTCGTCGACGACCTTGACCTGGTCGCGGGGAACCTTGCCGATGGCGTCCCAGCGACGCTGGATCGACGTGAGCGTCTCGCGCGCCCTGGTGCGGTCGGTTTCGGTCAGGAGCGCCTCGGCCTCGGTCAGGAGTTCGAGCTTCGTGGTGAGGTTGCCGGCGAATTCCTCATTGTCCTGGGCGTCGATTTCGCCCTTGGCGCCGTACAGCACGTCACCGGCCGCCTTGAACTTGGCCCACATGGCGTCGTCCTGCTTCTTGCCGGAGCGGCCCGCGTTCTTCCAGTCCTCCAGCAGGCCCCGGTAGGCCGGGATGCCGTCGGCGCCCTTGGGCGCGAGCGCCTCGGCCTTCTCGATCAGCTGCTGCTTGCGGTTGCGGACGTCCTTGTGGGCGCTGTCGAGGTCGGCGAAGAACGCCTTGCGGTTCTGCTCGATGGTGGTGCGGGCCGCGCGGAATCGCTTCCACAGTTCGTTGGCCTCGCCCTTGGGGATGCGGGGCGCGTCGTGCTGGTGGGCCTGCCACTTGGTGAACAGCTCGTCCAGCGCCGCGCTGGCCTGCTTCCACTGCGTCTTGGCCGGGTCTTCGGCGGCGAGGCGTTCGGCCTCTTCGACGATCGCGGCGCGTTCGGCGATCGCGGCTCCGGCCGCGGCCTTCGCCTCGGCGCTCTGCTGCTCGGTGAGCTCGGTCACGGCGCCGCCGAGGGCGGCGAGCCGCTCGGCGAGGGCGGCGAGGTTGCCGACGGCGTTGGCGGTGGCCACCGTCGCGGTCAGGTTGGCGACGGTCTTGGCGATGTCCGCGGCCGGCGCGCCACCCTTGGCGCGCTGTTCGAGCAGGGTGACCTGCCCGTTCAGTTCAACGTATTTGCGTTCGAAGTAGGCCAGGGCCTCTTCGGGGGTTGCGTCCGGGTACTGGCCGACTGCGCGTTCGCCCGCCGCTTCGCGCACGTAGACCGTGCCGGTTTCGTCTACGCGACCCCATGGTTGCTGATCTGTCGGAGTCAAGAGCCTCACCTTGCTGAATAGTTGCGTGCTGAGTAGTTGCGTGGCCCCGAACGGGGCAATACTGCACCCAGCCTATTGCAAGCCCGCGCGTCGCTCGCCTGAAACTACTGAACTGTTATCGCCGTGATCGTGGTCGGGACCTTCGGCGCGCCGTCCGTTTTGCCGTCCTTGGTCCCGGCATCCGTGATTTTTGCTTTCAACTCATCGAGGCCGCTCGTGATCTTGCCCAGCACGGTGTATCCGCCGGCCGCGTCGGCCGGGATGGTCGTGTCCTCGTAGACGATGAAGAACTGGCTGCCCATGCTGTACGCGTTGCCGCCCTGGCGGGCCATGGCGATCGTGCCCGCCGGGTACACGTCGTCCGCCGGGGCATTCTCAACCGGACCGTAGCTGTAGCCGGGGCCGCCCGAGCCCGTGCCGTCGGGGTCGCCGCACTGCAGCACGAAAAAGCCGCCGGTGGTGAGCCGGTGGCAGGAAACGTCGTCGTAGAAGCCGGTCCTGACCAGGTCGACCGTTGACGACACGGCCTGCGGGGCCAGTTTGCCGTCGAGTTCGAAACCGAGAGCCGAGTCGTTGAGGGTGAGTGAGCCCGTCCAGATGCGGCCCTCGGCCAGGCTGCTGGGCGGGACGTCGCCCGAGTTCGCCCCCGCCGGGGCCGACGAGCTGGGCGTGGGCGTCGCGCCCGCGCTCGGGGCCGGGGTGCCCGGCCCGCCGGTGAAGAAGAGCAGCTGCGCGCCCACGGCGAGGATCAGCACCAGGCCGAGCGCGCTCCAGGCGAGCACGTTGTCGCGCTTCCGGCGCTTCTGCTGGTGTTCGTGCACGGCCTGCCGCGCCTGGTAGGCGCGCGCCCTGGCCCTGGCCTCGCGGGACACACGGTCTTGCCTGGTGCTCGGAACCACGTCAATCCTCCAGGGGCCGCCACCGGGCGGGTAGGCAAAAAGGGGGCAGCGGTGCCGCCGCTTGAATTCTACGCAACCCGGCGGAAGCGGGCAGAGTGCCGCGCGGGGACCGGGCAGCCGCGGTCGGCGGCACAAACTACGCTGGAGTCATGTCGGATGCCCAACCGGGACTGCGCAGTGGCGCAACCCCCCTCGCCGTGCGGATGCGCCCGAAAAGCCTCGACGAGGTCGCCGGTCAGCGGCACCTGCTGACCCCCGGCTCGCCGCTGGTCAGCCTGGCCAGTGACAAGACGGGGGAGCGGGGCTCGGTTTCGGTCATCCTCTGGGGCCCGCCCGGGACGGGCAAGACGACCCTGGCCCAGGCCATCGCCCACAGCTCCGGCCGCCGCTTCGTCGAACTCTCGGCCGTTTCCGCCGGTGTGCGCGATGTCCGCCAGGTGATGGAGGAGGCACGCACCAGCCGCGACCTTTACGGGCTGTCGACGGTGCTCTTCCTCGACGAGATCCACCGTTTCAGCAAGGCCCAGCAGGATGCCCTGCTTCCGGGCGTGGAGAACGGGGTGATCATCCTCGTGGCGGCGACCACCGAGAATCCCTCCTTCTCGGTCATCTCGCCGCTGCTGTCCCGGTCGCTCCTGCTGACCCTCGAAACGCTCAGCGACGACGACCTCGCCATCGTGGTCGACCGCGCCGTCGTGGATCCCCGGGGTCTCGCCGACAAGTTCGTGCTTGACGGCGAGGCGCGCGCGGCGATCATCCGGCTCGCGTCCGGAGACGCCCGGCGCGCGCTCACCGCGCTCGAGGCGGCTTCCGTCAGTGCCGCCACAACCAGTGCCGCCACAACCAGTGCCGCCACAACCAGTGCCGCCACGACCAGTGCCGCCACGGCCAGTGCAGCCACGGCCAGTGCAGCCACGGCCAGTGCAGCCACGACCACCGATGAGGGCACCGACACCAGGCCCGTGATCACCACGGAGATCGTCTCGCTCGCCGTCGACCGCGCGCTGCTCCGCTACGACCGCAACGGCGACGAGCACTACGACGTGATCAGCGCGTTCATCAAGTCGGTGCGCGGCTCCGACGTCGACGCGTCGCTGCACTACCTGGCCCGCATGATCGAGGCCGGGGAAGACCCGCGCTTCATCTGCCGGCGCATCATCGTTCTCGCCTCGGAAGACATCGGGATGGCGGACCCGCAGTCGCTCGTGATCGCCATCGCCGCCGCGGACGCCGTGCAGTACATCGGCATGCCCGAGGGCAGGATTCCGCTCGCCCAGGCCGTGGTGCACCTCGCGACGGCCCCCAAGTCCAACGCCGCCTACCTGGCGCTGGATGCCGCCATCGCCGACGTGCGGGCGGGCAAGACCGGCCGGGTGCCCAAGCACCTGCGCGACGGGCACTACCCGGGCGCCAAGCGACTCGGCCACGGCAAGGGCTACAAGTACCCGCACGACGACGCGCTCGGCGTGCTCGCCCAGCAGTATCCGCCGAACGAGCTCAAGACCGTGCGTTATTACGAACCCACCGAACACGGCCATGAGCGCGAGGTCTCGTCGCGCCTCGCGAAGCTGCGCCGGATCATCCGCGGCGGGTAGACGCTGTGTTAGTCTGAAGGCTGCCTACAACTGGTTTTGGCGTGCGGCTGCGCCCAACTCCGGTTTGGATGGGATTCGCTCTGTAGCCGAGCGGCCCGTGGCACCACCCCTCTGATCTCCCATGACGCCCGTGTGTTTGTAGCGCGTGCGCCCTGGCTTCCCTGTGTTTGAGTCTCCATCGAAAGGAACCCGTGTCTACCAAGTCACGTACCCGCAGCAAGACCCGCCTCTCTCGTGCACTGGGCATCGCCCTGACCCCGAAGGCGGCCAAGTACCTCGAGAAGCGTCCGTACGCTCCGGGCGAGCACGGCCGTACCAAGCGCAAGACCGACTCGGACTACGCCGTGCGCCTGCGCGAAAAGCAGCGCTTGCGTGCCCAGTACGGCATCCGCGAGGCTCAGCTCAAGATCGCCTTCCAGGAAGCGCGTCGCGCCCAGGGCCTGACCGGTGAGAACCTGGTCGAGATCCTCGAGACCCGTCTCGACGCTCTCCTCGTGCGCTCGGCCATCGCCCGCACGACCGCCCAGGCCCGTCAGATGATCGTGCACCGTCACATCCTCGTCGACGGCCAGCTGGTCGACCGTCCGTCTTTCCGCGTGAAGCCGGGTCAGCTCATGCACGTCAAGCCCAAGAGCGAGGGCATGGAGCCGTTCCAGGTTGCAGCCGCCGGCGGCCACGTCGACCTGCTCCCCAAGCTCCCGGTCTACCTCGAGGTCGAACTGGACAAGCTGCAGGCCCGCCTCGTGCGTCGCCCCAAGCGCATCGAAATCCCCGTGACGTGTGAAGTCCAGCTCGTCGTCGAGTACTACGCAGCGCGCTAGCTCACCGGGCACCCCCCTGGGGTGCCGCGTCTGAACTACGCTTGAGGGCGGGTCACCCAGTGGGTGGCCCGCCCTTCGCGTATTTCGCGACCAATGCATGCCGATTCCGGAATGGAAGGTGTTGTCAATGTCAGGTGGAGATATCGCCGGATTGATCGCCGCAGGAGTTTTCGCGGTCCTGGTGGGCGTCCTCGCCCTGCCGCTGGTCAAGCTCGGGCGCGTTTTCGACGAGACCACCCTGGCCATCCGCGAGCTGAGCCGCGAGGTCGCGCCCCTGTTCCAGGAAGGCACGACGACCATCCGGGAAACGAACCAGCAGCTTGCCAGGGTCGACACCATCACCAGCAATATCGCGGATGCCACCGGCAACGCCTCCGCCCTCGTCGCCCTGTTCGCGTCAACGGTGGGTGGCCCGCTGATCAAGCTGGCCGGCTTCTCGGCCGGTGTGCGTGCGGCGTTCCGGGCCGGCCGCCCCGGCGGCGCCCGCCGCCGGCGCGCCTAGACCGCTACGCTGGATTCAGATCGTTGCGTCTCCGCCGCGAGTCGCCGAACAGTCGCAACACACATCAGGGAGTACCGAAATGAAGAATGTCATCTGGCTGGCCGTTGGCGTAGCAGTCGGTTTCGTCCTCGCGCACGAGGCGAACAAGACCCAGCAGGGCAAGCAGTTCTTCAACGACCTCGACGCGAAGGCCCGCGAGTTCGGTGAAGCCATTTCGGATGGCTACCGCGAGCGGGAGGCCGAACTGCGCGCCGCCCTCGGCGACGTCGACACGGCCGTCGACAAGGCCCTCGACGGCGTGACGAAGCCGTAGGCAGCACCCCCTCCACTCTTTTCGCCCTCTCTTCAAGCTACGGAACCCATGCAGACTGCTGAAATTCGCGGGCGCTGGCTCGCCTTCTTCGCCGATCGTGGACACACGGTCGTGCCGTCGGCGTCCCTCGTCAGCGACGACCCCACCCTCCTCTTCACCGTGGCCGGCATGGTCCCGTTCGTGCCGTACCTGACCGGCCTGGTGCCGCCGCCCTACCCGCGGGCCACCAGCGTGCAGAAGTGCATCCGTACCAACGACATCGAAGAGGTCGGCAAGACTCCTCGCCACGGCACCTTCTTCCAGATGGCCGGAAACTTCTCGTTCGGCGACTACTTCAAGGAGCAGGCGATCCAGTACGCCTGGGAGCTCCTCACCACGCCGGAGTCGGCAGGCGGCTACGGCTTCCTCGAGAAGGACCTCTGGGTCACGATCTACCTCGACGACGATGAGGCTTTCGGCTACTGGCGGGCGATCGGCGTGCCCGCCGACCGCATCCAGCGTCTCGGCAAGGAATCCAACTACTGGTCGACCGGCCAGTCAGGGCCCGCCGGTCCGTGTTCGGAGATTTTCTTCGACCGCGGCCCCGCCTACGGCGCCGGCGGCGGCCCGGCCACCGACGACGACCGGTATGTCGAGATCTGGAACCTCGTCTTCATGCAGTACCTGCGCGGGGAGGGTTCAGGCAAGGACGACTTTGAAATCCTCGGCGACCTGCCGAAGAAGAACATCGACACCGGCATGGGCCTGGAGCGCGTCGCCTTCCTCAAACAGGGCGTCGAGAACATGTACGAGATCGACCAGGTCCGCCCGGTCCTCGACCGCGCCGCAGCGGTCTCCCGGCGTGCCTACGGCGCCGACCATGAGGACGACGTGCGGATGCGCATCGTGGCCGACCACGTGCGCTCCTCGCTGATGCTGATGAGCGACGGCGTCATGCCGTCCAACGAAGGCCGTGGGTACATCCTGCGCCGCCTGATGCGCCGCACCGTGCGTGCGATGCGCCTCCTCGGTGTCGAGGGCGCGACCTTCCCCGAGCTGTTCCCCGCGTCGCGCGACGCGATGAGCGACGCCTACCCGGAGGTCAAGTCCGACTACGACCGGATCAGCCAGGCCGCGTACGCCGAGGAGGAGACGTTCCTCCGCACGCTGACCAGCGGCAGCGCCGTGCTGGATGTCGCCGTGGCCAAAACGAAGAAGGCGGCCGGGGCCGAACTGCCGGGGGACACCGCGTTCCTGCTTCACGACACCTACGGCTTCCCGATCGAACTGACCCTCGAGATGGCGGAGGAAGCCGGGCTCAGCGTCAACCGCGAGGCCTTCGACGCCCTGATGTCCAAGCAGCGCGCCATGGCCAAGGCCGACGCGAAAGCGAAGAAGACCACCCTGGCCGACCTGTCCGTCTACAGCGCGTTCCGCGCCCAGGGCGCGACGGTCTTCACCGGCTACGACACCCTGCAGACCGAGTCGTCCATCCTCGGCCTCATCGTCGAGGGCGCCTCGGTGACGAACGCCGTCGCCGGGGAGATCGCCGAGGTCATCCTCTCGGAGACCTCGCTCTACGCGGAATCCGGCGGCCAGGAGGCCGACGCCGGCCTCATCGTCGGCCCCGGTTACGAACTCGAAGTGCTCGACGTGCAGAAGCCGGTGGCGGGACTGATCAGCCACAAGGTGCAGGTGCGAAGCGGCGAGGTCGGGGTGGGCGACAGCGCGACCAGCGTGGTCGACGCCGACTGGCGCCGCGGGGCACGCCAGGCCCATTCCGGGACGCACATCCTCCATGCGGCCCTCCGCCAGGTGCTCGGCCCGAACGCGCACCAGTCCGGCTCGTACAACAAGGCCGGGTTCCTCCGCTTCGACTTCTCCTGGAACCAGGCGCTCTCGCCGGCGACGCGCAGCGAGATCGAGGAGATCGCCAACAACGCCATCCGGGACAACCTCGAGGTCGTCACCCGGGAAATGAATCTCACCGAGGCCAAGGCCCTGGGCGCCATGGCCCTGTTCAGCGAGAAGTACGGCGACCGCGTGCGTGTCGTCGATATCGGCGGGCCCTGGTCGCGCGAACTCTGCGCCGGAACCCACGTGTCGACGAGCGCGGAAATCGGCATGATCAACCTGGTCAGCGAGGCCTCCGTCGGTTCGACGAACCGGCGCGTCGAGTCGCTTGTCGGCCTGGAAGCGTTCCGCGACCTGGCGGCAGAGCGCGCGATCGTGTCGCAGCTCACCGCGAACCTCAAAACGCCCAAGGAGGCGCTCCCGGAGCGCATCAACGACCTGCTCCAGAACCTCAAGGCGGCGGAGAAGAAGATCGCCGCCTACGAGGCGCGCGCCCTCTCCGATCGCGTTCCGGCCCTCCTGGCGACGGCGTCCCGGGCCGGGTCGGTCATGCTCGTTGCCGAGAACCTGGGCACCCTGGCATCCGCCGACGACGTGCGGATGCTCGTCACCGCCACCCGTGAGCGGCTCGGCAGCGAGCCGGCCGTCGTGGCGCTGGCCGCAACGGTCGGTGAGAAGCCGGTCGTGATCGTCGCGACCAACCAGGCCGCCCGCGACGCCGGCCACAAGGCCGGTGCCCTGGCCAAGCAGGTCGCCGGAATCCTCGGCGGCGGCGGCGGCGGCAAGGACGACCTCGCGCAGGGCGGCGGCACGGACGTCTCCGCCGTTCCCAGCGCACTCGACGCCGTTCGCACGGCTGTGGCCCGCTAAGACGTGCGCCACGGCGTGCGGGTCGGTGTCGACGTCGGAACGGCCCGGATCGGAGTCGCCCGTAGCGACGCCCACGGCATGCTCGCGACGCCCGTCGAAACGGTGAACCGCGACAGCGCCGGCGTCGTCGATATCGCCCGGATTCGCGGGATTGTCGCGGAACTCGAGGCGGTGGAGGTCATTGTCGGCCTCCCGCTGGCGCTTTCGGGGAGGACGACGGCTTCGACGGGCGACGCGGTCGGCTTCGCGGAGGCCCTCGAGCGGGCGCTCCCGGTGCCCGTGCGGCTCGTTGACGAGCGGCTGTCCACCGTCGCCGCCCAGACGGTGCTGCGCGCATCCGGGCGCAAGGCGAAAACCCACCGCCCGGTGATCGATCAGGTGGCCGCTACTATAATTCTGCAACACGCTCTGGACACCGAGCGAGCCTCGGGCAGGCCCCCCGGCACGCTCGTGGATCCACCGAGAGAGCCGACCGCCGACCCTCCCGAAAGGCCGTAAAAACCGTGTCGAACACCCCACCGGAGTCCGATCGTACGCCGAGCGAGGGTACGCCGGGCGATGGTTCGCCGCGCGATGATCCGGCCGGTGGCTGGGAAGAGCTCCTGACCGGTGCGACGGAGACGCACCAGGGCGGCGAGGCCGGCTCGGCAGCGGGCTCGACGCCCGGTACGGCATCCGGGGCGGCAGCCGGGGAAACGGGCGGGGAAACGGGCGGTTCGCGCCGGGCCGCCCGGGCGTCGCGCGGTCGCGTCCCGCGATCCGAGGGGCGGGCCGATCCCTCTAACGGGCCGCGACCGGGCATCAGGAGCCGCCGGGGAGCCTGGGGCTGCGTGAGCGTGCTGCTCGTGTTCGTCCTGCTTCTGGCGGCCGGGGCGTTCGCCCTGCAGGGACCGCTGTCCCAGCTGTACGCCGCGACCCAGGGGCCGCCCGACTACGAGGGCTCCGGGGGGAAGAAGCTCGTCGTGATGATCCACGATGGAGACACCGGGGGAGATGTCGCCGGCACCCTCGCGGAAGCCGGAGTCGTCAAGAGCTACGAGGCCTTCTACAAGTTGCTGCTCGCCGAATCACCCGCACCCGTATTCCAGCCGGGCGCGTACCAGCTGGCCGCGAAGATGAGCGCCCGCTCGGCGCTCGACGCCCTGCTCGACAAGAAGAACAAGCTCGAGCAGACCGTCGTCATCCCGGAGGGCACCACCGCTGCCGTCGCCCTGCAATCGCTCTCCGAGGGCACGGAAATTCCGTTGGCCGACATCGAGGCTGCGGCGAAGAGTGTCGCCTCCTTCGGACTTCCCGCCGAGGCGACCAGCCTGGAAGGATTCCTCTTCCCGGCGACCTACAACTTCACGCCCGGCGTGACCGCCCATGATGCCATCAAGACCCTCGTCGACCGCCAGTTCAAGGCTCTCGACGATGCCGGGGTGACCGAGGACAAGCGATGGACGACCATCACCATGGCCGCTTTGATCCAGCGCGAGGCGGGGCTCCGCGAGGACTACTTCAAGGTCTCGCGGGTCTTCTACAACCGGCTCAACCCCCAGCTGTGGCCGAGCGGGCTGCTCCAGTCAGACGCGACCGTGACGTACCGAACGGGAAACACCGACGTGGCGACCACGACGGACGCCGAGCGCGCCGACGCGAGCAACCCGTACAACACCTATGTGCACCCGGGCCTCCCGGCCGGGCCGATCTCGAACCCCGGGGACCTGGCCATCGACGCGGCCCTGCACCCCGCCGACGGGCCCTGGCTATACTTCGTGTCCTGGAACCTCGACACGGGCGAGACGATCTTCTCGTCCACGCTCAAGGATCACGAAGTCGCCGTCGCCAAATGGCTGGCCTGGATGAAGGACCACCCCGAGTATGGCTAACGAACTGCCGAACCGGCCCGTGCAGCGCCTCGCCGTGCTGGGATCTCCGATCGCGCACTCCCAGTCCCCGGCGCTCCACCGGGCCGCCTACGCCACCCTGGGCCTCGACTGGCAGTATGACGCCATCGAAGTGCGCGCCGGGGAGCTCGATGACTTCCTCGCCGGCCTCGGCGCGGAGTGGCACGGCCTGTCCCTGACCATGCCGCTCAAGCAGGAGGTCATGCCGCTCCTGACCGGCCTCGATCGGATGGCGACCCTCACCGGGGCGGCGAACACGGTTCTCCTCGGCCGCTCGGACGCCGGCCCCAGCCTGACCGGGTTCAACACGGATGTCACGGGGCTGGTCCGAGCCCTGGCCGACGCCGGCGTCACCCGCGCGACCCACGTCACCCTGCTGGGGGCGGGGGCGACCGCGGCCTCTGCGCTCGTGGCCGCCGCAGAGCTCGGCGCGGAATCCGTCGACGTCGTCGTGCGCACCCCGTCCAAGGCCGGTCCCCTCATCGAGCTGGGCCACGGCGTCGGCGTGGCTGTCACGGTGGCGAACCTGACCAGCCTCGGCAGCCCGGAGCGGCAGAGCGACCTCGTGATCAGCACCCTGCCGGGCGGGCCGGTGCTGGCGGCCGAGTTCCCGGCGGAACTTCGGAGCCGGGCCGTCTTGTTCGACGTGAGCTACTCCCCGTGGCCGAGCTCGCTGGCCCGGTCCTGGCAGGCCGCGGGGGGCACCGTGTGCTCGGGCCTCGGGATGCTGTTGCACCAGGCACTCATCCAGGTGCGCATCTTCGTCAGCGGCGATCCGTTCGATCCGCTGCCCCGGGAAGACGAGGTTTTGCAGGCGATGCGCGGCGCTTTGGCTGAGGAGCCTGTGGGAGGATAGGAGTCATGCTTCGTTGGCTCACAGCCGGAGAGTCCCACGGCCCCGAACTCATCGCCATTGTCGAGGGTTTGCCCGCTGGGATCCCGGTCTCCCTCACCGATATCCGCCTCGACCTCGCACGCCGCAAACTCGGCTACGGCCGGGGCGCCCGGATGAAATTCGAGCAGGACGAGCTCACCCTGTCCGGCGGGGTGCGCCACGGGCTCACCATGGGGGGCCCGGTCGCGCTGCGCATCGGCAACACCGAGTGGCCCAAATGGTCAGAGGTGATGAGCCCGGAACCGGTCGACCCCGCCACCCTGACCCGCGGCCGCGGATCGCCCCTCACCCGGCCGAGGCCCGGCCATGCCGACCTCGTCGGCATGCAGAAGTACGACTTCGACGAGGCCCGTCCCGTGCTCGAGCGGGCCAGCGCCCGCGAAACCGCCGCCCGGGTCGCCCTGGGCGCGGTCGCCCGGGCCTTCCTCGCCGAGCTGGGGATCACCCTGGTCAGCCACACCCTCTCGATCGGGCCGGTCCGGGTCCCCGAGGATGCCCCGCTGCCGCACCCCGGCGACGTCGACGCCCTCGACGCGGACCCGCTGCGCTGCTTCCACCCGGAGACATCCGCGCTGATGGTGGCCGAGGTCGACGCGGCGCACAAGGACGGTGACACTCTGGGCGGCATCGTCGAGGTGCTCGCCTACAACCTCCCTCCCGGCCTTGGTTCCTTCGTGCACTGGGACCGTCGGCTCGATTCCCAGCTCGCCGCGGCGCTGATGGGCATCCAGGCGATCAAGGCCGTCGAGGTCGGCGACGGCTTCCTCACCACCACGCGCCGCGGGTCCACCGCCCACGACGAGCTCGTCCAGGCCGACGGCGTCATCCAGCGGGCCGGCGACAAGGCCGGCGGCACCGAGGGAGGCATGAGCACGGGCACCGTGCTGCGGGTTCGCGCCGGCATGAAGCCGATCTCCACCATTCCCCGGGCCCTCCGCACCGTCGACGTCGCCACCAGCGAGGCCGCCCCCGCGCACCACCAGCGTTCCGACGTGTGCGCGGTTCCCGCGGCGGGCGTGGTCGCCGAGGCTATGGTCGCCCTGGTGCTGGCCAACTCCGTGCTCGAGAAATTCGGCGGAGACTCCATCGGCGAGACCAGGCGCAACCTCGACGGCTACCTCGCGAACATCCCGGCCAACTTGAAGACCGGCGCGTCCAGCGACGCGTCGCTCTAGCCATGGGCGCATCCGTCGGGCAGCTGTTCCCGCTTGCCTTCATCGGCCCGATGGCCGCGGGCAAGACGAAGATCGCGCGCCGCGTCGCCCGCGCCCTGACTGTGCCGTTCATCGACACCGACCAGCGCATCGTCGACCGGTACGGTCCGATCGCCGAGATCTTCGCGCGCGAGGGTGAAGAGTACTTCCGGGTGATCGAACGTGAGGTCGTCGCCGAGGCCCTGGCCGAAGAGGCCGTCGTCTCCCTCGGCGGGGGAGCAGTGCTCGACGCCGAGTCCCGGGCCGACCTGGCCCGGTGCAGTGTCGTGTACCTCAGCGTTGACGCGGCCGCGGCGGCGAAGCGGATCCGCGGACGCAAGCGCCCGCTCATTGCCAACGGCATCGAGGACTGGCAGCGCATCTTCGACGAGCGCCGCCCGGTGTACGAGTCGCTGGCCGACATCCACTTCGACACATCGACCCGTTCGGTCGGCGCCATCGCCGATGACATCGTGACCTGGACCAGAGAGAAATCGTGACCGACACAACAACTCCAGAACCAACCGTCCCCGCGGCAGACTCCGACACCACCGTGATCACCGTCGCCGGCGCGGACCCGTACCCCGTGCTGATCGGGCGCGGGCTCGTCGCCGGCGTCGCCGACCAGCTCGGCGCCGAGGTGCGTAAGGTGCTCATCGTCTACACCTCCACACTCGGAGCGCGTGCCGTCGCGCTGCGCGAAAGCCTCCTCGATCGCTACGAGGTGCTGATCGCCGAGGTGCCCGATGCCGAGGCCGCTAAGCGGGTCGAGGTGGCCGCCTTCTGCTGGCAGGTGATGGGGCAGGCCGACTTCAGCCGCACGGATGCCGTGATCGGCTTCGGCGGCGGCGCCGTGACCGACCTGGCCGGCTTCGTCGCCGCGACCTGGCTACGGGGAGTGCGCCTGGTGCAGGTGCCCACCAGCGTGCTCGGCATGGTCGACGCGGCCATCGGCGGCAAGAACGGCATCAACACGGCCGAGGGAAAGAACCTGGTCGGGACCTTCTACGCGCCCGCGGCCGTTCTCTGCGACCTCGACGTGCTCGACGACCTGCCGCGGAACGAGATCCTCGCCGGGTTCGCCGAAATCGTGAAGGCCGGGTTCATCCAGGTTCCCGAGATCCTCGACATCATCGAAGACGATGTCGCAGCCGTGACCGACCCGCACACCCCGCAGTTCCGCCGGGTGGTCGAACTCGCCATCGAGATGAAGGCGCGGATCACGGGGGAGGACTTCCGGGAGTCGGGCCGGCGCGAGATCCTCAACTACGGCCACACCCTCGGCCACGCCGTCGAACACGCCGAACGGTACGGCTGGCGGCACGGGGCGGCCGTAGCCGTCGGCATGATGTTCGCCGCGGAACTCGCCCGGCTGAGCGGGCGTCTCTCGGACGAGGCCGCCGATCGGCACCGGCGCATCCTCGAATCCCTCACCCTCCCCGTCAGCTACCCGGTCGGTCGGTGGAGCACGCTCCTGGCGACCATGCAGCGGGACAAGAAGACCCGCAGCGGCATGTTGCGCTTCATCGTGCTCGACGACATCGGCAAGCCGACGGTGCTCGAGGCCCCCGACGCGTCGCTGCTCTTCGCGGCCTACCAGGAAATCGGCTCCTAACCCCCGCCCTCTTCCCTCCCTCCTTCCCTTCGCCGAACTGTGAGTTTGGCACCTTCGTTGTGCTCGGGAAGGTGCCAAACTCACAGTTCGGCGAATCTGCGCGGCCGGATTCGTGACATACGATGGGGATCCCGAGCGATGGCCGCAGCCCTCCTCGCCGACGACCAGCGTGGATCGGAGGGTGATGACCAGTCCATGGACGGTCCGCGCCCCCGGCGAGTCCGAACGGGAGTCCTTCGCGCTGCTGGCGCGGGCGCACGAGGCCGCCGTCTCGGACCGTGCCACCCTCACCGGGGTGCGGAAACTCGTGCAGGAGTCCTGGCAGCGTTCGCTCTCCCACCGGGTCGACCCGTCGCTGGCCGGCGCCGAGCCGGAACTGACCGCTGAGCAGCTTCGGGATCTTCGCCGCCGGCATCCGCTGGCGTCGGTTCTTCCCGTCGTGCACAACCTGCTCATCCGGCATGCCTTCGAGGCCGGCCTGATCGTGGCCGTCGGCGACGAATCGGGGCGCCTGCTGTGGATTGACGGCGACCACGTGCTGAGGCAGAAGGCCGAGTCGATGCTCTTCGTCGAGGGCGCCGACTGGTCCGAACGCCGGGTCGGGACCAGCGCCCCGGGGACCGCGCTGGCACTCAACCATGGGATCCAGATCCAGCGGGCCGAGCACTTCAACCAGCTGGCGCATCCGTGGAGCTGCACGGCCGTGCCGATCCACGACCCGGATTCGGGTGCCCTTCTCGGGGTCATCGACATCACCGGCGGCGACGACGCGGTCGCCCCGCAGACCCTGCCCCTCGTCGAGGCCGCCGTGGCCGCGGTCGAGGCCGAGCTGCGGATCCAGCGCCTCGGACTTCCGCCGGACGGCGGCGCCACCGCGCGCTTCCAGGTGGCCCTGACGCCGCCCCCGCCCCGAAAGGCCGCTCCAGCGGGACTGCAGGTGCTCGGCCGGGACCACGGCCAGCTGGAGGTCGGCGGCGCCAACCTCGAGGTCAGCCCCCGGCACGCCGAGATGCTGACCCTGCTCGCCTGGCACCGGGAGGGCCTCTCCGCCGAGCGCCTGGCGCTCCTGCTCAGCGACCAGGCCGGCGGCGTAGACACCCTCCGCGCCGAAATGGTGCGGCTGCGGAAGGCGCTCGATCCGCTCGGCCGGGCATTCACCATCAGCTCCCGGCCCTACCGGCTCGATGCATCGATCGAACTGGATGCCCAGCGCGTGCTCGCCTTCCTCGAGCGCGGCGCCCACCGGGTGGCACTCGGGGCCTACCGCGGGCCGGTGCTGCCCAGTTCCACGGCGCCGGGCGTGGCCGCGATCCGGGCCGAGGTCAGCGCGCGGCTCCGCGAGGCCATGCTCAGCGACGCCTCCGCGGAGCTGCTGCTCGAGTACGCGCGCACCGAGGAGGCCACCTACGACACCGAGGTCTGGCGTGCCTGCCTCGAACTGTTGCCGGCCCGGTCGCCCAAGCGGGCCACCGTCGTCGCCCGGCTCAAGCGGATCGACGCTGAGCTCGGGTAGGCGCGCGACCTTTCGCAACCGGGCAACCATCATTCGCAACCCCGCAACTTTTCGCAACCCTGTGGCAACGTTGCCCTCCCTAGGCTCCGAGGAGAGCCGCAGCTGATGCTGCGTGCATCGACACCGTCGTCGACAAAGGAGCGCCATGACCGTCTATTCAGCCCCCGGAACACCCGACTCGAAGGTCACCTTCAAGCCCCGCTACGAGAATTGGATCGGCGGTGAATGGGTCAAGCCGGTCAAGGGACAATACTTCGAAGACATCTCGCCGGTCACCGGCAAGGCCTTCGCCGAGGTCGCCCGTGGCACCGCCGAGGACATCGAACTGGCCCTGGATGCCGCCCACAAGGCCGCGCCGGCCTGGGGAAAGACCTCGGCCACGACCCGCGCCGCGGTGCTCAACAAGATCGCCGACATCATCGACGCCAACCTCGAGCTGCTCGCCGTCGCCGAGACCTGGGACAACGGCAAGCCCGTGCGCGAGACGCTGAACGCGGACATCCCGCTCGCCTCCGACCACTTCCGCTACTTTGCCTCCGCGATCCGGGCCCAGGACGGCGACCACGCCGAACTGGACGGCGACATGGTCTCGTACCAGTTCCACGAGCCACTCGGCGTCGTCGGGCAGATCATCCCGTGGAACTTCCCGATCCTGATGGCCGTCTGGAAACTGGCCCCCGCGCTGGCCGCCGGCAACACCGTCGTACTCAAGCCCGCCGAGCAGACGCCGGTGTCGATTCTCGTGCTGCTCGAACTGATCGGTGACGTGCTGCCCGCCGGGGTCGTCAACGTGGTCAACGGGTTCGGCATCGAGGCGGGCAAGCCGCTCGCCTCGTCGAACCGGATCCGCAAGATCGCCTTCACGGGGGAGACCTCGACCGGTCGCCTGATCATGCAGTACGCCAGCGCCAACATCATCCCCTCGACCCTCGAGCTCGGCGGCAAGAGCCCCAACATCTTCTTCAGCGACGTCGCCCAGGAGCAGGACGCGTTCTACGACAAGGCGCAGGAAGGATTCGTGCTCTTCGCGTTCAATCAGGGTGAGGTCTGCACGGCGCCCAGCCGTGCGCTGCTGCAGAAGCCCATCTACGACAGCTTCCTCGCCGATGCGGTCGAGCGCACCCGCAAGGCGGTCCAGGGCAACCCGCTCGACACCGACACCCAGGTCGGCGCGCAGTCGAGCAACGACCAGCTCGAGAAGATCCTCTCCTACATCGACATCGGCAAGCAGGAGGGCGCGAAGCTGGCGCTCGGCGGCGAGCGGGTCGACCTCGGCGGCGACCTCAGCGGCGGCTACTACGTGCAGCCGACCATCTTCGAGGGGCACAACAAGATGCGCCTGTTCCAGGAGGAGATCTTCGGCCCGGTGCTCGCGGTGACCAGCTTCACGGACTACGACGACGCCATCTCGATCGCCAACGACACCCTGTACGGCCTCGGCGCCGGCGTGTGGTCGCGCAACGGCAACATCGCCTATCGGGCCGGGCGGGACATCCAGGCGGGCCGGGTGTGGGTCAACAACTACCACGCCTACCCGGCCGGGGCGGCCTTCGGCGGCTACAAGAGTTCGGGGATCGGGCGCGAGAACAACAAACTCGCCCTGGGCCACTACCAGCAGACGAAGAACCTGCTGGTGTCGTATTCCGAGAACGCCCTGGGCTTCTTCTAGGCCCCTGGCCACACCCCGGCTGGCTGCCGGCGACGCTCGTCGCCGGCAGCCGGCCGGTCGATCCGAGGAGGGTCACGCACATGTCCCAGCCCGTCGTCACGGCATCCGTCACCATCACCGGCGAGACCCGCCCACGGGTCGAGTTCACGCCCGCCACCGCCCTGCTGCTGCGCAGCCTGTGGGATGAGCACGGGCCGCTGATGTTCCACCAGTCGGGCGGATGCTGCGACGGCAGTTCGCCGATGTGCTTCCCGGCCGGTGAGTTCATCACCTCCGACCGGGACGTGCTGCTCGGCCGGCTCGACATCGCCCCGCCGGGAAGCGAGTCACAGTCGATCGACTTCTGGATGTCGGCCGAGCAGTTCGAGTACTGGAGCCACACCTTCCTCACCGTCGACGTCGTCGCCGGCCGGGGGAGCGGATTCTCCGCCGAGGCCCCGCGCGGGGTGCGTTTCCTGATCCGGTCCCGGTTGATGAGTTCGTTCGACTGAGCCGGCCGGGGTCGCTCAGGCCCTGGAGATCGGGATCTTCGACGACGTCGTGCTCTTCTCCGGAACGGGAATCCGGACCTCGAGCACCCCGTCACGGTAGGTCGCCTTCACATCCTCCTCCTTGCAGCCAACGGGCAGGGGGATGTCCCGGGTGAAGGACCCGTAACGGAACTCCGTACGGTAGCCGTCCTTGAGCTTCTGCTCGCTCTTCTCCTCGCGCTCGGCCTGGATGTGAAGCACCCCGTCACTCACCGAGATGTCGACGTTCTTCTCCGGGTCGATGCCGGGAACCTCCGCCCTGACCACGAGCGTGTTGCCGTCCCGGAACTCCTCCACCTTCATCGACGTGGTGTCCCAGTCGCCCTCAAGGAAACGCCGGAAGGGCTCCGGCAGGTCAAATTTTTCTCGGCGTGCAAGTCCGGCCATGGTGGTCTCCTTCGTTTGGTGGAACACACAGTACCCCCGGCGCCGTCCTGCCGCAGCGCCCCGCCGTGCTGCCCCGCCGCGTGCTGCTCTAGGCTGTGGGAATGAGCACAGTCCTCGTTCTGAACGGCCCGAACCTCGGGCGCCTCGGCAGCCGTGAACCCGATGTCTACGGGTCGGCTGACCTTGACGAACTGCGAGCGCTGCTCCGCGCATCCGCCCCCGCCGGCGTCACGGTCGACCTGCGCCAGACCGACGACGAGGCCGAGCTCATCCACTGGCTGTACGAGGCCGTCGACGCCGGCACGCCCGTCATCCTGAACCCGGCGGCTTTCACCCATTACAGCTACGCGCTGAGGGATGCCGCCGCCCTGGTGACAAAGGCCGGCGTTCCGCTGATCGAGGTGCACATTTCCAACCCGCACGCCCGGGAGACATTCCGGCACACGAGCGTCGTCAGCGCCGTCGCCACCGGAGTGATCGCCGGCCTCGGCTTCGACTCCTACCGCCTCGCCCTCAACTACCTCACCACCCCTCGCTGACCCCTCGCCGACCACCCGCGAAACCGCACTCGTGCGCGTCATGAGGGTGTTTTAGCGCGCACAACTGCGGTTTCGCGGGAGTCGGGGCGGGGAACGCGGGGGCGCCTTTGGCGCTTTCAGGATGGGCAACTATGCTCGTTTGAGGTCGAATCGGCCGCGCACCTTCCCAATTGAACGGATTACCCTCCCCATGGCATCTACCGCCGACATCAAGAATGGCGTCGTCCTCAACATCGATGGTCAGCTCTGGGCCGTCATCGAGTTCCAGCACGTCAAGCCGGGCAAGGGTGGTGCATTCGTTCGCACCAAGATGAAGAACGTCGTCAGCGGCAAGACCGTGGACCGTACCTTCAACGCCGGCGCCAAGATCGAGACCGAGAACGTCGACCGCCAGGACTTCCAGTACCTGTACGCCGACGGCGACTCCTACGTCTTCATGGACGTCTCCGACTACGACCAGATCCACGTTCCGGCCGCGGTCGTCGGCGACGCCGTCAACTTCATGCTCGAGAACCAGAACGTCACGATCGCCCTGCACAACGGCAACCCGCTCTACGTCGAGCTGCCGGCATCCGTCGTGCTGGAAATCACCTACACCGAGCCCGGCCTCCAGGGCGACCGGTCGACCGGCGGCACCAAGAACGCCACCGTCGAGACCGGCTACCAGATCCAGGTTCCGTTGTTCCTCGAGCAGGGCACCAAGGTCAAGGTCGACACCCGCACGGGTGACTACCTCGGTCGCGTCAACTAGTGAGCGCTCGCACCAAAGCGCGCAAGCGCGCCATCGACATCCTCTACGTCGCCGATGTGCGTCAGATCTCCATCGCGGAATCCCTCGCGGCCGAGGCGGAGCGCGCGGTCAGTGAGCCGGCACGGCAGGCTTCCTGGCTCTACGCCCGGGAGATCGTCGACGGCATCGTCGACCACCGCGAAGAGATCGACGAACTGATCGAGACCTACTCGCAGGGCTGGACCCTGTCGCGCATGCCGATCATCGACCGGGCCATCCTGCGGATCGGCATCTGGGAAATCCTCTACAACGACGCCGTGCCGCACGCGGTGGCCATCGACGAGGCCGTCGAAGCCGCGAAGGTGCTGTCGACGGATGACTCCGCCGGGTTCGTCAACGGACTCCTCGGCCGGATCGCGCAGACCGCACCCTCCGCGTAGGACGAGCCCCGCATAGGACGAGCCGCGGGCCAACACTCGCGGCGTCTCAGGTCGACACGGTGATGCTGGCGACGTTGCCGGCGATCGACGCCCACAGCTTGATGTCGTCTCCGGGCTGTTTCTTGTACGGTCGGCCGATCCGGTCGCGGCAGTCGAAGGTGATCTCGACCTCGAACGCCACCCCGATCGCATAACTGTGCCCGCCCTGCAGTTGCAGCGTGACCGACAGGTCGGTGAAGGCGTGCACCTGGGAGCTGATCGCCGACCCGCCCTGCCCGCTCTCGTCCGCCGTGAAGAGCGTGCGCGCGCCGAAGGGCTTCTGCAACGTCCACTGCCCCGACACCGGGTCGACCTCCCAGCCCGCCACGTACGCCGTGCCCCGATAGCTGAAATTGGCGAAACCGGCGGTCGTGCCGGGCATGAACCACCAGCGGCTTTCGGTCACGGCGTCGATGTCCGCGCTCACTTTCACGTAGGACAGGGTCGCCTGGGGCACGAGGCTGACGCCCGTCCCCGCGAAGCCGATATAGCTCGGGTTCAGGCCGGAGACGTTGACCCAGCTGAACAGGTGGCCGGTCGCCTCCGACGCCGCACTGCCGGCGGGCCGGTCATCAATCGAGTTCACCCAGTGGTACCGATAGCGGTGGCTGGCCGGCGGGGCGGCGATCCAGTAGTTCTTGTAGTTGGCCTCCGACGGGATGTAGAGACTGTCCGGCCAGGCCAGGGTGAACTCCGGCCGCTCCCGGAAGAACTGATGGAAGATCGCGTCCCTGTATTTCGCGATGGCCTCCGGCGTCGGCAGGGAATCGGGGCCCGGGAGCTCGAGCTCGCGGTGGACCTCATCGATCTCGCGCCGCCTGACGAAGCTGATCGGGCCGGCCGGGGCGCCCACCTCAGAGGCGACCGGTGACGGCCCCCGGTCTTCGTGATCCGATGTCGACATAATGCGCCTGCTTCCTGCACCTCAACCGCAAAGGGTGTGCACGTCGATGCCGGCAGCTTAACCTCGGGCCGCCGCACCGGCTAGGGCGAGGCGGCGAGGTGCTAGGCTCATGGGCGGAAAGAGACATCCTTTAACAGCCGTCCTGTGAGACGGGGAAGGAGGTCGGTTTGATGGCACGCACCGTGCTCACCCAGGCTGACATCACCCGAGCGTTGACTCGGATCTCACACGAGATCCTGGAGTCCAATCGTGGGCCTGACAATCTCGTCATCCTCGGCATCCCCACCCGCGGGGTCGTGCTCGCCCGCCGCATCTTCGAGACAATCCAGCGGATCGAACCCAGTGCTAAGGATGTCCGCGTCGGCTCGCTCGACGTCACCCTGTACCGCGACGACCTCACCCGCACTCGCACGCGCACCCCGGCGCCGACCCAGGTTCCCGGCAGCATCGACGGCAGGACCGTGGTGCTCGTCGACGACGTGCTCTACTCGGGCCGCACCATCCGCGCCGCGCTCGACGCGCTCGGCGACCACGGGCGGCCCAGCATCGTTCGCCTGGCCGTGCTCGTCGACCGGGGCCACCGGGAGCTGCCGATCAGGGCCGACTTCGTGGGCAAGAACCTGCCCAGCTCGACCGAGGAGCGGATCAACCTGCACCTGGCCGAAACCGACGGCGACGAGTTCGTGAGCATCGAAGGGGGCGACGAAGCATGAGGCACCTCCTGTCGACGAAGACGATCACCCGGGACGAGGCGATCGCGCTCCTCGACATCGCCGAAGACATGGCGGATGTCGCAGGCCGCGAAGTCAAGAAGCTCCCGACCCTGCGCGGCAAGACGGTCGTCAACCTCTTCTTCGAGGACTCGACCCGCACCCGGATCTCGTTCGAGGCGGCCGCGAAGAGGCTCAGCGCCGATGTGATCAACTTCAGTGCCAAAGGATCGAGCGTGTCGAAGGGCGAGAGCCTGAAAGACACCGCGCAGACCCTCTCCGCGATGGGCGCCGACGCCGTCGTCATCCGCCACCACGCCTCCGGGGCGCCGCTGGTGCTGGCCCAGAGCGGCTGGATCGACGCCGGCATCATCAACGCCGGCGACGGCACCCACGAACATCCCACCCAGGCGCTGCTGGACGCGTTCACCATCCGCCGTCGCCTGCACGGGACCGCTTCGCGCGGCAAGGACCTCGACGGCGTCACCGTGACCATCGTCGGGGACATCCTGCATTCCCGCGTCGCCCGCTCGAACCTGTGGCTGCTGACCACCCTCGGGGCCCGGGTCAGTTTCGTCGCTCCGCCGACGCTCCTGCCGGCGGACACGTCCGCCTGGCCGGCGACCTTCGGCTTCGACCTCGACGCCGCGATCGATGCCGGTCCGGATGTGGTCATGATGCTGCGCATCCAGGCCGAACGGATGAGCGCGTCCTTCTTCCCCAGCCCTCGGGAGTACGCCCGCGGCTGGGGGCTCAACGACGAGAGGTTCGCCCGGCTCCGGGCGGATAGCATTGTCATGCACCCCGGCCCGATGAATCGCGGCCTGGAAATATCGTCTGCCGCGGCCGATTCGGCCCGGTCGACCGTGCTCGAACAGGTCGCCAACGGCGTGTCAGTGCGGATGGCCGCGCTGTACCTGCTTTTGTCCGGCGACCGGGAGGATTCGTAGATGCCGAAGGAAAACGCGGCCAGGCAGGAATACCTGATCCGAGGGGCGACCCTGCCGGACGGTTCCCGCACCGACATCGTGCTGGCCGGCGGCCGCATCGCCGAACTCGGGTCCGGCCTGTCCCGGGCGGGGGCGGCGACGGTCGACGCCGACGGGCTGATCGCCCTGCCGGGCCTCGTCGACCTGCACACGCACCTGCGCGAGCCCGGCTCCGAGCAGAGTGAAACCGTGCTCACGGGCAGCCAGGCCGCCGCCCGCGGCGGTTTCACCAGCGTGTTCGCGATGGCAAACACCTCCCCGGTGCAGGACACGGCCGGGGTCGTCGAGCAGGTGCTCGCCCTCGGCGAGCAGGCCGGCTACGTCAGCGTCCAACCGATCGGGGCGGTCACCGTGGGACTGGCCGGCGAACGACTGGCCGAGCTCGGCGCCATGGCAGCCAGCCGCGCCCGGGTGCGGGTCTTCTCCGATGACGGATTCTGCGTGGCCGATCCGCTGATCATGCGCCGCGCCCTCGAATACGTGAAGGCGTTCGACGGCGTGATCGCCCAGCACGCCCAGGAACCTCGCCTCACCGAGAAGGCGCAAATGAACGAGGGGGCCCTGTCGGCCGAACTCGGACTCACCGGCTGGCCCGCCGTCGCGGAGGAGTCGATCATCGCCCGCGATGTGCTCCTCGCCGAACACGTCGGGTCGCGCCTGCACGTCTGCCACGTCTCGACCGCCGGATCCGTCGACGTCATCCGCTGGGCGAAGGCCCGCGGCATCGACGTGACCGCCGAAGTCACCCCGCACCACCTCCTGCTCACCGAGGAGCTCGTCGTCGGCTACGACGCCCGCTTCAAGGTCAACCCGCCGCTGCGGCGCCGGGAAGACGTGGAGGCGCTGCGCGCCGGCCTCGCCGACGGCACCATCGACATCGTCGCCACCGACCACGCGCCGCACCCGGTCGAGGCGAAGGACTGCGAATGGGACGCGGCGGCCAACGGCATGGTCGGCCTCGAGTCCGCCCTCTCCGTGGTGCACGCCTCCGTGGTGGCGGGCGGCCACCTCGACTGGGCCGACGTGGCCAGGGTGCTCTCGCACACCCCCGCCCGGATCGGCCGTCTCGCCGGCCAGGGCAGGCGCACCGAGGTGGGCGTCCCGGCCGAACTCACGCTCTACGACCCGGCGGCCAGCCGCGTCTTCGGTACCGCAGACCTGTCCGGCAAGGGCGTGAACTCGCCCTACCTGTCGATGACCCTGCCCGGCCGCGTGCAGGCCACGTTCCACCACGGCCACCCGACGGTACTGGACGGCGCCCTGCGCCCGGCGGCGGAGATTGCGGCCGCTCGACTCGCACAGACTCAGTGGGAGCGCCGCCATGGATAGGCTCGTCCCCACCGTCATCATCGTGGCCGTGCTGCTCGGCCTGGTCACGCTGATGTGGCGAAGCTGGCGCACGCGCACCCGGCGGGATGCCGCACTGGCGGCCGGCCACCCGGGCACCGGCGCCGACGAGGCCGAGCTCGCCGCGGCGCCGGTGCTGTACGTGGCGACCACGCCGCGCTCCCGCCCGCTCGAACGGCTCGCGATCCGGGGACTCGGCTTCCGGGCCCGGGCCCGCCTCACGGTCACCGCCGCCGGCGTGGACCTCAGCCTGGCCGGCGAGGAGCCGGTGTTCATCCCGGCCGCTGCCATCGACCTGCTCACCCCTGCCACCCTGACCATCGACCGCGTGGTCGAGACCGACGGCCTGCTCCTGCTGGGCTGGCGCCTGCACCGGCCCGAGACCGCGCCCGCGCCGGAGGCCGACGAGGTCGTCTCCGTCGACAGCTACTTCCGCATCCCCGACCCCATCGATCGAGACCGCATCACTGATGCGATCCGATCCATCGCAGCCGGCGCCGCCGGCCCGGCTGCACGCGACGAAAGTGAGGCCTGACGTGGCCAACCCAGCAGAAACAGCCGACCGGGCGCGCGCCGCGAAGGCGCCCGCGGTGCTCGTGCTCGAAGACGGCCGGCGCTACGTCGGCCGCGCCTACGGCAGCCGGGGCCGGACCCTCGGTGAGGTCGTGTTCGCCACCGGGATGACGGGGTACCAGGAGACCCTGACCGACCCGTCCTACGCCGGTCAGATCGTATTGATGACGGCGCCGCACATCGGCAACACCGGCGCCAACGACGAAGACATGGAGTCCCGGAAGATCTGGGTGTCGGGCTTCATCGTGCGGGAGCCCTCCCGGGTCAGCTCGAACTTCCGCTCCCAGCGGAGCCTCGACGACGACCTCGAGTCCGGCGGCGTGGTCGGCATCAGCGGCATCGACACGCGTGCGATCACCCGGCACATCCGCTCTGAGGGCGCGATGCGCTCAGGCATCTTCTCCGGCGAGGACTTCTCGCTCTCCGACGGCGAACAGCTCGACCTGGTGCGCCAGGCACCCTCGATGCGCGGCCGCAACCTCTCCGACGAGGTGTCCACGGTCGAGCCCTACTCGATCCCGGCCGTGGGGGAGCGGATCGGGTCGGTCGCGGTGCTCGACCTCGGCGTGAAGACCTCCACCCTCACCTTCCTGGCCGAACGCGGCTTCGAGGTGCTCGTGCTGCCGCAGTCGGTCACCTCGGAGCACGTGCTCTCGCTCAAGCCCTCCGCCCTGTTCTTCTCGAACGGACCCGGCGACCCCGCCGCCTCGGACGCGCACGTGCGGCTGCTGCAGGAGGTGCTCCGGGCCGGCGTCCCGTACTTCGGTATCTGCTTCGGCAACCAGCTGCTCGGCCGCGCCCTCGGCTTCGGAACCTACAAGCTGCCCTTCGGCCACCGCGGGATCAACCAGCCCGTGCTCGACAAAACCACCCGGCGGGTCGAGATCACCTCGCAGAACCACGGCTTCGCCGTCGACATGCCCACCGAGGGTGTGCACGAGTCCCGCACCGGCTTCGGCCGGGTGGAAGTGAGCCACTACAGCCTCAACGACAACGTGGTCGAAGGCATCCGTTGCCTGGACATCCCCGCGTTCTCGGTGCAGTACCACCCGGAGGCCGCCTCTGGCCCGCACGATGCAAACTACCTTTTCGATCGGTTCAGGGATGTGGTGCTTGCCCACCACAAGGCCGCCGGAGCAGGAGAAACCAAATAATGCCCAAGCGCGACGACATCAACAGCGTCCTTGTCATCGGCTCCGGCCCGATCGTGATCGGCCAGGCCTGCGAGTTCGACTACTCCGGCACCCAGGCCTGCCGCGTGCTCCGCGAGGAGGGCGTGCGGGTGATCCTGGTCAACTCCAACCCGGCCACGATCATGACCGACCCCGACTTCGCCGACGCCACCTACATCGAGCCGATCACCCCGGAGATCCTCGAGACGATCATCGCCAAGGAGCGTCCGGATGCCATCCTCCCGACCCTCGGCGGGCAAACGGCCCTCAACGCCGCCATCCAGCTGCACGAACGCGGCATCCTGGAGAAGTACAACGTCGAACTGATCGGCGCGAGCTTCGAGGCGATCCAGAAGGGCGAGGACCGCCAGGTCTTCAAGCAGCTCGTGCTCGACGCCGGCGCGGACGTCGCCCGCTCACACATCGCCCACACGATCGAGGAGGCCGTCGGCTTCGCCGCCGACCTCGGTTACCCGCTCGTCGTTCGCCCCTCGTTCACCATGGGCGGCCTCGGCTCCGGCTTCGCCTACGACGAGGTGGAACTGCGCCGGTACGTCGGCGACGGCCTGCACCACAGCCCCACCAGCGAGGTGCTCCTGGAGGAGTCCATCCTCGGCTGGAAGGAATACGAACTCGAAATGATGCGCGACACGGCCGACAACACCGTCGTCGTCTGCTCGATCGAGAACGTCGACCCGGTCGGAGTGCACACCGGCGACTCGATCACCGTCGCGCCGGCGCTCACCCTGACCGACCGCGAGTACCAGCACCTGCGCGACATCAGCATCGACATCATCCGCGCCGTCGGCGTCGACACCGGCGGCTGCAACATCCAGTTCGCGGTCGACCCGGCCACCGGCCGCGTGATCGTGATCGAGATGAACCCGCGGGTGTCACGGTCCTCGGCCCTGGCCAGCAAGGCGACCGGTTTCCCGATCGCGAAGATCGCGGCCAAGCTCGCCCTCGGCTACCGTCTCGACGAGATTCCGAACGACATCACGAAGGTCACCCCGGCCAGTTTCGAACCGACGCTCGACTACGTCGTGGTCAAGGTTCCGCGCTTCGCGTTCGAGAAGTTCCCCGCCGCCGACCAGCGCCTGACCACCACCATGAAATCGGTCGGCGAGGCCATGGCCATCGGCCGCAACTACGCCAGCGCCCTGCAGAAGGCGCTCCGCTCGCTGGAGAAGCGGGGATCCTCGTTCCACTGGGGCCCCGAGCCCCGCACGCTCGAGGAACTGCTCGTCGCCGCGGAGATTCCCACCGACGGGCGCATCGTCACGGTGCAGCAGGCGCTCCGCAAGGGCGCCAGCATGGAGCAGGTCTTCGAGGCCACCAAGATCGACCCCTGGTTCATCGACCAGATCGTGCTGATCAACGAGGTCGCCGACGAGGTCGCCGCCGCAGACCGGCTCGACACAGACATCCTGCGCACCGCCAAGGACCACGGCTTCTCCGACGCCCAGATCGGCGAACTCCGCGGCTTCGGCGAGGCCGACGTGCGTAAGGTGCGTCACATCCTCGGCGTGCGCCCGGTATTCAAGACCGTCGACACCTGCGCCGGCGAGTTCCCCGCGCTCACCCCGTACCACTACTCCAGCTACGACGAGGAGACCGAGGTCGTGCCCAGCGACCGCAAGAAGGTCGTCATCCTCGGCTCCGGGCCGAACCGGATCGGCCAGGGAGTCGAGTTCGACTACTCCTGCGTGCACGCCTCCTTCGCGCTGTCCGAGGCTGGCTACGAGACCATCATGATCAACTGCAACCCGGAGACCGTGTCCACCGACTACGACACCTCCGACCGCCTGTACTTCGAGCCGCTGACGCTCGAAGATGTGCTCGAGATCATCCACGCCGAAAGCCAGAGCGGCGAACTGGTCGGGGTCGTCGTGCAGCTCGGCGGCCAGACCGCGCTGGGCCTGGCCAAGGGCCTCCAGGCGGAGGGCATCCCGATCCTCGGCACCACTCCGGATGCCATCGACCTCGCGGAAGAGCGGGGCCTGTTCTCCGGGATCCTCGCCGCCGCGAACCTGCTCGCCCCCCGCAACGGCACGGCGATCGACTACGCCGGGGCCGTCGTGGTCGCCGAGGAGATCGGTTACCCGGTGCTCGTGCGCCCGAGTTACGTGCTCGGCGGACGCGGCATGGAGATCGTCTACGACAGCCTCTCGCTGGCCGACTACTTCACCCGGATGGAGGGGCAGGGCATCATCGGCCCGTCGCATCCGCTGCTCGTCGACCGGTTCCTCGACGACGCGATCGAAATCGACGTCGACGCCATCTACGACGGCCACGAGCTGTACATCGGCGGCGTGATGGAGCACATCGAGGAGGCCGGGATCCACTCCGGCGACTCGAGCTGCACCCTTCCGCCGGTGACGCTCGGCCGGGCCGAAATCGACCGCGTGCGCGTGGCCACCCTCGCCATCGCCGAGGGCATCGGCGTTCGCGGCCTGCTCAACGTGCAGTTCGCGATCGGAGCCGGCGTGCTCTACGTGCTCGAGGCGAACCCCCGCGCCTCCCGCACCGTGCCGTTCGTGGCCAAGGCGCTCGGCATCACCCTGGCCAAGGCCGCCGCCCTGATCATGGTCGGCAGGACCATTGCCGAGCTCAAGGCCGAGGGCAAGCTGCCGCTGATCGATGGTTCCCGGGTGCCGATGGACTCGCCGGTCGCGGTGAAGGAAGCCGTGCTGCCGTTCAACCGGTTCCGCACCCACGACGGGACCGTCGTCGACTCCGTGCTCGGCCCGGAGATGCGCTCGACCGGCGAGGTCATGGGCATCGACCGCGACTTCCCCCGCGCCTTCGCCAAGAGCCAGCTGGCGGCGTACGGCGGGATCCCGCTCAGCGGGACCGTGTTCGTGTCGGTCTCCGACCGGGACAAGCGCGCCATCATCCTGCCCATGCTGCGGTTCCAGCAGCTCGGCTTCGAGATCATGGCTACCGAGGGAACCGCCGAGGTGCTCCAGCGCAACGGCATCCGGGCCCGCGTCGTGTCCAAGGTCAGCGAAAAGGGCGAAGACGACGTCTCGATCGTGGAGCTGATCCAGCGCGAAGAGGTGGACATCGTCATCAACACCCCGAGCGGACGCTCCGCCCGCGCCGACGGCTACGAGATCCGGGCCGCCGCCGTGGCCGGCGACCTGCCCCTGTTCACCACGATCGCCGAACTCAGCGCGGCGGTCGGCTCGATCGACGCGATCCGGGACGGCTTCGAGGTGACCTCGCTGCAGGACTACGCCGGCACCCGCGCGGCGGCTCTGCAGGCGGCGGCGCTGTGATCCCAGCCCCGGCGAGCCCGACGCCGGTGACCGACGGGGTGGTCCCGTTCGGTGACCGTCTACGGCGTGCCTTCGACGCGCACGGGCAGCTCTGCGTGGGCATCGACCCGCACTCCTGGCTGCTCTCCGACTGGGACCTGCCCGACTCCGCCGCCGGGGTGGAGGCGTTCGGTCGCACGGTCGTCGAGGCCGCCGCCGGCCGCGTCGGGATCATCAAACCGCAGGTCGCGTTCTTCGAGCGCTTCGGTTCCGCGGGGTTCGCGGCACTCGAGCGCATCCTCGCGGATGCCCGTGCGGCCGGCCTGCTCGTCATCGCAGACGTCAAGCGGGGGGACCTCGGCACCAGCGTCGAAGCGTACGCCCAGGCCTGGCTGGCCGTCGGGTCCCCACTCGAAGTCGACGCCATCACGGTCAGCGCCTACATGGGAGTCGGCTCCCTGGACGCCGCCATCGACCGGGCGGCCGAGGGCGGCAAGGGCATGTTCGTGCTCTCGGCCACGTCAAATCCCGAGGCCGCGCTGATCCAGCGTGCCATCGTCGCCGACGGGCCGCGGGCAGGCCGGAGCGTCGCCCGGGCGATCCTGGACGAGGTGGAGGAGCGCAATATCGCCGCCACGAAGGGCCCGCTCGGCTCGATCGGCGTCGTCCTCGGCGCGACCCTGGACCTCGCCGGATTCGGCATCGACGTGGCGGCCGCCCCGCTGGTGGCGCTCACCCCGGTGCTCGCGCCGGGCTTCGGCCACCAGGGCGCCGACGTCGCCAATATCAACGCGCTGTATGGCGGGTACGCTCAAGGCGTTATCGTGAGTGAATCGCGCAGCGTGCTCGGAGCCGGTCCCGACCGGCTCGTCGAGGCGATCGTGCGCCGAGTAGCTGAAACAGGAGCGGCCCGTGGCTGAGAATCGCCCCATCCCACCCGAAGTCGACCGAGTGGCGGCATCCCGCGCCGCCGTCGCGGCCCGTCGTGCCCGAGCGGCCGTCAAGTCCCAGGTCGCGGCCGGTGAACGCACCGCCCTCGAGGTGCTCGCCGCCGCGGTGAAGGACCCGACCGGAGTCGAAGGCCGACTGCGCGTCACGGAGCTGCTGGTCAGCATCCCGTCGATCGGAGTCACCAAGATGCGCCGCCTGATGGACAGGCTCGAGATTTCGCCGTCGAAGCGCCTCGGCGGCCTCGGCACGCACCAGCGCGAGCGCCTGCGGGACTTCCTCTCCACGAAACCGACCGGACGTCGCGGCGCCGCCGATTCGCGGCTCGTCGTGCTCGCCGGTCCCACCGCGGTCGGTAAGGGCACGGTGGCCGGTTACATCCGGGAGCACTACCCCGAGGTGCTGCTGTCCGTGTCGGCGACGACCCGCAAGCCGCGCCCGGGCGAAGTCGAGGGCGTCAGCTACTACTTCGTCGACGACGCCGAATTCGACCGGATGGTGGAGGAGGGCGACCTTCTCGAATGGGCGAAGGTGCACAACGCTTACCGGTACGGCACGCCGCGCGGGCCCGTCGACGAGGCCATCGCGGTCGGCCGCAGCGTGCTCCTGGAGATCGACCTCCAGGGTGCCCGGTCCGTGCGCCGCGCCATGCCGGAGGCCCGCCTGGTCTTCCTGCTCCCGCCAACCTGGGAGGAACTGGTGCGTCGGCTGATCGGGCGCGACACCGAGGATTCCGCCGAACAGGCCCGCAGGCTGGAGACCGCGAAGCTCGAACTGGCCGCCCAGGGGGAGTTCGATTACAGCGTTGTGAACACCGACGTGGCCGAAGCGGCCCGCGAGGTCGTAGACTTGATGCAGACTCGCAGGGCGCAGTCGGTTTCTTAGCGCCCGTCTCACGTCGTTTCCTCGCGTCAGAACTGATGCGCACGCAGTCATTTCGCTGCACGAAAAGCTCTAAAGGAGTGTGACCCAATGGCCACCAAGCTAACAGGCATCATTGACCCGCCCATCGACGACCTCCTCACCAAGGTCGACTCCAAGTACGCCCTCGTGATCTTCGCGTCCAAGCGTGCCCGCCAGATCAACGACTACTACGCGGACCTGCACGAAGGCAGCCTGTTCGACAACGTCGGACCGCTCGTCGACTCGACCGTCGACGACAAGCCGCTCTCCGTCGCCCTGCGCGAAATCAACGAGGACAAGCTCACCTCCCGTCCGATCGTCGAATAACCGCTCCGCCACGCTCGAGCGCGCAGGATGTCGTCAGCTCGCACGATCGTCGTCGGTATAACCGGCGGCATCGCTGCGTATAAAGCCGTCAACGTCGTGCGCGCTTTCGTGTTGGCCGGGCACTCCGTGCACGTGGTCGCGTCCGAGGCCGCCCTCCGATTCGTCGGGAAGCCGACGCTCGAGGCCATCTCCCGCAACCCCGTGCACACCGACCTCTACGAGGGCGTCGCCGAGGTGCGGCACGTTGCCATCGGCCAGTCGGCCGACCTGATCGTCGTCGCGCCGGCCACCGCGAACACCATCGCGAAGCTCGCCGCCGGCCTGGCCGACGACCTCCTGGGCAACACCATCCTGGCCAGCACGGCGCCGCTCGTGATCGCGCCGGCCATGCACACGGAGATGTGGAACAACCCCGCCACGGTCGCCAATGTGAAGACCCTGCGTGAGCGCGGTGTCGTGATCGTCGGGCCCGGCGTGGGCCGGCTCACCGGCACCGATACCGGTGCCGGGCGGATGGACGAGCCGGACGCCATCGTTCGGGCGGGCCTGGCCCTGCTCGGCCCCGGGGACCTCGCCGGCCGGCGCATCGTGATCAGCGCCGGCGGCACCCGGGAACCCCTCGACCCGGTGCGTTTCCTCGGCAACCGATCCAGTGGCCGCCAGGGCGTCGCCCTCGCGGAGGCTGCCTGGGCCCGCGGGGCATCCGTGACTCTCGTCGCGGCCCACCTCGAGGTTCCGCCGCCCGCCGGCGTCGACCTGCGCTCGGTCAGCACTGCGCTCGAGCTCCAGGCTGCAGTTCTGGACGCCGCAGGGACGGCCGACGTTGTGATCATGGCGGCCGCCGTCGCCGATTACCGGCCGGCCGAGCTCCGAACCGACAAGATCAAGAAGGACGAGACCGGCGACACGCTGCGGCTCGACCTGGTCAAGAACCCCGACATCCTCGCCGGCCTCTCCGCGGCAACGCCGAGGCCGGCCGTCATCGTCGGATTCGCCGCCGAAACTGAGGCCGACCCGGCAGCGCTGCTCGCGCTGGGACGGCAGAAGATCGCCCGGAAGGGCTGCGACTACCTTGTCCTCAACAGGGTCGGCTGGTCGCAGGGGATCGCCACGGAGAGTAACGACATCGTCGTGCTCGATCGGCGCGGAGATATAGTGAATGAGGCTTCAGGCACGAAATTGTCGGTGGCCAATTCCATTCTTGACGTGATCGTCCGGGCAGGCACGCCGGATCACCATTCTTCCGATTGACGAGAGCACGGCTCTCCTGAAACAGAGACGGGCCCGATGAGCGATCTTCGCCTCTTCACCTCCGAGTCGGTCACCGAGGGCCACCCGGACAAGATCTGCGACCAGATCTCCGACAGCATCCTCGATGCGCTCCTCACCGAAGACCCGCACAGCCGCGTCGCCGTCGAAACCCTGGTCACGACGGGACTCGTGCACGTTGCCGGCGAGGTGACGACCGAGGCCTACGTCGAGATCCCGTCGATCGTGCGCAAATGCATCACCGATATCGGCTACGACTCGTCGGACGTCTGGTTCGACGGTCGGTCCTGCGGTGTGGAGATTTCCATCGGAGGACAGTCTCCGGACATTGCCCAGGGCGTCGACGAGGCCTTCGAACGCCGTGAGCAGTCCAGCCTCGACGACTACGACCGCCAGGGCGCCGGTGACCAGGGCATCATGTTCGGCTATGCCACCCGGGAAACCCCCGAGCTGATGCCCATCCCGATCTGGATCGCCCACCGCCTCGCCGAACAGCTGGCGGCCGTGCGCAAGTCCGGTGAGCTCGAATACCTGCGTCCCGACGGCAAGACCCAGGTCACCATCGGCTACGACGGCATCATCCCGCGCACGGTGGAGACCGTGGTGCTCTCCACCCAGCACTCCCCGTCCGTGTCGACGGAGGTGCTCCGCGCCGAGGTCGAGGAACTCGTCATCCGGCCCGTGCTGGCCCGCGTCGAGCTCGACTCCTCCGATCTCACCACCCTGATCAACCCGACCGGACGGTTCGAAATCGGCGGCCCCCAGGGCGACGCCGGGCTGACCGGGCGCAAGATCATCATCGACACCTACGGTGGCTCGAGCCGGCACGGCGGGGGAGCCTTCAGCGGCAAGGACCCGTCCAAGGTGGATCGTTCGGCGGCCTACGCCATGCGCTGGGTAGCGAAGAACGCCGTCGCGGCCGGCCTGGCCGAGCGCCTGGAAATCCAGGTCGCCTACGCGATCGGCAAGGCCTCGCCGGTGGGACTGTACGTGGAAACGTTCGGTACCGGCGCCTTGCCCGACAAAGACATCACCGCCGCCATCCGTGAGGTTTTCGACCTGCGCCCCGGCGCCATCATCGCCTCGCTCGACCTGCTCCGGCCGATCTACGCCCAGACGGCGACCTACGGCCACTTCGGCCGGGAGCTGCCCGACTTCACCTGGGAGCGGCTCGACCGCGTCGACGACCTGAGAAGCGCAGCACGGCTCTGACTGGTCAGGGGCAGGGCGGACAGGGCAGCGCAGGGCATTCGGTGACACGCACCGGCCTCGTGGCGCGGGTGCTGATCGACTCTCCACTCCCGCAACTTGACCACCTCTTCGACTACAGCATCCCGGCCGAGCTCGCCGCGGATGCGGTGGCCGGCGTGCGGGTCAAGGTGCCGTTTCGCTCATCCGGCCGGGTGGCCGACGGGTACCTGATCGAGGTCATCGACGCGGCGGCGCCCGACACGGGCGGCTCCGACGCGGACTTCCACGGCAAGCTCAGCCCCATCGAGGCCGTCGTCTCGTCGGTGCCGGTGCTCACGCCCGAGGTCTGGAAGCTCGCCCGGCGGATCGCCGACCGCTCCGCCGGGAACGCGAGCGACGTCATCCGACTGGCCTGCCCGCCCCGGCAGGTGCGGGTGGAGAAGGCGTGGCTGGCCGCGCAGGCGGCGGCCGCCGAGGCGAACCCCGGGCCGGCGAACCCCGAGCCGGCACGCCCCGAGGCTGCACGTCCCGGGCCGGAACGTCCCGGGCCGGAACGTCCCGGGCCGGAACGGCCCGAGCCGGCCGGGCCGTCGGACGTCCCGTCGCGTCCGGCCGACGCGCGCTTCTCCGAGTACGGGGCCGGCGTGCTGGAGGAGGCCATCGCAGAGCGCCGCCGCCTCGCTGTCGCCGCGGTGCCGAGCCTGGTCGCCCTGCCGGCGGGCCCGTCGATCGGGCACTGGGCGCAGACCCTGGCGGAACTGGCCGTCGCCACCCTCGAGACCGGCCGAACCGCCATCCTGGTCCTGCCGGACTACCGCGACCAGGACCAGGTGCAGTCGGCGCTCGACCTGCTCGCCCCGGCCGGCTCGGTCAGCCGGGTGGATGCCCGCCAGCCGAATCCCGACCGGTACCGCGCCTTCCTGGCCTGCCTCGGCGCCGCGCCGCGGATCATCCTCGGCAACCGCTCCGCCGTCTACGCGCCAGCCGCCGACCTGGGGCTGATCGCGCTCTGGGACGACGGCGACCCGCTGCACTCCGAGCCGCTCAGCCCGTACGCGCACTCCCGCGATGCGGCCCTCGTGCGCCAGGAGCAGTCCGGCTGCGCTCTGGTGCTGCTCGGCCACTCGCGCAGCGTCGAGGCCCAGCGCCTCGTCGAGCTGGGCTGGCTGGCCGAGGTCCATCCGGCGAAGGGCCGGCACCCCCACGTCATCCCGACCGAATTCCAGGCCGCCGACGACCAGTACGCCCGGGCCGCCCGCATCCCGTCCGCCGCCTGGCACACGGCCCGTCAGGCGCTGAAGCAGGGCCCCGTGCTCGTGCAGGTGGCCAGCCCGGGCTACGCGCCCATGCTCGCCTGCCAGGGCTGCCAGAAAGCGGCCCGGTGCACCCGGTGCCAGGGCCCGCTCGGCCTGGCCTCGGCCGGCGCGACCCCGTCCTGCCGCCTGTGCGGCGCACTCGCCGCCGACTGGACCTGCGTGCACTGCGCGGGCCGCATCTTCCGCATCGCCACGATCGGCGCGGGGAGGACCGCGGAGGAGCTCGGCCGGGCCTTCCCCGGCGTGCGCATCATCATCGCCGACGGCGACCACCCCATCCAGCACCTCGGCGCCGAACCGGCCCTGGTGATCGCGACCAGGGGCGCCGAACCGATCCCCGCAGGCGGCTACCGGGCCGTGCTGCTCCTCGACGGGCAACGGATGCTGGCCCGGGAGTCCCTGCGGGTGGGTGAAGACGCTCTGCGCTGGTGGTCCAACGCCGCGGCCCTCGCCGCGCCCGGCGCCGCCGTGATGCTCGCCGAGGTGGGCGGGGCACTCGCCCGGGCGATGAGCACCTGGCAGCCGGAGGGCTTCGCGGCCTCCGAGCTGGCCGACCGGCGGCAACTGAGGTTCCCGCCGGCGGTGCGCGCGGCATCCGTCACCGGCGCCGCCGCCGATGTGGACGCGGCGCTGGCCGAACTGGCCGAGATCCCGGGCGTTGACGTGCTCGGACCGGTCGGCACGGACCCGCCCCTGGTGCGCGCGATCGTGCGCTTCGCCTACTCCAGCGGTGACGACGTGGCCGGTGCGCTCAAGGCCCAGGTGGTGCGCAACGCCGCCAGGCGCCGCCGTCCGAAGGGCGCCGCCTTCCGCGCGGCGCCTACACTCAAAGTACGATTCGACGACCCGGAGCTGCTCTAAATGAAACTCGTCTTCGCGGGCACCCCGCAGGTCGCCGTCCCCAGCCTGACCGCCCTGGCCGACTCCGGGCACGAGATCGCCGCGGTGATCACCCGGGAGGATGCCCCGCTCGGGCGGAAGCGCGTGCTCACCCCCTCGCCGACGGCCGCCGCCGCTGCCGCGCTCGGCATCCCGCTGATCAAGGCCAACCGGCTGGGCGACGCGGCCACGACCGAGATCGCAGCCCTGCGGCCCGACCTCGGCGTGATCGTGGCCTACGGCGGCCTGGTGCGGGAACCGCTGCTCTCGGTGCCCCGTCTGGGCTGGATCAACCTGCACTTCTCCCTGCTGCCGCGCTGGCGCGGAGCCGCCCCCGTGCAACGCGCCGTGATGGCCGGCGACGACGAGACCGGCGCCGCCGTCTTCCGGCTCGTCCGCGAACTCGACGCCGGACCCGTCTTCCGCACGCTCGCCGAGCCGATCGGCCGGCACACGACCGCCGGGGACCTGCTCGAGTCCCTGAGCTTCAGCGGGGCCCGGCTCCTGCGCACGGTCGTGAACGAGCTCGCCGCCGGCACGGCGCGGGCGGCCGAGCAGCACGGCGAGGTCACCCTCGCCCCCAAACTGACCCTCGAGGACGCGCAGATCGACTGGTCGGCTCCGGCCGCCTCGGTGTACAACCGCGTGCGTGGGGTGACGCCGGAACCCGGCGCGTTCACGATCGTGCACGGCGCCCGGCTGAAACTCCTCGCGGTCGCGCCCAGCTACGGCGCCGAGCCGCAGGTGGCCGGCGTGATCCGCGAGATCGACAAGCACGTGCTGGTGGGAACGGGGACCGAGCCGCTCGAGCTCGTCACCGTGCAACCGGCGGGAAAGACGGCAATGAAGGCAATCGACTGGTGGCGTGGCGTAGCGGCGACGGAGGTGGTCGCCTCATGAGCGGCGCAGATCGCCCCGAGCGGCCCCGGGCCCAGTCGAACTTCGTGCAGCCGGCCAGGCGGGTGGCCTACGAGGTCATCGCCGCCGTGCGCGAATCCGACGCCTACGCCAACCTGCTGCTGCCCACGCGGATCAAACGGGCCGCGCTGAACACGGCGGATGCGGCGCTGGCCACCGAGCTCACCTACGGCACCCTGCGCATGCAGGGGTTCTACGACCGGGTGATCGCCGAGGCCGCCGGCCGGCCGGTCAGCGCCATCGACCCCGCCATCCTGGACGTGCTCCGCCTCGGCGCCCACCAGCTCCTCGCCACCCGGGTCGCCACCCACGCTGCCGTCAACGAGTCCGTCGAGCAGGCCCGCCAGGTGGGGTCCCGCGCCGCGACCGGCTTCTGCAACGGCGTGCTGCGCACGATCTCGCGCACCAGCGCCGAGGAATGGCGTCAACGCATCCTCGCCCAGGCGACGAGCGCGGATGATCGCCTCGCCGCCGAGTACTCCCACCCGGCCTGGGTGGTCCGTGCCTTCCGGCAATCGCTCAAGGCCGAGGGCCGCGAGAGCGAGCTCGAGGAGCTGCTGGCCGCCGACAACGCTCCGCCGCGGGTGAACATGGTCGCGCTGCCCGGTCTCACCACCGCGGAGGACACCGCGGGGCTGGGCGTTCCGGACGCCTTCTCGCCCACCGGATTCGTGCTGGCCGGGGGAGACCCCGTGCACATCATGAACGACCACGAGGGACGCATCCGGGTGCAGGACGAGGGCTCCCAACTGGCCGCCCTCGCCCTCAGCCGCGCGCGGCCCGTGCAGGCGGGCGAACGCTGGCTCGACCTCTGCGCGGGCCCCGGCGGCAAGGCGGCCCTGCTGGCCGCCGAGGCCATCGCCGCAGGCGCCGAGCTCGTCGCCAACGAACTCGTCCCGGCCCGGGCCACCCTCGTGCGGAAGGCGCTGCAGGCCGTCCCGGCCGCTGTGCCCGTGTGGGAGCAGGACGGCACCGCGTTCGCCGACACGCACCCGGATTCCTTCGACCGCATCCTCCTCGACGCGCCGTGCACCGGACTCGGCGCGCTCCGCCGTCGCCCGGAGGCGCGCTGGCGTAAACAGCCCAGGGATGTCGCCGAGCTCTCCGATCTGCAGTCGGGCCTGATCGAGGCGGCGCTCGGGGCGCTGAAGCCCGGCGGCATCCTCGCCTACGTCACCTGCTCGCCGCACACCGCCGAGACCCGGGGGATCGTGGCGACCGCGCTCAAGAAGTGGGCCGGCAGGGTGACCGCCCTCGACACCGCCGCCGTGGTGCAGGGCCTGAGTCGCTCGCCGCTCGACCTCGCCGGGCCCGAAACGAGCGTGCAGCTCTGGCCGCACCGGCACGGCACTGACGCCATGTTCATCACCCTGCTGGAGCGCACCGCCTGAACCACCCGCCATCCCCCCGCCGAACTGTGAGTTTGGCACCTTCCCACGCCCGACGAAGGTGCCAAACTCACAGTTCGGCGAGGGGGGAGCGCGGGGGATGGGGGCGGGGGAACGGGTGGATAGGGTTGAGGCATGCCGACACGGATCAATCCGAGCATCCTCGCCGCCGACTTCGCCAACCTCGAGCGGGAGCTCGGGCGCATCGCGTCCGCCGACCTCGTGCACGTGGACATCATGGACAACCATTTCGTGCCGAACCTGACCTTCGGCCCGCCCGTGGTCGAACGTCTGCTGCAGGTGTCGCCGCTGCCCTTCGATGTGCACCTGATGATCGAGAACCCCGAGCGCTGGGCTCCGGGCTACGCGGAGGCCGGCGCCTTCTCCGTGACCTTCCACGCCGAAGCGAGCCCCGATCCGGTCGCCCTCGCCCGGCGGCTGCGCTCGATCGGCGCGCGCGCCGGGATCGCCCTGAAGCCGGGAACGGACGTGGAGCCCTATCTCGAGCTGCTGCCCGAATTCGACCAGGTGCTCGTGATGACCGTCGAGCCGGGCTTCGGCGGCCAGAGGTTCTTGGCGTCGACGATGCCCAAGCTCAGCCGGCTCGCGGATGCCGTGCGCTCCAGCGGCCTGGACGTCTGGCTGCAGGTCGACGGCGGCATCACAGAGGAGACCATCGTGATCGCAGCCGAGGCCGGCGCCAATACGTTCGTGGCCGGCTCCAGCGTCTTCAACGCCGCGGATCCGGCCGAGCAGATCGCCCGCCTGCGCGCCGCGGCGGACGAACACACCCACGCGCACGAGTAACCTGTAAGGGTGAAGACTTTCGACGACCTCTTCGCTGAGCTCAGCGACAAGGCACTGACCAGGCCAGAGGGCTCCGGGACGGTGCGCGAGCTGGATGCCGGCGTCCATGCCATTGGCAAGAAGATCGTCGAGGAAGCCGCCGAGGTCTGGATGGCGGCCGAATACCAGAGCGACGATGAAACCGCGGAAGAAATTTCGCAGCTTCTGTACCACCTGCAGGTTCTCATGCTGGCCAAGGGTCTGTCCCCGGCCGACGTCTACCGACATCTGTGACACGGACACCTGTGACACCGACACCTGTGACACCGACACCTGTGACACCGACACCTGTGACACCGACACCTGTGACACCGACACCTGTGACACCGACGCCTGTGACACCGACGCCTGTGACACCGACGCCTGTGACACCGACGCCTGTGACACCGACGCCTGTGACCGGATCCCGCCACCCACGATGACGACGTCGACCACCACCCCCGCCGCAGAAGGCCGCGGCGCGGAAGCGCGCACAGAGAGTACTGACATGCTGAGAATTGCCGTGCCCAACAAGGGCTCGTTGTCCGAAACCGCCGCCCAGATGCTCCTCGAGGCCGGCTACACCGGCCGCCGGGACCCCCGCGACCTCGTGGTCGCCGACCCGCGCAACGGGGTCGAGTTCTTCTACCTCCGCCCGCGCGACATCGCCACCTATGTCGGCTCCGGTGCCCTGGACGTCGGAATCACCGGCCGCGACCTCCTGCTCGACTCGCACTCCCCGGCGCGGGAGATCGCCAGCCTCGACTTCGGCGACTCCACCTTCCGCTTCGCCGGACCCGCCGGCCGGTTCACCACGCTCTCCGACATGGCCGGGCTCCGCGTCGCCACGAGCTACCCCGGCCTGGTCGAGAAGTTCCTGGCCGGCCACGGCGTCAGCGTCGACCTGGTCACCCTCGACGGCGCCGTCGAATCCGCCGTGCAGCTCGGTGTCGCGGATGCCGTCGCCGACGTCGTCTCCACCGGCTCGACCCTGCGCAAGGCCGGCCTGGAAATCTTCGGCCCGGTCATCCTCGAGTCCACCGCCGTGCTGATCAGCTCAGAGAACGAGAATCCGGGCGTCGCGACCCTGCTCCGCCGGCTGCAGGGCGTGCTCGTTGCCCGCCAGTATGTGCTCGTGGACTATGACGTTCCCCTCGACATGCTGGATGCGGCCTGCCGGCTGGCCAGCGGCATCGAGTCGCCCACGGTCTCGTCGCTGCGCGACCCGGACTGGGTCGCCGTGCGCGTGATGATCCCGCGGGTCGACACCAACCACGTGATGGACGCGCTGTACGAGCTCGGCGCCCGGGCCATCCTCGTCAGCACGATCCACAACGCACGCCTGTAACGCGGGTTCCGGTGGAGAATATGACTGTGGAGCGCAGAACATGACCCTGTCGGTGCGTGTGATCCCGTGCCTCGACGTGGCCAACGGACGCGTCGTCAAGGGCGTCAACTTCCAGAACCTCCGGGATGCCGGTGACCCGGTCGAGCTTGCCCGCCGGTACTACGAGCAGGGCGCCGACGAGCTCACCTTCCTCGACGTGACCGCGACCGTGGACAACCGCTCGACCACCTACGACGTGGTGCGCGCCACGGCGGAGCAGGTGTTCATCCCGCTGACTGTCGGGGGCGGCATACGCAGCGTCGAGGACGTGTCCCGTTTGCAGGCGAACGGGGCCGACAAGGTCGGGATCAACAGCGCCGCGATCGCCCGTCCGGCGCTGATCGCCGAGATCGCCGACCGGTTCGGTTCCCAGGTGCTCGTGCTTTCGCTGGACGTGAAACGGAGCGAGCGCACCGAATCCGGCTTCGTCGTCACCACCCACGGCGGCCGCACCGAAACCGACCTGGATGCCCTCACCTGGGCCCGCACCGCCATCGGCCTGGGTGCCGGCGAGCTGCTGGTGAACTCGATGGACGCCGACGGCACCCGGCAGGGCTTCGACCTGGAACTGATCACGCTGATGCGTGAGCTGAGCACGGTGCCGCTCATCGCCTCCGGCGGGGCCGGCCGGCTCGAACACTTCCCGCCCGCCATCACCGCCGGCGCAGACGCCGTGCTCGCGGCATCCGTGTTCCACAGCGGTGAACTCACGATAGGCGACGTGAAGCGCGAGCTCGCGAACGCCGGAATGCTGGTGCGCTGATGAGCCCCCTGATGAGCATCGAGGACGGACTGGAGAAGGCCGCCTTCACTTCCGACGGCCTGCTGCCGGCCGTGATCCAGCAGTGGGACACGCTGGAGGTGCTCATGCTCGGGTGGATGGACCGGGAGGCGCTGCGGCGCACGCTCACCGAGGGCCGGGTCACGTTCTGGTCCCGCAGCCGCCAGGAGTACTGGCGCAAGGGTGACACGTCCGGGCACGCGCAGTATGTGCGCTCGGCCGCACTCGACTGCGATGCGGACACCCTCCTCGTCACGGTCGACCAGATCGGCGTGGCCTGCCACACCGGCACCCGCACCTGCTTCGACGGTCGCGGCCTCGAGGTGCTCGTCGGTGACCCGCAGTCGCCGGGAGCACCGTCGCCGGGAGCACCGTCGGGGGCCGCGGAGTGAGCCCCACCGGCACCACCACCCCCGCCGAATTCGCCGAGCTCACGGCCGATCACCGGGTGATCCCGGTCATGCGCGAGCTGTTCGCCGACGGCGAGACGCCCGTGGGCATCTTCCGCAAGCTGGCCGACGGAAAACCGGGCAGCTTCCTGCTCGAATCGGCCGAGCAGGGCGGCATCTGGTCGCGGTTCTCCTTCGTCGGAGTGTCCTCGTTCGGCGTCCTCACCCAGCAGGGCGACGAGTCGCACTGGCTCGACTACGGACTGTCGGAGGAGCGCGCCCTCGGCGACGCAGCCGGTCTCGGCCCGCTGGCCGCCCTCGCCCACCTGTACGAACGGTGGCAGACCCCGCGGCTGCTGGGCCACCCGCCGCTCACCGGCGGCCTGGTGGGCTTCATCGGCTGGGAGGCCATCCGCCAGATCGAACGGCTGCCGGACCAGCCCCCGGCCGACTATGACGTTCCCGGCCAGGCCTTCAGCTTCGTGGCCGACCTCGTCGTGATCGACCACAAGTTCGGCACGGTCCAGCTGATCGCCAACGTGCTCAACGACGGCCACGAGACCGAAGCCTCACTGTGGGCCGGCGCCCAGGCCCGCCTCGACGCGCTGCAGGCCCGGCTGGCCCGGCCGAACGAGGCCTGGCTCGCCGAGGTGGACCTGACCACCCTGCCGAACCCGACGAACCGCACCGAACGAGCCGATTTCCTCGCCTCCGTCGACACGGCGAAGCAGCACATCCGTGACGGAGACGTGTTCCAGGTCGTCATTTCGCAGCGGTTCGACCAGGACTGCACCGCGCATCCGATCGACGTGTACCGGGTGCTCCGCAGCCTCAACCCGAGCCCGTACATGTACCTGCTCAGCATGCTCTCGCCCGCCGGCGAGCCCTACTGGATCGTCGGCTCCTCCCCGGAGGCGCTGGTGAAGGTGCAGAACGACCGCGTCTTCACGCACCCCATCGCGGGCTCCAAGCCTCGCGGGGCGACGCCGGAGGAGGATGCCGACCTCGAGGCCGAACTCGCGGCCGACGAGAAGGAGGGTGCCGAGCACCTCATGCTCGTCGACCTCGCCCGGAACGACCTGCTCAAGGTCTGCGCCCCCGGATCGGTCGAGGTGACCGAGTTCATGCGGGTCGAGCGCTTCAGCCACATCATGCACCTCGTGTCGTCGGTGGAGGGCAACCTGCTGCCGACGAAGACGGCCCTGGATGTCTTCCGGGCGACGTTCCCGGCCGGCACGCTGTCCGGCGCTCCGAAGCCGCGCGCGCTGGAGATCATCGACTCGCTCGAGCCCGCCCAGCGCGGCGTCTACGGGGGAGTGGTCGGCTACTTCGGGTTCGCCGGCGACGCGGACCTGGCCATCGCCATCCGCACCGCCCTGATCATGGACGGGGTGGCCCGGGTGCAGGCCGGCGGAGGCCTCGTCGCCGACTCCGACCCGGCGTCGGAGTACCAGGAATCACAGAACAAGGCCGCTGCGCCCCTCCGGGCGGTCGCCGTGGCCAACGCGATGAAACGGGTGTCCTGATGCCCGGCGGCCGGCGCCTGAAACTCGGGCTCATCCTCGGCGTGCTCGCCGCCAGCGGGCTCGCCCTCCTCTCCTGGACCCAGGTCTGGATTGTGGCGGGCGTCGCGACGAGCGGCTCGGCCCAGGAACACCTCGAGGTGACCGGGACGACGGCCTCACCGGCGCTGACCGCGCTGGCCCTGGCCGGCCTCGCCCTGGGCGCCGCCCTCACCATCGCCGGGCCGATCATCCGCGTGGTTCTCGGCCTGCTCGAGGTGCTCCTCGGGGCCTCCGTCTTCCTCGTCGGCTTCCTGGCACTGCGCGACCCCGCGGGGGCGAGCGCCGCGGCGGTCACGGATGCCACGGGCATCTCCGGCAAGGAATCGATCGTCGTCGCACTGGTCGATCCGACCGTGTCCGCCTGGCCGTTCGTTGCCCTGGCCTCGGGGGTCTTCATGGCCCTGGTCGGTGTCGGCATCGTCGTCACGGCCCGCCGCTGGCCGGGCCCGACGACCCGCTACCAGAGCGTCCGGCTCGAGCCCGCGCGTCCGACCGGCGCCGACGACACCGCGGAGGCGCCGCCCCGCGACGCCGTCGACGACTGGGACGAATTGAGCCGCGGCGACGACCCGACCACCGGTCGGTCCCGCTGACCGCCCGGCAAGCGCTGGGCCGCTAGACTTGTTTCGCCCGTCAGGGCACCAAAATCATTACCCCAATATCAACGCATAAGAGGAGAACCATGAGCTTCGAGTCGGACCCCGGTCACGGCCATTCGACGGCGGCGTGGACCGCCGTCACGATTATGCTTCTCGCTTTCACCATCGGAACCGTCGCGTTCTTCTTCGACCTGGCGTGGCTCGTCTGGGCCTCCGCCGGCCTCCTGCTCGTCGGCGCCATCGTCGGGTGGGTCATGGCGAAGGTCGGCTACGGCGTCGGCGGTTCCCGGTTCGCGCCAGAGAGTCATTGACCGAGTGCTGAGCGAGCTCCTTGCCGGTGCCGTGGCCGACGCCGAAGCGCGCCGGGCCGTCCGGCCGTACGCCGAGGTCGAGGCGGCGGCCCTCGTCCGCGCCCCGGCGCTAGACGCCCTGTCCGCCCTCGCGCCGGCCGAACGCGTCAAGATCATCGCCGAGGTGAAGCGCGCCAGCCCCTCCAGGGGCCGGCTCGCCGAGATCCCCGACCCGGCCGCCCTCGCCGTGTCCTACGAGTTCGGCGGGGCCAGCGCCATCAGCGTGCTCACCGAAGGCCGACGGTTCAAGGGGTCGCTGAACGACCTGGAGCAGGTGCGGGCCGCCGTGAGCATCCCCGTGCTGCGCAAGGACTTCATCGGTGACCCGTACCAGGTCTTCGAGGCCAGGGCCGCCGGAGCCGACCTCGTGCTCCTCATCGTCGCCGCGCTGGACCAGGGAACCCTCCAGTCCCTGCACGACCTCGTGCGCGAACTGGGCATGACCGCGCTGGTCGAAACGCACAGCGCCGACGAGGTGCACCGGGCTCTCGACATCGGCGCCAGCCTCGTCGGGGTGAACGCCCGAGACCTGTCGACGTTCGAGCTCGACCAGAACCTGTTCGGAACGCTCGCCGACCGCATCCCGTCCGGCGTCGTGCGCGTCGCTGAATCCGCGGTCAAGACGGCGGCCGACGTCGCCCATTACCGCGCGGCCGGCGCCGACGTCGTGCTCGTCGGCGAGGCCCTCGTCACGAACGATCCCATCCGTACCCTCACCGAGTTCCTGGCGGTTTAATACATGTCTCTACGCACAGAATCCGGCCCCTACTTCGGCGACTTCGGCGGCCGCTGGGTGCCCGAATCGCTCATGGCCGCCCTCGACGAACTCAGCGCCGAATACGCCCTCGCCCGCGAGGATCCCGCCTTCGCCGCGGAGCTGATGGAACTGCACCGCACCTACACGGGCCGGCCCTCGATCATCACGGAGGTGCCGCGTTTCGCCGCCCACGCCGGCGGCGCCCGCGTCATCCTCAAGCGGGAGGACCTCAACCACACCGGCTCGCACAAGATCAACAACGTGCTCGGCCAGGCGCTGCTCACCAAGCGGATCGGCAAGACCCGGGTGATCGCCGAAACCGGCGCCGGCCAGCACGGCGTGGCCACGGCGACCGCCGCCGCCCTGTTCGGCCTGGACTGCGTCGTGTACATGGGCGAGGTCGACACCCAGCGCCAGGCCCTGAACGTGGCCCGGATGCGTCTCCTCGGCGCCGAGGTCGTCGCCGTGAAGTCCGGCTCCCGCACCCTCAAGGACGCCATCAACGACGCCATGCGCGACTGGGTGACCAACGTCGGCAACACCAACTACATCTTCGGCACCGTCGCGGGGCCGCACCCGTTCCCGGCCATGGTGCGGGATTTCCAGAAGATCATCGGCGAGGAGGCGCGCCAGCAGGTCCTCGACCTCACCGGCCGCCTGCCCGACGCCGTCACCGCGTGCGTCGGCGGCGGGTCGAACGCGATGGGCATCTTCCACGCCTTCCTCGACGACACCGAGGTGGCCCTCTACGGCTATGAGGCGGCCGGGGAGGGCGTCGACACGCCCCGTCACGCCGCCACCATCACCAAGGGCAGCCCGGGTGTGCTGCACGGGGCACGCAGCCTCATGCTGCAGGACGCGGACGGCCAGACCATCGAGTCGCACTCCATCTCCGCCGGCCTCGACTACCCGGGCGTCGGGCCGGAGCACGCCTGGCTGGCGTCCATCGGCCGTGCCTCGTACCTGCCCGTCACCGACGCCCAGGCCATGGACGCGCTCCGCCTGCTCAGCCGCACGGAGGGAATCATCCCCGCGATCGAATCGGCCCACGCCCTCGCCGGCACGCTCGAGCTCGGCCGTGAACTCGGCCCGGACGCGACCATTCTCGTCAACCTCAGCGGCCGCGGCGACAAGGACATGGAGACCGCCGGCCGCTACTTCGACCTGCTCGACGCAGAGGCGGCACAGTCATGAGCGGCACAGGCACAGGCACAGGCTCTGGCACAGGCGCCATCACCAGCGCGGTCGAGAAGACCATTGCCCTCCGCCGCGAGGCCGGCAGCGGCGCCCTGATCGGGTACCTGCCGGTCGGATTCCCGACCCTGCGCGAGAGCATCGACGCCGCCGTCGCGATCGTCAATAACGGCGTCGACATCCTCGAACTCGGACTGCCCTACTCCGACCCGGTCATGGACGGCCCGGTCATCCAGGCCGCAACCCAGCAGGCGCTGGCGGGCGGATTCCGGCTGCGCCACGGTTTCGAGGCCGTCAAGGCCATCACCGCGCAGGTCGACGCGCCCGTGCTCGTGATGACCTACTGGAACCCCGTGCTGCAGTACGGCGTCGACCGGTTCGCGGACGACCTGCTCGCCGCCGGCGGCGCCGGCCTGATCACCCCGGACCTCATCCCCGACGAAGCAGCCGAGTGGATGGCCGCCAGCGAACGAAACGGCCTCGACCGGGTCTTCCTGGCCGCACCGTCGTCCTCCGACGCCCGGCTCGCCCAGGCCGTCGCCGCGAGCCGCGGGTTCGTCTACGCCGTCTCCACCATGGGGATCACCGGCGCCAGGGCCGATGTCGACGCTGCCGCACGCATCCTCGTCGACCGGCTGCACGCGGCCGGTTCGACCAGCATCTGCGTCGGAGTCGGCATCTCCACGCCGGAACAGGTGCGCGAGATCCTCGGCTACGCCGACGGCGCAATCGTGGGTTCCGCCCTGGTGAAGGCGCTGTCCGATGGGGGAGTCGACGCCGTCGCCGCACTCGCGAAGCGACTCGCCGCCGGAACACAGGACATCCGCAACACAGGACATCCGGCCCGCCAACTAGGCTGAATTGATCGAGTCGGACGCGAATCCGCCGCCGAGTGACGCATGCACCACGATGAAAGGCTGTACACCAGTGTTTATGCCCCTGAGCATCCCGAGCCCCGAGTGGAGCTTCTTCGACCTCGGCCCGTTCCGCATTCACGCTTACGCGCTGTGCATCCTCGCCGGCATCATCGCCGCAACCATACTGACCTCGCGGCGCCTGACCAGGCGCGGCGGCGAGCCGGGCGTCGTGCTCGACATCATCCTCTGGGCCGTCCCGCTGGGCATTATCGGGGCCAGGATTTACCACGTCCTCACCCACCCCGGCGACTACTTTTACGAGGGCGCCAACCTGTGGGACGTGTTCGCCATCTGGAAGGGCGGCAACGCGATCTTCGGGTCGTTGATCGGCGGCGCCGTCGGTGCGTACATCGGCTGCCGGCTGTCCGGAATCCGCTTCTGGTCGTTCCTCGACGCCGTGGCGCCCGGCATGCTGCTCGCGCAGGCGATGGGGCGCCTCGGCAACTGGTTCAACCACGAGTTGTTCGGGCTGCCGACCACGTTGCCGTGGGGGCTGGAGATCGAGTCGACCAACGCCGCCTACCCGCTCGGCCTGCCGCCCGGGACGCTGTTCCACCCCACCTTCCTCTACGAGATCATCTGGAACCTGGTCGGCGTGGCCGTCATCATCCTGCTCGAGCGCCGGATCAACCTGCGCTGGGGCAAGGCCTTCGGCGTGTACCTCATCTGGTACGGCGCCGGCCGCAGCGTGTTCGAGAGCATCCGCGTCGACCCCAGCGAGATCATCCTCGGCCTCCGCACGAACGTGTGGGCCTCGATCGCCGCCGTCGTGCTCGGCATTGTCATCATCCTCGTGCAGCGGCACCGTCACACCGGCGTTCCGATCTCGGTCTATGTTCCGGGGCGCGAATGGAAGCGTCCGGACGCTGAGGTAGAATCTGAGGACAACGATTTTGAATCAGAGGATCACGGCGACGAAGCCGGCGAACCCATCGAATCGGGTGACGTCGCCGCCACAAGCACCCGCGACTCGCCTCCCCAGGACCGGTAACCACCCACGCGGTCCACGGCCGGTCCCGGTATGACGGGCCGGCGTGCAAGTCTCACCCTCCCACGGGCCAAAGTCGTCCCTACTTGCCAGTTACTTCGTGAGGACGGTCCCATGGCCCAGACATCACCCTTTTCCCGCTTCGGCAGCCCGCCCGAGCCGCAGGGCCTGTACAACCCCGCCGAGGAGCGTGACGCCTGCGGCCTCGCCATGGTCGCAACGTTGCGCGGCACGGCCGGGCACGACATCATCACCCTCGCGCTGGACGCGCTCCGCAATCTCGAGCACCGCGGAGCGGTGGGCTCGGATGCCGGCACCGGTGACGGAGCCGGCATCATCACCCAGATCCCGGATGCCTTCCTGCGCGAGGTCGCCGATTTCGCCCTGCCCCCGGCCGGCCGCTACGCGGTGGGCAACGTCTTCCTGCCCACCGACCCGACGCTCCGCAGCAGCATCAAGCGCCAGATCGCCCGCATCGCCCAGGAGGAGAACCTCACCATCCTCGGCTGGCGTGAGGTCCCCGTGCGCCCGAACGAGGTGGGCTCCCTGGCCCGCGCCGCGATGCCCGCAATCCAGCAGTTGTACGTGCAGAGCGCCCGCACGACCGAGTCCGGCGAAACGCTCGGCGGCATCGACCTGGACCGCCAGGCCGTGCGACTGCGGAAGCGCGCCGAACGCGAACTCGAGATCTACTTCGCCTCCCTGTCCTGCCGCACGCTCGTCTACAAGGGGATGGTCACGACGCTGCAGCTCGAGCCCTTCTACCCGGACCTCTCCGACCCGCGCTTCGTCTCGAAGCTCGCGCTCGTGCACTCCCGCTACTCCACCAACACCTTCCCGTCGTGGCCGCTGGCCCAGCCGTTCCGGATGATCGCCCACAACGGCGAGATCAACACCGTGCAGGGCAACCGCAACTGGATGAGTGCGCGCCAGTCGCAGCTCCAATCCGAGCTGCTGGGTGACCTCGCACCGCTGCTGCCGATCGTCACGCCGGGCGGCAGCGACTCCGCCTCCTTCGACGAGGTCGTCGAGCTGCTCAGCCTGTCCGGCCGCTCGCTGCCGCACGCCGTGATGATGATGGTGCCCGAGGCGTGGGAGAACCAGACCGACCTGGACGAGGAACGCCGCGCGTTCTACGAATACCACTCGATGTCGATGGAACCGTGGGACGGCCCCGCCGCGATCGTGTTCACCGACGGCTCCCTCGTCGGCGCCACCCTCGACCGCAACGGGCTGCGCCCCGGCCGGTACCTGATCACGGATGACGGCCTCGTGGTGCTCGCCAGCGAAATCGGCGTGCTCGACATCGATCCGGCCCGGATCGTGCGCAAGGGGCGCCTGCGCCCGGGCAAGATGTTCCTCGTCGACACCGAGGCCGGCCGGCTGATCGAGGACGACGAGATCAAGTCCGAACTCGCCGCCAGCGAACCCTGGGGCCAGTGGCTGGATGCCGGCCGGATCAACCTCAAGGACCTGCCCGACCGGGAGCACATCGTGCACCCGCCGGCATCCGTCGTACGGCGGCAGCGCACGTTCGGCTACACCGAGGAAGAGGTGCGGATCCTGCTCGCACCGATGGCCCGCACCGGCGCCGAACCACTCGGCGCGATGGGCTCCGACACCCCCATCGCGGTGCTGAGCGAACGCCCGCGCCTGCTCTTCGACTACTTCACCCAGCAGTTCGCGCAGGTGACCAACCCCCCGCTCGACTCCATCCGCGAGGCCGTCGTCACCTCCCTGAAGCTGGGACTGGGTCCGGAGCGCAACCTCCTGTCCGCCGGACCGGAGCACGCCCGGCAGGTTGTGCTCGATTTCCCGGTGATCGACAACGACGAGCTGGCCAAGATCCAGCACATCGCCACCTCGCCCGGGAGCCGGACCACGACGACCATCCGCGGGCTGTACCGCTTCGACGACGGCCCCGACGCGCTGTCCGCGCGAATTGCCGAGATGTGCGACGAGGTCGACGAGGCCATCGAGGACGGCGCCCACTTCATCGTTCTCTCCGACCGCGATTCAACCAAGGATCTCGCCCCGATTCCCTCGCTGCTGATGATCGCCGGTGTGCACCACCACCTGATCCGCGCGCAGAACCGGATGAAGGTCGGCATCGTCGTTGAAGCGGGCGACGTGCGCGAGGTGCACCACGTCGCGCTGTTGATCGGCTACGGCGCCTCGGCGGTCAATCCCTACCTGGCCATGGAAACCTGCGAAGACCTCGTTCGCAGCGGATTCATCACGACCGTCACGCCCGAGAAGGCCGTGCGCAACGTGATCACCGCGCTGGGCAAGGGCGTGCTCAAAATCATGTCCAAGATGGGCATCTCCACCGTCTCCTCCTACGCCGGCGCGCAGGCCTTCGAAGCGGTCGGGCTGAGCCAGGCGTTCGTCGACCAGTACTTCACCGGCACGACGAGCAAGCTCGGCGGCGTCGGCATCGACGTGATCGCGGCCGAGAACGACCGCCGGCACGGCATGGCGTACCCGGCGGACGCCGCCGTGACGGCGCACGAGCGCTTGTCGACCGGCGGCGAATACCAGTGGCGCAGGGACGGGTCGCCGCACCTCTTCAACCCGGAGACGATCTTCCGCCTGCAGCATTCCACCCGCACGCGCCGCTACGACGTCTTCCGCCAGTACACGAAACTCGTCGACGACCAGGCGGAGAGCCTGATGACGCTGCGCGGGATGTTCGCGCTGAACACCGGGCAGCGCCAGGCCGTGCCGCTCGACGAGGTCGAGTCGGTCGAGTCGATCGTGAAACGGTTCTCCACCGGCGCCATGAGCTACGGCTCCATTTCCCAGGAAGCCCACGAGACCCTCGCGATCGCGATGAACCGGCTGGGCGGCAAGTCCAACACCGGTGAGGGCGGCGAAGACCTCGACCGCCTGCTCGACCCCGAGCGCCGCAGCGCCGTGAAGCAGGTGGCCTCCGGCCGGTTCGGCGTCACGAGCATGTACCTGACCCACGCCGACGACATCCAGATCAAGCTCGCGCAGGGAGCCAAGCCCGGCGAGGGCGGCCAGCTGCCGCCGACCAAGGTGTACCCGTGGATCGCCCGCACCCGGCACGCCACGGCCGGGGTCGGCCTGATCTCGCCTCCGCCGCACCACGACATCTACTCCATCGAAGACCTCAAACAGCTCATCTTCGACCTCAAACGAGCCAACCCGAAGGCCCGGATCCACACCAAGCTGGTCAGCCAGTCCGGTATCGGCGCGGTCGCGGCCGGGGTCGCCAAGGCGCTCTCCGACGTCATCCTCGTGTCGGGCCACGACGGGGGGACAGGGGCCAGCCCGCTCAACTCGCTCAAACACGCCGGGACGCCCTGGGAACTGGGCCTGGCCGAGACCCAGCAGACGCTCATGCTCAACGGCATGCGCGACCGGGTCGTGCTGCAGGTTGACGGCCAGCTGAAGACCGGCCGGGATGTCATCATCGGCGCGCTGCTCGGCGCCGAGGAGTTCGGGTTCGCCACCGCGCCCCTCGTGGTCGAGGGGTGCATCATGATGCGGGTCTGCCACCTCGACACCTGCCCGGTGGGCGTCGCAACCCAGAACCCCGAACTACGGGCGCGTTTCACCGGCAAGGCCGACCACGTCGTGAACTTCTTCGAGTTCATCGCGCAGGAGGTGCGGGAGTACCTGGCCGAGCTCGGCTTCCGCAGCCTCGAGGAGGCCGTCGGCCGCCGCGAGCTGCTCGACATGAACGGCGCGGTGCGGCACTGGAAGGCGTCGGGGCTCGACCTGGCGCCGATCCTGGTCGGTCCGGACTTCCCCGACTCCGAGCCGCGCCAGTACGGCCGGCCCCAGGAACACGAGCTGGACCTGCACTTCGACAACGAGCTGATCCGCCGCAGCGCGAGCGTGCTCGAGCACGGCGGGAACGTGCAGATCGCACTCCCCATCCGCAACACCGAACGCGCCGTCGGAACCATGCTCGGCCACGAGGTCACCCTCCGCCATGGCGAGAACGGGCTCCCGGCCGGATCCATCGAAGTCACCCTGACCGGATCGGCCGGCCAGTCCTTCGGCGCCTTCCTGCCCAGCGGCATCACACTCCGGCTCGAGGGCGACTCGAACGACTACGTCGGCAAGGGGCTCTCCGGAGGCCAGATCGTCGTGCGCCCCGACCGGGCCAGCTCGTTCCCGGCCGAGGAGAATGTGATCGCCGGAAACGTCATCGGTTACGGCGCCACCCAGGGCAGCATGTTCATCCGCGGGATCGTGGGGGAGCGGTTCCTGGTGCGCAACTCCGGGGCCATCGCGGTCGTCGAGGGCGTGGGCGACCACGCACTCGAGTACATGACCGGCGGCCTGGCCGTCATCCTCGGCGGCACCGGGCGCAACCTCGGGGCGGGAATGTCCGGTGGGACCGCGTATGTGCACGGTCTGCGCACCGAACTGGTCAACCGCGAGGCCCTTGAGTCGGGCGAACTCGTGCTGACCCCGCTCGGCGGCGCCGACCGGGAAATCGTCCGGGACCTGCTCGAGCAGCACCGCGACCAGACCGACTCCGAGCTGGCAAGCCGGCTCCTGGCCGATCTCGAAACCACCCTGTCGACCTTCGTCAAGGTGTTGCCGCGCGACTACGCGGCCGTACTGGAAACCAGGCAAGGCGCCGTCGACGAGGGTCTCGACCCTGACGGCGTCGTGGTCTGGAACCGCATTTTGGAGGCAACCAATGGCTGACCCGAAGGGTTTCCTCAAGACCACGGAGCGGGAGCTCCCCGCGCGGCGCCCCGTGTCGGTGCGGCTGATGGACTGGAAAGAGGTCTACGAGCAGGGGGACGCGGCCGTGCTGAAGCGCCAGGCCGGGCGCTGCATGGACTGTGGAGTGCCGTTCTGCCACCAGGGCTGCCCGCTCGGCAACCTGATCCCCGAGTGGAACGACCTCGTCTGGCGAGACGAGGGGCGCCAGGCGATCGAACGCCTGCACTCGACCAATAACTTCCCCGAGTTCACCGGCCGACTCTGCCCGGCACCGTGCGAATCCTCCTGCGTGCTCAGCATCAACCAGCCGGCCGTGACGATCAAGCAGGTCGAGGTGTCGATCATCGACCAGGCATTCGCCAGCGGCTGGGTTCAGCCGCAGCCGCCGGGCCGCCTCACCGGCAAGACCGTCGCCGTCGTCGGCTCCGGACCGGCCGGCCTGGCCGCCGCGCAGCAGCTCACCCGCGCCGGGCACACCGTCGCCGTGTTTGAACGCGACGACCGCATCGGCGGACTGCTGCGCTACGGCATCCCGGACTTCAAGATGGAGAAAAAGCACCTCGAGCTGCGCCTGGCCCAGATGACGGCGGAGGGCACGCGGTTCCGCGCGGGCGTGAACATCGGGGTCGACATCACCTGGGATGCCCTGCGCACCCGCTATGACGCCGTGGTGATCGCCACCGGCGCCCTCGTCCCGCGCGATCTGCCGATCCCGGGCCGCGACCTGCCCGGCGTGCACTTCGCGATGGAATACCTCGTGCAGCAGAACCGGGCGGGCGCCGGCGACACCGTCGAGGCGCAGATCGACGCCGCGGGCAAGCATGTGGTCGTGCTCGGCGGCGGAGACACCGGTGCGGATTGCATCGGCACGGCGCACCGCCAGCTCGCCGCATCCGTCACGAACCTGGCCATCGGCCGGCAGCCGGGCGAGGACCGCCCCGACCACCAGCCCTGGCCGATGTCGCCGACCCTGTTCGAGGTGTCGAGCGCGCATGAAGAGGGCGGCACGAGGCAGTTCCTCGCCTCGACGGTCGAATTCCTGGCCAACGAGGTGGGCGAGGTCCGGGCCATCCGGGTCGCCGAGACCGAGTACATGGACGGCCGACGCGTGCCCCGGGCCGGGTCGGAGCGGGAAATCCCCGCCGACCTCGTGCTCCTCGCGCTCGGCTTCACCGGTCCCGAATCGCAGGAGCTCAGCCACCAGCTCGGCCTGCCGTTCGACGAGCGCGGCGCCGTGGGGCGCGACGGCGACTACCAGACCAGCCACGAGGGCATCTTCGTCGCCGGCGACGCCGGACGAGGCCAGTCCCTCATCGTCTGGGCGATCGCCGAGGGGCGGGCGGCCGCCGCGGCCGTCGATCGCTTCCTCGAAGGCGACACCCAGCTGCCGTCGCCGGTCACACCGACCGACCGCCCGTTCTCCCTCTAACTAGACTTCCCCCCGGGGGATCTAACTTACGCAAGTCCCAATGCGCCCTGACAGCGCGGAAATCGGAGCTCCACCAGTATGAGACGCGCTAAAATCGTCGCCACCCTCGGGCCGGCAGCATCCACGTATGAGCAGATCCGGGCGATCATCGATGCGGGCGTCGACGTCTGCCGGATGAACCTGAGTCACGGAACGTACGACATCCACGAGGGCATCTACGCCAATGTGCGCAAGGCCGCCAACGACTCCGGCCGCGCCGTAGCCGTGATGGTCGACCTCCAGGGACCGAAGATCCGCCTCGGCAAGTTCGAAGACGGCCCCTACGAGCTCGCGGTCGGGGACACCTTCAAGATCACGACCCAGGACGTCGTGGGCACGAAGGAACTCTCCGGAACGACCTACAAGGGACTGCCCCTCGACGTGGCGCCGGGTGACTTCCTGCTCATCGACGACGGCAAGGTCAAGGTTCAGGTTGAGGCGACGGATGGCATCGTCGTCACCACCCGCGTGATCGTCGCCGGTCCCGTCTCGAACAACAAGGGCATCAACCTGCCCGGCGTCGCCGTCAACGTCCCCGCGCTGTCCGAGAAGGACGAGGCCGACCTGCGCTGGGGCCTGCGCCTCGGCGCCGACCTGATCGCCCTGTCGTTCGTGCGCGACGCCGCCGACGTCACCCGGGTGCACAACATCATGGCCGAGGAGGGCCGTCGCGTTCCCGTGATCGCGAAGATCGAGAAGCCCCAGGCCGTCGAAAACCTCGAGGAGATCATCGATGCCTTCGACGCCATCATGGTCGCCCGCGGCGACCTCGGCGTCGAGCTCCCGCTCGAGGCCGTGCCGATCGTGCAGAAGCGCGCCGTCGAGATCGCCCGCCGTATGGCGAAGCCGGTCATCGTCGCCACCCAGATGCTCGAGTCGATGATCCACTCCCCGGTTCCGACCCGCGCAGAAACCTCCGACGTCGCCAACGCCGTGCTCGACGGCGCGGACGCCGTGATGCTCAGCGGCGAGACCAGCGTCGGCGAGTACCCGGTCGTGACCGTGCAGACCATGGCCCGGATCATCATGTCCACCGAGGAACACGGCCTGGAGCGCATCCAGCCGCTGACGAACAAGCCGCGCACCCAGGGCGGCGCGATCACCCTCGCCGCCATCGAAGTGGCCGAATTCGTCGAGGCGAAATACCTCTGCATCTTCACCGAATCCGGCGACTCTGCGAGGCGGATGTCCCGCCTGCGGTCCAAGATCCCGATGCTGGCCTTCACGCCGGAGCCCGGCATCCGTCGCCGCCTGGCGTTGACCTGGGGCATCCAGACCTACCTGGTCGACCGGGTGACCCACACGGACGCCATGTTCGGGCAGGTCGACGACATGCTGCTCGGCGAGGGCCTGGCCGAAATCGGCGACACCGTCGTAGTCATCTCCGGTTCCCCTCCCGGAATCGTCGGTTCCACGAACGACATCCGCGTGCACCGCGTCGGCGACGCCCACAACGAGGTCGCTCCGGCGTACGCCCGCACCTGACGTTCGCCCCGACCTGACGTTCGCCCCATGAGTGGGCGCTGCATGGGACCCTCCGCGGGGCTGAGTCGCGGACAAAGCACCTTCGTTTCGCGCGCGAAGGTATTTTGTCCGCAACTCGGCGGCCGCCGACGTAGGGTGGGGCGCATGCCTGCCTCGGATTACGTCTCACACCTGCGTCGCCACATCGGGCACGACCTCGTGCTCCTCCCTGGCGTCACCGCCGCGGTTTTCGATGACGACGGCCGTCTCCTGCTCGCCCGCCACGTCGCCGGCGACAAATGGGGATTCATCGGCGGCGGGATCGAACCATTCGAGGAACCGCTGGATGCCGTGCGCCGGGAACTGATGGAGGAAACCGGCGCCGACGGACACGTGCTCGGGGTCGTCGGGAGCTACGGTGGCCGACGGCTTGCCACCACGTGCCCGAACGGCGACCAGGTGTCATATGTCACGACGGCGTATGCGTGCCGGCTGAACTCCGGCGTGCAGTGGCTCGAGCAGGAGGAAGTGTCCCAGCTGGGCTGGTTCACCCGTGAGGAGATCTCCACTCTCGACCGCTTCGACTGGATCGACGACGTGGTCGACGACTCCTTCGCCTGGTGGGCCGCCCGCGATGCTCAGCCCGCGCGCGCCTGAGTTGCGGAGAAAGCACCTTCAATTCGCGCGGGAAGGTACTTTGTCCGCGACTCAGCGCGCGTTCCGCGCTGGGTGCGCGTGGGCGGCGACAATCAGGGTGTGAGTGGTACCGGTGGTGGGACTCGAACCCACACGTCCTTTCGAACAAAGCATTTTGAGTGCTCCGCGTCTGCCATTCCGCCACACCGGCTCACATCGCCTGCCCCAGAATACCGTAGGCTTTTGCCTGTGACCGACCAAGAGACTACCCCCACTCCTCCCCGCCGCGTTGTCGTTGCGGAGGATGAATCCCTCATCCGTCTAGACATCGTCGAGATTCTCCGTGACAACGGCTTCGAGGTGGTCGGCGAGGCCGGGGACGGAGAGACCGCAGTGGCCCTGGCCATGGAACTCCGGCCGGACCTGGTCATCATGGACGTGAAGATGCCCCACCTCGACGGGATCTCCGCCGCAGAGCGCATCACCAAGGCGCACATCGCCCCGGTCGTGCTGCTGACCGCGTTCAGCCAGAAGGAGCTCGTCGAGCGTGCAACCGAGGCCGGTGCGCTCGCCTATGTCGTGAAGCCGTTCACCCCCAACGACCTGCTGCCCGCGATCGAGATCGCCCTCTCGCGCTACAGCCAGATCATCACGCTCGAGGCCGAGGTTGCCGACCTGGTCGAGCGCTTCGAGACCCGCAAGCTCGTCGACCGGGCCAAGGGCCTGCTCAACGAGAAGATGGGCCTCACCGAGCCCGAGGCGTTCCGCTGGATCCAGAAGGCCTCCATGGACCGGCGCCTCACCATGCACGACGTCGCCCAGGCGATCATCGAGCAGCTCTCCGCCAAGAAATAGGCGTCAGGCAGCAACCGTCACGGTGACCGCCCCAGCCCAGCGGGCACCGGCTGGGCTGGGGCATCAGCCTGACTGAATGCGCGCCGGTCAGAATCAGCGCGCGGTCGGCATGCGCGCCCGGTCAGGACGCGCCCGGCAGGTCCTTGATCAGGTTCGTGATGCGAATGGTCGAGCACCGGCGTCCTCGGTCGTCGGTGACGACGATCTCGTGCGTGGTCAGCGTCCGGCCCAGGTGGATCGCGGTGCAGACCCCGGTCACATAGCCGGCGGTGGCCGACCCGGTGTGCGTGGCATTGATTTCGATTCCGACGGCCAGCTTTCCCTGACCGGCGTGCAGGTTTGCGGCCATGGAGCCGAGTGACTCGCCCAGAACGACGTATGCCCCGCCGTGCATGAGCATCGCCGGCTGGGTGTTGCCCTCGACCGGCATCCGGGCAACGGCCCGCCGGGCGGTGAACTCCAGGAACTCGATGCCCATCTTCTCGGCGAGGGCTCCCGCGCCGCGCTCCTGCACCCACGCGAGCGAATCCTGGGTCTGACTGGTCATGTTCACCTTTGATCGCTGGCCCGGCCCGGGCGGAGGACGCTTGTAGGCTGGGAGTGTGTTGGACTCCGAAAAGCCTACCCTCATGATCATTGACGGCCATTCCCTGGCGTTCCGAGCGTTTCACGCCCTGCCGCTGGACAGTTTCCAAACCCATGACGGACAGCACACCAACGCCATCCATGGGTTCCTGTCGATGCTCCTCAGCCTCCTGCGCACCGAGAAACCGACCCACATCGCCGTCGCTTTCGACATCTCCCGATCCTCCTTCCGCACGAGGGAGTACCCGGAATACAAGGGCACCCGCGGCGCGACCCCATCGGAGTTCATCGGCCAGGTGCCGCTTCTCGAGCAGGCCCTCGCTGCGATGAACATCACCACCCTCACCAAAGCTGACTATGAGGCCGACGACATCCTCGCGACGCTGTCGGTGCGCGGCACCACCGAGGGATACCATGTGCTCGTCGTGTCCGGGGACCGGGACACCATCCAGCTCGTCAACGAGAACGTGACGCTTCTCTACCCGGCCAGCCAGGGCGTCTCCGCACTGACCCGGTACGACCCCGACCGCGTGCGCGAACGCTACGGCGTCGACCCGGGCCAGTACCCGGATGTCGCAGCCCTGGTCGGCGAAACCAGCGACAACCTGATCGGGATCTCGAAGGTCGGCGAGAAGACCGCGGTGAAGTGGCTGGGCCTCTACGGCAGCCTGGACGGCATCCTCGAGCACGCCGACGAGATCAAGGGCGTCGTCGGAAACAACCTGCGCGAGCAGAAGGACAATGCGATCCGTAACCGCCGCCTCAACCACCTGGTCACCGACCTCGACCTGCCGGTCGAGATCACCGACCTCGGGCGCGCGCCGATCAACCAGGAGGCCGTGCGCGAGGTCTTCGGCCGCCTCGAGTTCAAGAGCCTGCTCGAACGCGTGATCAAGCTGGAGGGCGGGGACGCCGCGGCTGCCGCGACCGTGGCCGCTCCGGCCGAGCCGCGCGCCGACCTGCCCGTCGCGCCGCGCGCCCACGACCTGCTCGACGAGGAGCTGGAAGCGTGGATCACCCGCGCGACCGCAGCCTGCCCGGACGGGCTCGGCCTGACCGTCGAAGTGCAGGGTGGCGTGGCGATCGGATTCGGACTGGCCAGCCGGACCGACGCCCTCAATCTTCCGTGGCAGCCCGATCGCGCCGACTACGCGCCCTTCGAGGCCTGGCTGGCCAGCGATGCTCCCAAGATCATGCACGACGCCAAGCACCAGGCCAAGGCGATCAGCCGCAGCAACCTGGTCCTCGGCGGGCTCGCCGTCGACACCCTCGTCGCCGGCTGGCTGCTGCGACCCGGCGGCCCCGACAAGACCCTGGCCGACCTGGTCTCCCGATACCTCGACGAGGTCCTCCCGGTCCACGACCCCAACCAGCTCGTGCCGGACGAGTCCGCCGACGGGGGAGTGCCCCAGCAGGCCTGGTACACCCTGCGCCTCTCCGCGGCCGTGCTGGACAGGCTCGACCCCGGCTCGCGCCACGTGCTTACCGCGATTGAGATGCCCACCCTGCGGGCACTGGCCGACATGGAGCTCGCCGGGATCTCTGTCTCGCACGACCAGCTCGCGGTGCTCTCCGCCGAGCTGGGGGACACGGCGGCGCACCTGGCCGCGGGCGCGTACGCCGAGATCGGCCGCGAGGTGAACCTCGGCTCGCCCAAGCAGCTGCAGGAGGTGCTCTTCGACCAGCTGGGCATGCCGCGCACCCGAGCGAACAAGACCGGGTTCACGACCGATGCCGGCGCCCTCGCCGACCTCCAGGCCAGCAACCCGCATCCTTTCCTCGACCTCCTGCTGAAGCACCGCGACGCCACCAAGCTGCGCCAGATCGTGGAAACGCTGGACAAAGCGATCGACGAGACCGGGCGGATCCACACCAACTACGTGCAGATCGGCACGGCGACCGGGCGGATCTCCTCGAACGACCCGAACCTGCAGAACATCCCCATCCGCACCGAGGAGGGCCGTCGGATCCGGGCCGCATTCCAGGCCGGCGAGGGCGCGGAGTGCCTGCTCACCGCCGACTATTCGCAGATCGAGATGCGGATCATGGCGCACCTCTCCGGCGACGCCGGGCTGATCGAGGCGTTTAACGCCGGCGAAGACCTGCACCGGTTCGTCGGATCGCGGATCTTCGGCGTCGCCCCCGACGAGGTCACCCCGAAGATGCGTTCCCGGGTGAAGGCCATGTCCTACGGTCTCGCTTACGGCCTGAGCGCGTTCGGGCTGTCGAAGCAGTTGCGCATCCAAAGCAGCGAGGCCAAGCAGCTGATGACCGACTACTTCGCCCGCTTCGGCGCCGTGCGCGACTACCTCCGCCACGTCGTCGAACAGGCGAAAATCGACGGCTACACCGAGACGATCTTCGGCCGCCGACGCCCCTTCCCCGAACTGCACAGCCCCAACCGGGTGCTGCGGGAGAACGCCGAGCGCGCCGCCCTGAACGCTCCGATCCAGGGGTCCGCCGCCGACATCATGAAGCTCGCGATGATCGGCATCGCCGAAGACCTCAGCGAGGCGGCGATGGAGTCTCGGATGCTGCTCCAGGTTCATGACGAACTCGTCTTCGACGTGGCCCCGGGCGAATTCGAGGCGCTTCGCTCGGTGGTCACCCTCCGGATGTCGACCGCGGCGGACCTGCTGGTGCCCCTGGACGTGCAGATCGGCCGCGGCCGGAACTGGGACGAGGCGGCGCACTGATCGGGTCGCGGTTCGCCGACTTTGGCACTTGCGGTCGACCTTGACTGGTGCGCCGGGCAAACTCGACCGGAACCGTCGACCTCGGCGCCCCGGCGCGCCTCCGCGTGAGGCTCCCGCTCTCGGCGCACTGCGTGTCCTAGGCTCGTGCCCATGACTCATGACATCCAGCGCACCCCGACGGCAATCGACCGGATTGCCGAGGAGTGGGTAGACACCCTCGTCGAAATCGACCCCACAGTCGGCACCTACATCGGGCGCACCGAGGGCAACGGCCGCTTCGGCGACTACTCGCCGGCCGGCCACGAACGCACGATCGAGGCGGCCAAGCGGGTCATCGCCCAGTTGGATGCCGCCACGGCCGTCGACGACGTCGACGAGGTGACCCAGACGGACCTGCGCAGCGACCTCGCCCTCGAGGTCGAGAGTTCCGAGGCCCAGCTGCAGCTGCGCGACCTGAACGTGATCGCCTCCCCGGCCCAGGGCATCCGGGAGATCTTCGACCTCATGCCCACCGACACGGTCGGCGACTGGGAAAACATCTCCTCGCGCCTCGGCAACCTGCCGGCCGCGATCGACGGCTACATCGAGACGCTCCGCCTCGGCATCGAGCGCGGGATCACGCCGGCCCGCCGCCAGGTGCAGGAGGTGTTCCTGCAGGCGAAGCGCCACGCGGCCAACGACGGCTTCTTCACGCACTTCACCTCGGACGCCACGCTCGCCGAGGGCAGCCTGCCCGCCAGCCTGGCCAGCGACCTGGGCACAGCCGCCCAGGGCTCCGCAGCCGCGTACGGCAAGCTGGCCGCCTTCCTCGCCGACGAGCTCCAGCCCTCCGCCACCGAGAAGGATGCGATCGGCCGCGAACTCTACGCCCTCGCCTCGCGCCGGTTCCTCGGCGCGAAGATCGACCTCGACGAAACCTACGAGTGGGGCCGGGAGGAACTCGCCCGGATGGTCGCCGAACAGGAGAGCATCGCCGACCAGATCAAGCCCGGCGCCAGCGTGCTCGAGGCGATCGCGTTCCTCGACACCGACCCCAGCCGCAAACTGCACGGCACCGACGCCCTGCAGAAGTGGATGCAGGAGACCAGCGACCGCGCGGTCGCCGAGCTCTCGGAGACCCAGTTCGACATCCCCGACGAGATCAAGAAACTCGAGTGCATGATCGCCCCCACCCAGGAGGGCGGCATCTACTACACCGGCCCCACCGACGACTTCTCCCGCCCCGGACGGATGTGGTGGTCCGTTCCGGCCGGCGTCACCGAATTCGACACCTGGCGCGAACTCACCACGGTTTACCACGAGGGCGTCCCGGGGCACCACCTGCAGATCGGCCAGGCCGTCTACAACCGCGCGAAACTGAACACCTGGCGCCGCCAGCTCGCCGGCACCTCGGGACACGCCGAGGGCTGGGCGCTCTACGCGGAACGTCTGATGGAGCAGCTGGGCTACCTCGACGACCCGGCCGACCGTCTCGGCATGCTCGACGGGCAGCGGATGCGCGCCGCCCGCGTGGTCCTCGACATCGGCGTGCACCTCGAAAAGCCGCTGCCCGACGGGTCAGGCATCTGGAACGCCGACTACGCCCTCGACTTCATGGGCAAGAACGTCAACATGAACGAGGGCTTCGTCAAGTTCGAGGTGAACCGGTACCTCGGCTGGCCCGGGCAGGCCCCCTCGTACAAGGTGGGGCAGCGCATCTGGGAGCAGCTGCGGGACACGTACACGGAACGCGAGGGCGACGCCTTCTCGATCAAGGAATTCCACCGCAGGGCCCTCGACCTCGGCGGCGTCGGCCTCGACACTCTCCGGTCCGCGCTGCTGAAGTAGCCGTCATCCGCGAGGTTGCCGCACGCCTCCGCAAACAGCTAAGCTTGAACGTCACGTTTGTGACGTCCTATCCGTTGCCATGCGCGGAGCAAGAAAAGCACACATTTTCTGCGCTGGCCCAAACTATGTCCATCCTGGAGCAACTACTACATGACAATCGCAACGACCGAACGGGCACCCAAGCAGGTCGCCATCAACGACATCGGATCTGCTGAAGACTTCCTTGCCGCGGTCGAAAAGACTCTGAAATTCTTCAACGACGGCGACCTCATCGAAGGAACCGTAGTGAAGATCGACCGCGACGAGGTTCTCCTCGACGTGGGCTACAAGACCGAGGGTGTCATTCCCTCCCGCGAACTTTCCATCAAGCACGACGTTGACCCTTCCGAGGTTGTCAAGGTCGGCGACCTGGTCGAGGCCCTTGTCCTTCAGAAGGAAGACAAAGAAGGCCGCCTCATCCTGTCCAAGAAGCGCGCACAGTACGAGCGTGCGTGGGGCGATGTGGAAAAGATCAAGGAGTCGGACGGCGTCGTCACCGGTTCGGTCATCGAGGTCGTCAAGGGTGGCCTCATCGTCGACATCGGCCTCCGCGGCTTCCTGCCGGCCTCGCTCATCGAGCTGCGTCGCGTTCGCGACCTGACCCCGTACCTGGGCCAGGAGATCGAAGCGAAGATCCTCGAGCTCGACAAGAACCGCAACAACGTTGTGCTGTCGCGTCGTGCCCTGCTCGAGCAGACTCAGTCCGAGAGCCGCACCACGTTCCTGAACAACCTCCAGAAGGGACAGGTCCGCAAGGGCGTCGTCTCCTCCATCGTCAACTTCGGTGCGTTCGTCGACCTGGGCGGGGTCGATGGCCTGGTTCACGTTTCCGAGCTCAGCTGGAAGCACATCGAGCACGCCAGCGAGGTCGTCGAGGTCGGCCAGGAAGTCACCGTCGAGATCCTCGAGGTGGACCTGGAGCGCGAACGCGTGTCCCTGTCGCTCAAGGCCACGCAGGAAGACCCGTGGCAGGTCTTCGCCCGCACCCACGCCATCGGCCAGGTTGCACCGGGTAAGGTCACCAAGCTCGTTCCGTTCGGCGCGTTCGTTCGCGTTGCCGAGGGCATCGAGGGCCTGGTTCACATCTCCGAGCTCTCCGGCAAGCACGTCGAGCTGGCCGAGCAGGTCGTCTCCGTCGGCGACGAGGTCTTCGTCAAGGTCATCGACATCGACCTCGAGCGTCGCCGCATCTCGCTGAGCCTCAAGCAGGCCAACGAGAACGTCGACCCCGAAGGCACCGAGTTCGACCCGGCGCTGTACGGCATGCTCACCGAGTACGACGACAAGGGCAACTACAAGTACCCCGAGGGCTTCGACCCGGAGACCAACGAGTGGCGCGAGGGCTTCGAAACCCAGCGCGAGAAGTGGGAGCAGGACTACGCTGCGGCCCAGGCTCGCTGGGAAGCCCACAAGAAGCAGGTTGCATCCGCGAACGACGAGATCATCGCCGTCGGCGATGTCGCGCCCGCGGCAGGCTCCTCCTTCTCCACCGAGGCTGCCGGCGCCGGCACCCTCGCGGACGACGAGGCACTCGCGGCACTTCGCGAAAAGCTCTCCAGCAACAAGTAGCTCGACCGCACAGAAAGCAGGCCGCACCCCTCGGGGTGCGGCCTGCTTCGTCTTTTCGCCCACCCTCCCCGCCGAACTGTGAGTTTGGCACCTTCCGGTGCCCCGGGAAGGTGCCAAACTCACAGTTCGGCGGAGGGGGGCGGATAGCATGGCAGGCGTGTACCTGATTGGACTGACCGGCGGGATCGCATCCGGCAAAAGCACCGTGGCCAGGCGCCTGGTGGAGCACGGAGCGGTGCACATCGACGCCGACCACCTGGCCCGGGTCGTGGTCGAGCCGGGCACGGACGCCCTCGCCCGGATCCGCGCGACCTTCGGCGACGAGGTGCTGAACGCCGACGGCAGCCTCAACCGAGCAGCCCTGGGCAGCCGGGTCTTCGGCGACCCGGCCGCCCTCGCCCAGCTCAATGCCATCGTGCATCCCGCCGTCCGTGCGCTGGCGAACGAGCTGATCCGCGACGCCGAGCAGGCCGACCCGGACGCCGTCGTCGTCTACGACGTGCCCCTGCTCGTCGAGGCCGCCGTCGACCATCCGTTCGACCTGATCGTTGTCGCGCACGCCGACGAGGAGACCCGGACGCGCCGGATGGTCCACCTGCGCGGCATGGACGAAACGGATGCCGCCCGCCGGATCCGCTCCCAGGCCAGCGACGCCGACCGCCTTGCCGTCGCAAACGTCGTCATCGACACGGACGGCACCCTGGCGCACACGTGGCAGCAGGTCGACGCGCTCTACGAGCGCGTGCGCGCCGCGCTCGATCGGTAACTGTCAGGGGCGTTCCCTAGACTGGGGGTATGGAACCCACGCGCTCGGTGCATCCCTTCGAGGTGGTCAGCGAGTACACGCCGAGTGGCGACCAGCCGACCGCCATTGCCGAGCTGGCCGGCCGCATCAACGCGGGCGAAACGGATGTCGTCCTGCTTGGCGCGACCGGCACCGGCAAGTCGGCCACGACCGCCTGGCTGATCGAGCAGGTGCAGCGTCCGACGCTCGTGCTCGCCCACAACAAGACCCTCGCCGCCCAGCTGGTCAACGAGTTCCGCGAGCTCATGCCCAACAACGCGGTCGAATACTTCGTCTCCTATTACGACTACTACCAGCCGGAGGCCTACGTCCCGCAGACCGACACCTTCATTGAGAAGGACTCGTCGATCAACGCCGAGGTCGAGCGGCTGCGCCACTCGACGACGAACGCGCTGCTCAGCCGGCGGGACGTCATCGTGGTGTCGACCGTGTCCTGCATCTACGGCCTCGGCACGCCGGAGGGCTACCTCCAGGCGATGGTCGCGCTGCAGGTGGGCCAGCAGGTCTCCCGCGACTGGCTGATCCGCAAGTTCGTGGCGATGCAGTACCAGCGCAACGACGTCGACTTCTCCCGCGGCCACTTCCGGGTGCGCGGGGACACGATCGAGATCATCCCGATGTACGAGGAACTGGCGATCCGGATCGAAATGTTCGGCGACGAGATCGAGGCGCTCTACAGCCTGCACCCGCTCACCGGCGACATCGTGCGCAAGCTCGACGCCGTGTCGGTCTTCCCCGGCTCGCACTACGTCGCCAGCACGGATGTCATGCACCGCGCCATCGGCACGATCAAGGAGGAGCTGGCCGAACGGCTCGAGCAGCTGGAGCGCGAAGGCAAACTGCTGGAGGCCCAGCGCCTCCGCATGCGCACCACCTTCGACCTCGAGATGATGGAGCAGATCGGGTTCTGCTCCGGCATCGAGAACTACTCGCGGCACATCGACGCCCGCAACCCGGGCGAAGCGCCGCACTGCCTGCTCGACTACTTCCCGGATGACTTCCTCATGGTGATCGACGAATCCCACGTCACCGTGCCCCAGATCGGCGCGATGTACGAGGGCGACTCGTCGCGCAAGCGCACGCTCGTCGAGCACGGCTTCCGGCTTCCGAGCGCGCTCGACAACCGGCCGCTCAAGTTCGACGAATTCAAGAACCGGGTCGGCCAGACCGTCTACCTCTCGGCCACCCCCGGCAAGTACGAGATGGGGATCGCCGACGGGATCGTCGAGCAGATCATCCGCCCGACTGGCCTGATCGACCCCGAGGTGATCGTCAAGCCCAGCGCCGGACAGATCGACGACCTGCTCGAGCAGATCAGGCTCCGGGTCGAGCGCAACGAACGCGTGCTCGTGACCACCCTGACCAAGAAGATGGCCGAAGAGCTCACCGATTTCCTCACCGAGGCCGGGGTGCGGGTGCGCTACCTGCACTCCGACGTCGACACGCTGCGCCGGGTCGAGCTGCTCACCGAACTCCGCTCCGGCCTGTACGACGTGCTCGTGGGAATCAACCTGCTCCGGGAAGGCCTCGACCTGCCGGAGGTGTCGCTCGTCGCCATCCTCGACGCCGACAAGGAGGGCTTCCTCCGGTCCGCGACGTCGCTCATCCAGACCATCGGCCGGGCCGCCCGCAACGTGTCCGGCCAGGTGCACATGTACGCCGACCGGCTCACCCCCTCGATGGCCCGGGCCATCGACGAAACCGACCGCCGGCGCGAGAAGCAGGTCGAATACAACACCCTGCACGGGATCGACCCGACCCCGCTGCGCAAACGGATCGCCGACATCACCGACGTCCTGGCGCGTGAGGAAGCCGACACGGCCGAGCTCCTGTCCGGCCGGGATGCCCGCCGCCGCACGCCGACTCCCGGCGGGAAGCGGGTCGGCCTGGCCGCCAACGGCGCGAACGACCTCGAATCGATCATCGCCGACCTGAACGGGCAGATGCTCGAGGCCGCCGGCGAACTCAAGTTCGAACTCGCCGCGCGGCTGCGTGACGAACTGTCCGAGCTCAAGCGGGAACTCCGGAATATGGAGAAGGCCGGGCACCTGGACTGACTCCGGGGTCTCACCGGTGTCACCGAGCTGTCAGCGGCACTGAATAGACTCAATGGGTGTCAATTACCAAGGTAGAGTCCGGGCCCGTGCTGAGCGTCCGCGGTGCGCGCGTTCACAACCTCCACAATGTGGACCTTGAGATCCCGCGGGACTCGCTGGTCGTTTTCACCGGCCTGTCCGGATCCGGCAAATCCTCGCTCGCCTTCGACACGATCTTCGCCGAGGGCCAGCGGCGGTACGTGGAGTCGCTGTCCGCCTACGCCCGCCAGTTCCTGGGCCAGGTCGACCGGCCCGACGTCGACTTCATCGAGGGCCTGAGCCCCGCCGTCTCGATCGACCAGAAGTCCACCAACCGCAACCCGCGGTCGACGGTCGGCACCATCACCGAGGTCTACGACTACATGCGCCTGCTCTGGGCGCGGATCGGCGTGCCGCACTGCGCGATCTGCGGCGAGGTCATCCGGTCGCAGACCGTGCAGCAGATCGCCGACCAGCTGATGGAACTGGAGGCCGGCACCCGGTACCAGGTGCTCAGCCCGGTCATCTCCCAGAAAAAGGGCGAGTTCGTCGACCTGTTCAAGGAACTCGCGGCCGGCGGTTACTCGCGCGCGATCGTCGACGGCGTCCAGATCCAGCTGAGTGAACCGCCCACCCTGAAGAAGCAGCTCAAGCACGACATCTCCGTGGTCGTCGACCGGCTCGTCGCCGGCCCTGAGCTGCTCAGCCGCCTGACCGACTCGCTCGAGACCGCGCTCAAGCTCACCTCCGGGCTCGTGCAGATCAACTACATCGACCTCGAGGGCGACGCCGCCTGGCGGAGCTACTCCGAGAAGCTCTCCTGCCCGAACAACCACCCGGTACAGCTGACCGAGATCGAACCACGCACCTTCTCGTTCAACGCCCCCTTCGGCGCCTGCCCCGAGTGTTCCGGACTCGGCACCCGGATGTCGGTGGACGCCGACCTGCTGCTCGGCGACCCGGAGCTCAGCCTCGCCGAAGGCGTCGTGCTGCCCTGGACCACGCAGGGCAAGGGCCTGTTCCAGTACTACGAGAAGCTCCTCGCCGGCCTGGCCAGGGACCTCGACTTCTCCCTCGACACGCCCTGGGCAGACCTCAGCACCGAGGTTCAGAACGCGGTGCTCCGCGGCGATAACTTCGAGGTGCGGGTGAAGTGGAAGAACCGCTACGGCCGGGAGATGAGCTACACCTCCGGCTTCGAAGGGGTCGTCCCGTACATCGAACGCCAGTACCTCCAGGCCGAGACCGACACCCAGCGCCAGCGCTGGGGCGAATACCTGCGCGAAGTGCCCTGCCCGGTCTGCGACGGCACCCGGCTGAAGCCAGAGGTGCTCGCGGTGAAGGTGCACGACGCGAGCATCGCGGATGTCTGCGAGCTCAGCCTCAGCGACGCGCGCGCGTTCATGAACAAGCTCGACCTGACCGAGCGGGAACAGACCATCGCGGCCCAGGTACTGCGGGAGATCAAGGTGCGCCTGGACTTCCTCATCCGGGTCGGCCTCAACTACCTCAACCTGGCCCGCGCCGCGGCGACCCTGTCCGGCGGCGAGGCCCAGCGCATCCGTCTGGCCACCCAGATCGGCTCCGGCCTGACCGGGGTGCTCTACGTGCTCGACGAGCCCAGCATCGGCCTGCACCAGCGGGACAACCGCCGCCTGATCGAGACCCTGGTCGCCCTGCGCGACCTCGGCAACACCCTGATCGTGGTCGAGCACGACGAGGACACCATCCGCACCGCCGACTGGATCGTCGACATCGGGCCCGGCGCCGGCGTGAACGGCGGACACGTCGTGCACTCCGGATCCTACGAATCGCTGCTCGCCAACAAGAAGTCGCTCACCGGCGACTACCTCGCGGGGCGCAAGTCGATCCCGACGCCGACCACGCGGCGCGAAGTCGACCCGGAGCGGCAGATTGTCGTCACCGGCGCCGAGGCCAACAACCTGCGCAAGGTGACCGCGAGTTTCCCACTCGGCACGTTCACCGCGGTAACCGGGGTCAGCGGCTCCGGCAAGTCCTCGCTGGTCAACGACATCCTCTATCGCGTGCTCGCCAACAAGCTCAACGGCGCCCGCAAGCTCCCGGGCAAGCACACGCGGGTGACCGGCCTCGACCACCTCGACAAGGTCATCCATGTCGACCAGGCGCCGATCGGGCGCACGCCGCGCTCCAACCCGGCCACCTACACCGGCGTCTTCGACAAGATCCGCACGCTGTTCTCCGAGACGATGGAGGCCAAGGCCCGCGGCTACCTCCCCGGCCGGTTCAGCTTCAACGTCAAGGGCGGACGCTGCGAGGCCTGCTCGGGCGACGGCACGATCAAGATCGAAATGAACTTCCTGCCCGACGTCTATGTCGCCTGCGAGGTGTGCGGGGGAGCGCGCTACAACCGCGACACGCTGACCGTGCACTACAAGGGCAAGAACATCGCCGAGGTGCTGGACATGCCCATCAGCGACGCCGCCGAGTTCTTCGAGCCGATCTCCGCGATCCACCGTTTCCTGAAGACCCTCGTCGAGGTGGGGCTCGGCTACGTGCGTCTCGGCCAGAGCGCGACGACCCTCTCCGGCGGCGAGGCGCAGCGGGTGAAGCTTGCGACCGAGCTGCAGCGCCGGTCGAACGGGCGGAGCGTGTATGTGCTCGACGAACCGACCACCGGCCTGCACTTCGAGGACGTTCGCAAGCTCCTGCTCGTGCTGAACAGCCTCGTCGACAAGGGCAACACCGTCGTCGTCATCGAACACAACCTCGACGTCATCAAATCGGCCGACTGGGTGATCGACATGGGACCGGAGGGCGGCTCCGGGGGAGGCCGCGTGCTCGCCAGCGGCACGCCGGAACACCTGGCCACCGTCAAGCGCAGCCACACCGGCACCTTCCTCAAGGAGATCCTCGACGCGCGATGACTGCTGCCACGCGATGACCGCCGCCCGCGATGACCGCCGCCGAAAGAGCCGATGTCTGACGCACTGAGTTACCGCCCGAAAACGGGCGAGATTCCCACCAGCCCGGGGGTGTACCGGTTCCGGGATGCCTCCGGGCGGGTTCTCTATGTCGGCAAGGCCAAGAACCTGCGCGCCCGGCTGAGCAACTACTTCGCCCCGCTCAGCAGCCTGCACGAGCGCACGCGGCGCATGGTCACGACCGCCACCGGCGTCGAATGGACCGTCGTGGGCACCGAGGTGGAGGCGCTGCAACTCGAGTGGACCTGGATCAACGAGTTCGATCCGCCCTTCAACGTGCAGTTCAAGGACGACAAGTCCTACCCCTACCTGGCGGTGACGCTCGCCGACGAGGCGCCGCGCGCGCTCGTCACCCGAACCACCGGCATCCGCGGCGCACGGTATTTCGGCCCGTACCCCAAGGTCTGGGCGGTGTACGAGACGATCGAACTGATGCTCAAGGCCTTCCCGATCCGCACCTGCAACAACGCCAACTACAAGCGGGCCATGCAGTCGGGCAAGCCCTGCTTCGCCGGCCAGATCGGCCGCTGTTTCGGTCCGTGTTCCGGCACGGTGAGCATCGAGGAACACCGCGCCCGGGTCGGCGAGTTCGTCAGCTTCATGGGCAGCCAGGACAAGAAGCTGATCAACAGGCTGACGGCCGAGATGAAGGTCGCCGCGGGAGCCCAGGACTACGAGCTCGCCGCCAAACGGCGCGACCAGGTGATGGCGCTGAACGCCGTGCTCGAAAAGAGCGCCGTCGTGCTGCGGGACAGCGTCGACATCGACCTCTTCGGCATCGACGAAGACGAGCTGGCGGCCGCGGTGCAACTGTTCATCGTGCGGGGCGGGCGCATCCGTGGTGTGCGCGGCTGGATGGTCGACAAGGAACTCGACGTGACGACCGGGGAACTGATCGACTCGATCATGCAGACCGCGTACAGTGCCGACAGCCCGCCGCCGCGCGAGATCGTCGTGCCGCAGCTCCCGGACGACGCCGAGGCGCTGGAGACGCTGCTGGCCGGGCTGGCCCGCCGAAAGGTGCGCCTCGTCGCGGCCCAGCGCGGGGAGAAGGCCGCGCTGCTGGCCACGGCGACCCAGAACGCCCGGCACGCCCTCATGCTGTACAAGACCCGGCGGAGCTCCGACTTCGTTGCCCGGTCGAAGGCGCTCGAAGACATCCAGGACGCGCTGGGGATGGCGGAGGCGCCGCTCCGGATGGAGTGCTACGACGTCTCCCACCTGAGCGGCACGAACATCGTGGCGTCCATGGTGGTGTTCGAGGACGGCCTGCCCCGCAAAGACGAGTACCGCCGGTTCACGATTCCCGAGTCGACCGACGACACCGACTCCATCTACCGCACGCTGTCCCGGCGCCTGGCCTACCTCGTGCCCGGCGACGATCCGGCCGGCGACGACCAGCCCGGCGGCGACCCCGCCCTGGCCGAGTCCGCCGAGCAGAAACGGAAGAAGTTCCGCTACCGTCCCAACCTCCTCATCGTCGACGGCGGCCAGCCCCAGGTGGCCGCGGCCGCCCGGGCGCTGGCCGACGCGGGGATAACCGGGATCGCGCTCTGCGGCATCGCCAAGCGGCTGGAGGAAATCTGGCTGCCGGACTCGGAGTACCCGGTGATCCTGCCGCGCAACAGCGACGCCCTGTTCCTGATCCAGCGGATCAGGGACGAGGCGCACCGGTTCGCGATCGCTCACCAACGGTCCAGGCGCAAGCGCGACATCTCGACGGTGCTCGCCGAGATCCCCGGTCTCGGCCCGGCCCGGGTGAAGGTGCTGCTGGCGCACTTCGGCTCGGTGGCCCGGCTGAAGGAAGCCCCCGAGGCGGCCATCGGCGACGTGCGGGGCATCGGCCCGACCCTCGCGGGCGCGATTCATCAGCATTTACGCGCCTGAACGCCCGCGCCGGTAGGTAGGCTGGACAAACCACCCCACCACGACCAAAGGCGCAGCCCAGAATGACAGCGGAGATCGAGAAGCAGGAAGTGCTGATCGTCACGGGAATGTCCGGTGCTGGTCGGTCGACGGTGGCGAACGCCCTCGAGGACCTCGACTGGTACGTCGTCGACAACCTGCCCCCGCAGATGCTCCGGCCCCTGGTCGACCTGGTCGAACGGGCCGGAAGCACCCTGCCGAAGATCGCGGCCGTGGTGGACATCCGAGGCCGCGAGTTCTTCAGTGACTTCCAGGAGATCGTGCAGTCGCTGCGCAGCGGCACCCAGGTGAGGGTCATCTTCCTCGAGGCGCGGGACGACGTGCTCGTTCGCCGCTTCGAGTCCGTGCGTCGCCCGCATCCGTTGCAGGGCGACGGGACCCTCCTCGACGGGATCACGGCCGAACGCACCCGCCTGGCGGCCGTCCGCGAGGTGTGCGACATCGTGATCGACACGTCCGACCTGAACATCCACCAGCTGGCCACCACCATCACCGAGCGCTTCGCCGCCGAAGACGCGGCCGGGCTGCAGGTCACCATCCTCAGCTTCGGCTTCAAGTACGGGCTTCCCACCGACGTCGACATGGTCGCCGACGCCCGTTTCCTGCCCAACCCGTTCTGGATCCCCGAGCTGCGTCAGTTCACCGGCCAGGACGCCCAGGTCAGCGAGTTCGTGCTCGCCCAGCCGGGCGCACGTGAATTCATCGCCAGCTACTCGGCGGCCCTCGAGCCGGTTCTGGCCGGCTACCAACGCGAGAACAAGCGTCATGCGACGATCGCCATCGGTTGCACGGGCGGCAAGCACCGCTCCGTGGCCATGGCCAGGGAACTCGCCTCTCTCATCCAAGGATTCCCCGGCGTCGCGGTCAACGTCAAGCACCGCGACCTGGGTCGAGAATAACCACGGCCAACGGTTCACAAGACCCTGGCCCGGACAAACAGAATGGAACATACGATTGGCACTCACCGCCGACGTTAAAGACGAGCTTTCCCGCATCGAGGTCTCCAAGACCACGGTGCGTGCCGCCGAGTTAGCGACAATCCTCCGGTTCTCCGGGGGACTGCACATGATCTCCGGACGCATCGCCGTCGAATCCGAGCTCGACACCGCGCTGCTCGCACGAAGGGTGCGCAAGGATCTCGCCGAGCTCTATGGCGTGCGCAGCGAGGTGTCGGTCGTGCCGGCATCCGGGCTTCGCCGCACCAACCACTACCTCGTGCGCGTGGTCGAAGGCGGAGAGACCCTGGCCAGGCAGACCGGCCTGCTCGACGCCCGCCGCCGCCCGATCCGCGGCCTTCCAAACCGCCTGACCACGGGGTCCAAGGAAGAAGTCGCCGCGGTCTGGAGGGGGGCGTTCCTCGCGAACGGCTCGCTCACCGATCCCGGCAGGTCCGCGGCCCTGGAAGTAACCTGCCCCGGCAACGAGGCGGCCATGGCGCTCGTGGGCGCCGCCGGACGCCTCGGAATCGTCGCCAAGGCCCGCGAGGTGCGCGGCGTGCACCGGGTCGTCATCCGTGACGGTGACGCGATCGGCTCCATGCTCGTGCACATGGGCGCCAAGGACACCGTGCTCAACTGGGAGGAACTGCGCCAGCGCCGGGAGGTCAGGGCAACCGCCAACCGCCTGGTCAACTTCGACGACGCGAACCTGCGCCGGTCGGCGCAGGCCGCCGTCGCCGCCTGCGCCCGGGTCGACCGGGCCATGGAGATCCTCGGCGACGACATCCCCAAGCACCTGCGCTACGCCGGCGAGCTGCGACTGAGATTCCGGGATTCCAGCCTCGACGAACTCGGCCACCACGCCGACCCGCCCATGACCAAGGATGCCGTCGCCGGGCGCATCAGACGACTCCTCGCCATGGCCGACAAAAAGGCCGTTGACCTGGGGATTCCCGGTACCGACGCCAACCTGCCGCCAGATCTCGACGACGTCTGAGGACACGTCCCGAGCCTCACCGGCACGCCTGACTAGACTGTCATGGTCGCCCACCGGCCGGCGGCGGAGTCCTCCGCACCGGCTACTCATCCGGCAACACCCAGAGGAGAAATCACATGGCTGAATACACCCTGCCTGACCTGCCCTACGACTACTCGGCCCTCGCGCCGAGCATCAGCGGCACCATCATGGAACTCCACCACGGCAAGCACCACCAGGCATACGTGACCGGCGCGAACACTGCCCTGGCCCAGCTGGCCGAGGCCCGCGACGCCGGCAACCTCGCCTACGTCAACAAGCTCGAGAAGGACCTCGCCTTCAACCTGGGCGGCCACGTCAACCACTCCGTGTTCTGGACCAACATGTCCCCGGACGGCGGAGACAAGCCCACCGGTGAACTCGCCGCGGCGATCGATGACAACTTCGGCTCCTTCGACAAGTTCCAGGCCCACTTCGCGGCCGTCGCGCTCGGCGTGCAGGGCTCCGGCTGGGCCGTCCTCGCCTGGGACTCCATCGGGCAGCGCCTGATCATCCAGCAGTTCTTCGACCAGCAGTCCAACTTCGCCGCCGGCACGGTCCCCGTGCTCATGCTCGACGTCTGGGAGCACGCCTACTACCTCGACTACCGCAACGTACGCGCGGACTACGTCAAGGCATTCTGGAACATCGTCGACTGGTCGAACGTGCAGACGCGGTTCGTAACGGCCCGTGAGAAGACCGCCGGCCTGCTGCTACTGTCATAGCGTTATGGTGTCTTTGCCCTAACAGGACACCGCCGTCCGTACTTTGATCACCCCCATCTGCGCCGTCGGCGCCTCAGTAACAGGAGTCATTCGTGTCTGTAAAGATCGGCATCAACGGATTCGGCCGGATCGGCCGTAACTACTTCCGAGCGGCTTTGGCCAAGGGCAGCGAACTCGACATCGTCGCGGTCAACGACCTCACCGACACGAAGACGCTCGCTCACCTACTGAAGTACGACACGACCAACGGCCGCCTGGACGCGACGGTGGAGGTCGTCGGTGACTCGATCGTCGTCAACGGCAAGGCGATCAAGGTACTGGCCGAGCGCGACCCCGCGAACCTCCCGTGGGCCGCGCTCGGCGTCGACGTCGTGATCGAGTCGACCGGTTTCTTCACCAAGGCGGAGGCCGCGCGCAAGCACATCGCCGCCGGCGCCAAGAAGGTCCTCGTCTCCGCACCCGCGACGGGCGACAACGTGGCGACCATCGTTCTCGGCGTGAACGAGGGCGTCTACGACCCCGCCGTGCACGACGTCATCTCCAACGCGTCCTGCACCACGAACTGCCTCGCCCCCCTCGCCAAGGTGTTCCTGGACAACTTCGGGATCGAACGCGGCCTGATGACCACGGTGCACGCGTACACGGCCGACCAGAACCTTCAGGACGGCCCGCACAGCGATCTCCGCCGCGCCCGCGCCGCCGCCGTGAACATCATCCCGACCTCGACCGGCGCCGCCAAGGCCCTCGGCCTCGTCATCCCCGCGCTCGTCGGCAAGCTCGACGGCTACGCACTGCGCGTTCCGGTCCCGACCGGCTCGATCACCGACCTCACCATCACCGCTTCACGCCCGGTCACCGTCGAGGAAGTCAATGCCGCGTACAAGGCTGCGGCCGAGGGACCCCTCAAGGGCATCCTCAGCTACACCGAGGACCCGATCGTCTCCAGCGACATCGTCGGCGACCCGCACTCCTCGATCTTCGACGCCGGGCTCACCAAGGTCATCGGCGACCAGGTCAAGGTTGCCTCGTGGTACGACAACGAGTGGGGTTACTCGAACCGACTGGTCGACCTGACCGAGTTCGTCGCCGAGCGCCTGTAACCGGGACCGCGGTTTGTTGCGCACCATCGAGTCGCTGGGTTCGCTCCAGGGCACAAGAGTCATCGTCCGCTGTGACCTGAACGTCCCGCTTGAGCGCGGACGGATCACCGACGACGGCCGGATCAGGGCCTCGCTGCCCACGATCCGGGCCCTGATCGCCCAGGGCGCCCGGGTCGTCATCGTGTCTCACCTCGGCCGCCCCGACGGGGCTCCCGACGCGAAATACAGCCTGGCCCCGGTCGCCGACCGTCTCGGCGAGCTGCTCGGAACCGGAGTCGCCTTCGCCACCGACACCGTCGGGGATTCGGCGACGGATGCCGTCGCGCAGCTCACCGACGGCGGCGTCGTCGTGCTCGAGAACCTGCGTTTCAACGCGGGGGAGACCAGCAAGGTCGACGCGGAGCGGGCCGCCTTCGCGGCCCGCCTCGCGGCGCTGGGCGACGTGCTCGTGTCGGACGGCTTCGGCGTGGTCCACCGCAAGCAGGCCAGCGTGTTCGAACTGGCGACGCTCCTGCCGAGCGCCGCCGGCCTGCTGATCGCCACGGAGCTCGACGTCCTCGACCGTCTGACCGAGAAGCCCGAGGCGCCGTACACGGTCGTCCTCGGCGGCTCGAAGGTCTCGGACAAGCTCGGCGTCATCGGCCACCTCCTGCCCAGGGTCAACTCGCTGCTGATCGGCGGCGGGATGGTGTTCACCTTCCTCGCGGCCCAGGGCCACAAGGTCGGATCAAGCCTGCTCGAGAGCGACCAGCTCGACACCGTCCGCGGCTACCTCGCCGAAGCCGAGCGCCTCGGCGTGAAGATCGTGCTCCCCACGGACATCGTCGTGGCGTCGAAGTTCGGCGGGGACGCCGAACACCAGGTCACCCTGGCCGACGCGATCGAAGACACCCCGTTCGGCGCATCCGGGCTGGGCCTGGACATCGGTCCGGACTCCGCCCGGGCGTTCGCCGCCATCATCCGCGCGTCGAAGACGGTCTTCTGGAATGGCCCCATGGGCGTGTTCGAGCTTGCCGCCTTCGCCGAAGGCACGCGCACGGTCGCGTCCGCACTCACCGAGGTCGACGGCCTCAGCGTCGTCGGCGGGGGAGATTCCGCGGCGGCCGTACGAATTCTCGGTTTCAACGACGACCAATTCGGTCATATATCTACCGGCGGTGGCGCCAGCCTCGAGTTCCTCGAGGGTAAGCGCCTGCCTGGACTGGAGGTCCTCGGATGGCAGTGAATATCAACCCACGGCGCACGCCCCTGATTGCGGGCAACTGGAAGATGAACCTGGACCACCTCCAGGCCATCGCCTTCGTGCAGAAGCTCGCCTGGAGTCTCAAGGACGCGCGGCACGACTTCACCGCCGTCGAGGTTGCCGTCTTCCCGCCGTTCACCGACCTGCGATCCGTGCAGACCCTGGTCGCCGCGGACAAGCTCCCGCTCGCCTTCGGCGCGCAGGACCTCTCCGAGCACGACTCCGGCGCCTACACCGGGGAGATCTCCGGCGCATTCCTGGCCCAGCTCGAATGCCAGTACGTGATCATCGGCCACTCCGAGCGCCGCACCCTGCACGCCGAGACCGACGAGCAGGTGGCCGCGAAGGTCGTGGCCGCGCTCAGGCACAACCTGGTCCCGATCATCTGCGTCGGCGAGACCGCCGCGGACCTCGAATTGCACGGCCCGAGCGCCGTCCCGGTCGCGCAGCTTCGCGCGGCCCTCGCCGGGGTCACCAGGGCCGCGGACATCGTTGTGGCGTACGAGCCGGTCTGGGCGATCGGCTCCGGACAGGCCGCGACGCCGGAGCAGGCCGAACAGGTCGCTGCCGCGCTGCGTGCCGTGCTGAACGAGACGCTCGGCCAGGACGTGGCCGACAAGACCCGCATCCTCTACGGCGGGTCGGTCAAGGCCGTCAACATCGCCGGGTTCATGCGCGAACCCAACGTCGACGGCGCGCTCGTCGGCGGGGCGAGCCTCGACATCGATGAATTCTCCGGCATCGTCCGGTACCAGAAGCACGTCGGAATCTAGACCCAACGCGGTTGTCCGGAGGGGCAACCGCGGGTGGGCTTGGCCGTCAGGCTATAATTACCAGTGTCTTGGTGGTGCGCGCGCGCCCACCGCATTGTGAAAGGTTTTCGTGGACATTCTCCAGGTTGTGTTGCAGGTACTGCTCGGCATTACGAGCCTCCTGCTCACCATGCTCATTCTGTTGCACAAGGGACGAGGGGGCGGGCTGTCCGACATGTTCGGCGGCGGCGTCACTTCGAACCTCGGCGCATCCGGGGTTGCCGAGCGCAACCTCAACCGAATCACCATCATTCTCGGGCTGCTGTGGATTTCCTGCATCGTGGTGCTCGGCCTGATCACCAAGTTCGACACCGGCGCTTAGGCAGATTTTGCACGATCGCAGTCCCCTGGACTGCGGCTATACCGACTAATCAGCACAAGGGGAGAAACATCATGGCATCTGGTGGCAGCGCAATTCGGGGTTCTCGTGTCGGAGCGGGGCCCATGGGGGAGCAGGACCGTGGTTTCCACGCCGACCGCATCAAGGTGTCCTATTGGGACGCCCTCGGCAACGAAACCGTCCGCTACTTCGCGGCCAACCTTCCCGACGAGGAAATCCCCGTCACCATCGACTGCCCGTCCTCCGGCCTGCCGGCCGGCCGCGACAAGGCGAACCCGCCGTCGGTGATCAAGCTCGAGCCGTACAAGACGCACCTGGCCTACGTCAAGGAACGCCGCACCGAAGAGGAAGCGGAGTCGCTCCTCGAGGAGGCGCTCCAGCAGTTGCGCGTGCGCCGTGGCAAGCTGACCGCCACCAACTAGCACCCACCACATACCGCGAACCCGCAGTTGTGCACGTTATGAGGCCCTCATAACACGCACAACTGCGGGTTCGCGGTGTTATTAGTAGATGGGGGCGATGAGGTTCTCTGGCACCTCGGCCGCGGCCTCACTGTCCACGAAGAAGACCGTGCGCTTGCGTCCCTTGATGCCCGCGACCGGCACCTCGTCGCGGCTCGCCCCGGCCAGCGCCAGCCCGAGGGCGGAGGCCTTGTCCGAGCCGGCCAGGACCAGCCAGACCCGTTCCGACGAGTTCAGGGCGGGGCGGGTGAGGCTCAAACGCTCGGCCGGCGGCTTGGGCGCGTTCAGGATCGGGATGACGCTGGCCTGCGATTCCCGGATGCCTGACTGGTGCGGGAAGAGCGAGGCGACGTGGCCGTCGGGCCCGACGCCGAGGAAGGTGATGTCGAAGCGGGGCAGCGCGGCCCCGGATGGGGCGGCGAGGGCCAGCTCGGCCGCGTAGCGAGCGGCGGCGGCCTCGAGGTCGTCGCCCTCGTCCGAGGCGGGGAACGGGTGCACGTTCGCCTCCGGCACCGAGATGTGATCCAGCAGGGCTTCCCGCGCCTGCAGCTCGTTGCGGTCGGCGTGGCCCTTGGGCACCCAGCGTTCGTCGCCCCACCAGAACGAGACCCGGCCCCAGTCGATCGTGTCCCTGGCCGGCGACGAGTTGATGGCCGCCAGCACGGCGATGCCGACCGAACCGCCGGTCAGCACGACATTCGCAGCATCCTGGTCGTCAAGGATGTCGACGGTCTTCGTGATGAACCGCGCCGCCACCGAAGCCGACAACGACTCCTTGTTGAGGTGGACTAATACGCGCCGTTCATTCGTCACAAGTGTGCTCCGGTCTGTTCTGCGACCACGTCGTCGAGTTGCGGCAGGCCGCGCGTGATCACTTCACCATATAACTCATCCGGGTCGAGGCGTCGCAGCTCATCGGAGAGGCAGTCGCGCAGGCTGCGGCGTTTGAGGGTGAGATCCTGCTGCGGGCGGCCGGGCTGGGTCAGGGTCGCGATTTCCGGAATGTCCCGTTCGAGCGAGATGACGCCGGATGCCCGGGTGAGGTGAACCCCGCGGATTCCGTGGGCCAGCGGGCCCGAGGTGAGCTCGTATTCGACCGGCACCTGCAGCTGCATCTGCAGCCAGGCGGCCAGCAGCGCCGTCGAGGGTGAATCGGCCGCGCCCTCGACCTGGACCGCCGTGATCGCCTCGTACGGCGGCTGGTCGAGCACGGCGGCGAGCTGGGCCCGCCAGAGGGTGAGCCGGGTCCAGGCGAAGTCGGTGTCGCCGGGTCGGTAGCTGGTGCAGAGACGGTGCAGGGCGGCCTGCGGGTCGGCCTGCGCCGACGCATCCGTCACCCGGCGGTATGCGATCCGCCCGAGGGGGGACTCCGCGGGCACGTCGGGGGCCTCGCCCGGCCACCAGGCGACGACGGGCGCGTCCGGCAGGAGCAGACCCATCACGAGGCTCTCCGGGTCGCTGGCGGCATCGCCGTAGGCGCGGAGCACGATGACCTCGCTCGCCCCCGCGTCCCCGCCGACGCGGATCTCGGCGTCGACCCGGGCCTCGACGGCGCTGTGCGTGCCGTCGGATTCCCGGGTGGAGACCACGATGACGCGCATGGGATGCTCCCGTGAGGCGTCATTGGCGGCCTCGATGGCCTCCTCTTCGTGGCCGAGCGTCGACGCGATGATGAGCGTCAGCACACGGCCGAGAGCCACGGCGCCGCCCTCCTCCCGGATGCGCACCAGCGCCTTGGAGATCTTGGACGTCGTGGTGTCCGGCAGGTCGACAATCACGGTCGCCTCCACTTCCGGCCGTCGCGAGACAGCAATTCGTCGGCGGAATCGGGACCCCACGTTCCCGGCCGGTACTGCTCCGGCCGGCCCTGCTCGGCCCAGAACTCTTCGATCGGGTCGAGGATCTTCCAGGACAGCTCGACCTCCTCGTGGCGGGGGAACAACGGCGGGTCGCCGAGGAGCACGTCGAGGATGAGACGCTCGTAGGCCTCCGGGCTCGCCTCGGTGAAGGCGTGTCCGTAGCCGAAGTCCATCGTGACGTCGCGCACCTGCATTCCGACGCCGGGAACCTTCGAGCCGAAACGGATGGTGACCCCCTCGTCGGGCTGCACCCGGATGACGAGCGCGTTCTGGCCGAGCGTCGCCGTGTGGCCCTCCTCGAACAGGGACTGCGGGGCGCGTTTGAACACGACGGCGATCTCGGTGACCCGTCGGCCCAGCCGCTTCCCGGCCCGGAGATAGAACGGGACTCCCGACCAGCGCCGGGTTTCGATGGTGAGCCTGAGCGCGGCGTAGGTTTCGGTGAGCGACTCCGGGTTCATCCCGTCTTCGTCGAGGAAGCCGAGGACCTTCTCGCCGCCCTGCCAGCCCCCCGAGTACTGCCCGCGGGCGGTGCCGGTGGCGAGGTCGTCGGGCAAACGGACGGAGGCCAGCACCTTCTCCTTCTCGGTGCGGAGGTCTTCCGCCGCAAAGGAGATCGGCTCCTCCATCGCCGTCAGGGCGAGGAGCTGCAGCAGGTGGTTCTGGATCACGTCGCGGGCGGCGCCGATGCCGTCGTAGTAGCCGGCGCGGCCGCCCACTCCGATGTCTTCGGCCATGGTGATCTGCACGTGGTCGACGTAGTTGGCGTTCCAGATCGGTTCGTACAGCTGGTTGGCGAAGCGCAGGGCCAGAATGTTCTGCACCGTCTCCTTGCCCAGGTAGTGGTCGATCCGGAAGACCGAATCGGCCGGGAAGACCGACTCGACGACGTCGTTGAGCTCCCGAGCCGTCTTCAGGTCGCTGCCGAAGGGCTTCTCAATGACGACGCGGCGCCACTGGCCCTCCTTCTGCTCCGCGAGACCAGAGCGACGCAGCTGCTCCGTGACCTGCGGGAACGCCTTCGGCGGGATCGAGAGGTAGAACGCATGATTGCCCATCGTGCCGCGCTTCTCATCGAGCTCCTGGATGGTCTCCTTGAGCTGTTCGAACGCCGCGTCGTCGTCAAACGTACCCGGCACGAAACGGATGCCCTCGGCCAGCTGCGCCCAGACATCCTCGTGGAACTCGGTGCGCGCATACTGCTTCACGGCGTCGTGCACGACCTGCATGAAGTCCTCGTTGTCCCAGTCGCGCCGGGCGAAACCGACGAGCGCGAAGCCCGGCGGCAGCAGCCCCCGATTCGCCAGGTCGTACACGGCGGGCATGAGTTTCTTCCGCGACAAGTCGCCCGTCACGCCGAAGATGACGAGGCTGCTGGGCCCCGCGATCCGGTTCAGGCGGTAGTCGGACGCTGATCGCAGCGGATTGAACTCCGGGGTGATCTCCACCGGGGACATGCAGCTCCTTTGAGGGACAGGCGTCAACGCAGGGCGGCGAACAGGGTTGAGATGTTCGCAGCAGGCTGGGTGAGGGTGAGGGTGAGGACCGGGCGACCATGTTCGGCAAGCACGCTCGCGTCACCGCTGGCCTGGGCCTGGATGAGTTCACCGAACGTGAACGGCCGTTCCGGAATGTCGAGGTCCTCGGCCGGGACGGCCAGGATCTGGAGGAACACACCGGTGGCCGGCCCGCCCTTGTGGAACTGGCCCGTGGAGTGCAGGAATCGCGGACCCCAGCCGAAGGTGACCGGCCGCTTGGACAGCCGGGCGAGCAGGTCGCGGACCTCGGCCAGTTCCGGGCAGTCCAGGCGGTTGACGTACGCCTGCACGGCGACATAGCCGTCCGGTCCGAGTTCCTCGAGCAGGGCGTCGACGGCCGAGGCGAGGTCGCTGGCGGCGCCGATGACGTGCGGCGTGCCGCGCACCTCAATGCCGTCGGAGATGAAGGCGGCCGGCTCGGGCTCGGGCCTGGCGTCCAGCAGTCCGCGGCTCGCGATCTTGGCGGATTCCACGTCCGGCTGGTCGAACGGGTTGATGCCCAGCAGCCGTCCGGCGACCACCGTGGCGTATTCCCAGACCAGGAACTGGGCGCCCAGCGTCCCGCTCACCCGGATCTCGTCGGTGCCGTCGTCGGCACCGAAGACCTCGAGGCCCGCGTCGTCGACGAGGCGCACCAGCTGCAGGTCCGGCAGATTCGCGGACAGCTCGGGCGCGCCCGATTCGAGCACGACGGGCAGGAGGCCGGTGCCCTTCTTGCCGGTCGATTCGGCGACGAGCTGCTCGATCCAGTCGGGCAGGCCCACGATGTGGGTCCCGTCCGCCAGCAGGGCGAGCTTGTCCCGCAGCGGGCTGGTCGCGGCAATGGCCGCGCCGAGCACGAGGCCCGGGTTCTCGGGGGAGTCCACGGCCAGCGCGAGGCTGATCGCGTCGGCTTCGTCCAGGAGCTGACCGACGTCGACCCCGGCCAGGCCGGACGGCACCAGGCCGAACGCCGTGAGGGCCGAGTAGCGTCCGCCGACAGTCGGGTCGGCGGTGAAGACGCGGTAGCCGGCGGCGCGGGCGGATGCCTCCAGCGGCGAGCCGGGATCGGTCACGACGATGATCCGCGCGGCCGGGTCGATGCCGGCCGCGCGGAACGCGCGCTCGAACACCCGGCGCTGGCTGTCGGTTTCGACGGTGGACCCCGACTTGGACGAGACTACGAGTGCCGTGGCTTCGAGGCCGTCGTGCAGGGCGGCAAGAACCTGGCCGGGATCGGTCGAGTCCAGCACGGTGAGGCCCACGCCGGCGGTGCGGGTGATGACCTCGGGCGCCAGCGACGAGCCGCCCATGCCCGCCAGGGCGATCCGGGTGACGCCGTCGGCGCGAAGCGTGTCGCGCAGCGCCAGGATCTCGGCGACGAGCGGACGCGAGACCGCGACCGACTCGGTCCAGCCGAGACGCTTCGACGCCTCATCCTCGGCCTCCGGACCCCAGAGCGCGGGGTCGAGGGCCGTGATGCTCGACGCGACCAGGTCGTCGACGAGGATGGGCACCGCGGTGCGGACGGCCTCGGCCGCGCCGCCGCTCACCGAAATGCGGAAGCTCACCGGTGGGCCCGGGCGGCCTCGAGCGCGGCCGTGACCGTGTCGAGCAGCTCGTTCCAGGACACGATGAACTTGGAGACGCCCTCGGCCTCGAGCACCCGGGTGACATCGTCGTAGGAGATGCCCTGGGCGGCCAGCGCGTCGAGAACGGCGTTGGCGTCGTCGTAGTTGCCGGTGATCGTGTCCCCGGCGATGACGCCGTGGTCGAACGTCGCGTCGAGGGTCTTCTCCGGCATGGTGTTGACGACCTCGGGCGCGACCAGCTCGGTCACGTAGAGGGTGTCGGGCAGGCTCGGGTCCTTGACACCGGTCGAGGCCCACAACGGGCGCTGCTTGTTCGCCCCGGCTCCGATGAGCACCCTGGCCCGCTCGCTGTCGAAGGCCTGCTCGTAGACCTGGTAGGCCAGGCGCGCGTTGGCGACGCCGGCCTTGCTCTTGAGGGCGAGCGCCTCGGCCGTGCCGACGGCTTCCAGGCGCTTGTCGATTTCGGTGTCCACGCGCGACACGAAAAACGACGCGACCGAGTGGATGGTGGAGATGTCGATTCCGGCGGCCCGGGCCTTTTCCAGCCCGGTCAGGTAGGCGTTGATGACCTGGCGGTGGCGTTCGAGGCTGAAGATGAGCGTGACGTTGACGCTGATGCCGGCCGCGATGGTCTCCGTGATCGCCTCGAGGCCTTCGATGGTCGCCGGGATCTTGATCAGGGCGTTGCGCCGGTCGACCTTTGCCCAGAGCTGGCGGGCCGCGGCGATGGTTCCGGCCGCGTCGTGGGCGAGGGTCGGCTCGACCTCGATCGAGACCCGGCCGTCGAGACCGTTCGTGCGGTCGTAGACCGGGCGGAACAGGTCGCTGGCCGCGGCGACGTCGTCGGTGGTGATCTCGAAGACGGCGTCGTGAACGCCGGTGCCGGCCGCGGCGAGGAGCGCAACCTGCTCGGTGTACGCCTCGCCCTTGCTCAGAGCGCCGGCGAAGATCGTCGGGTTCGTCGTGACGCCGACGACGTTCTTCTCGGCGATCAGATTCTTCAGTCCGCCGGAGGTGATGCGCTCGCGGGACAGGTCGTCCAGCCAGATGCTGACGCCGGCAGCGGAAAGCTGGGCGAGGGGAGTGGTCTCAGTCATGTTTTTCTCCTGTGATTCAGATGTAGGTTTCGGGGCGCGCTCAGAGCGCTGCGAGGGATTCCCTGGCGGCGGCGACCACGGCATCCGTGGTGATGCCGAATTCGCGGAACAGGGTCTTGTAGTCCGCCGAGGCACCGAAGTGCTCGATGGAGACGCTGCGGCCGCGGTCGCCGACGTACCTGCCCCAGGTCAGCGCGATTCCGGCCTCAACCGATACCCGCGCGGTCACGGCCGCCGGCAGCACCGACTCGCGGTATTCGGCGGTCTGCTCCTCGAACCATTCGAGGCTGGGCGCCGACACGACCCGGGCGTTGATGCCGTCGGCACTGAGCGCCTCGCGGGCGTTGACTGCCAGCTGCACCTCCGAGCCGGTCCCGATCAGGATCACGTCGGGGGTGCCGCCGGGGGCCTCGGCCAGGACGTAGGCGCCCCGGGCCACGTTCGCGGCCGACGCGAAGGTGTCTCCGGATGCGTCGCCGTCGCCGCGCTCGAACACGGGGATGTTCTGGCGGGTCAGCACGATGCCGGCCGGACCGCCTCGACGTTCGAGGATCGTCTTCCAGGCCCAGCTCACCTCGTTGGCGTCGCCCGGACGCACGACGTCGAGGCCCGGAATGGCACGGAGCGTCGCGAGCTGCTCAATCGGCTGGTGGGTGGGGCCGTCTTCGCCGAGGGCGACGGAGTCGTGCGTCCAGACGAAGATCGACGGCGCCTTCATCAGCGCCGCGAGGCGGATCGCCGGGCGCATGTAGTCGCTGAAGATCAGGAAGGTCCCGCCGAACGGGCGAGTGTTGCCGTGCAACACGATGCCGTTCAGGATGGCGGCCATCGCGTGCTCGCGAATGCCGAAGTGCAGCACGCGGCCGTACTTGTGGCCGCTCCACGCGCCGGTGCTGTGTTCGCTCGGAACGAATGATGCGGCGCCCGCGATCGTGGTGTTGTTCGATTCGGCGAGGTCGGCGGAGCCGCCCCAGAGTTCGGGGATGACCGAGCCGAGGACGCCGAGCACCTTGCCGGATGCGGCCCGGGTGGAGACCTCGGTGCCGGCCGGGAAGACCGGGAGCGCCTCGTCGAGCCCGTCGGGCAGTTCGCCGGTGAGCAGGCGGTCCAGCAGCTGCTTCCGTTCGGGGTTCGCCGCCGACCAGGCGTCGAAGCGCGTGTTCCACTCGGCGTGCTGGTCCGCACCGCGGACGAGGGCCTTGCGGGTGTGCTCGATCACGTCGTCCGCGACCTCGAAGTTCTTGTCCGGGTTGAATCCCAGCACCGTCTTGACACCGGCGAGTTCCTCGGCGCCCAGCGCGGATCCGTGAATCTTGCCGGTGTTCTGCTTCTTCGGGCTGGGCCAGCCGATGATCGTCTTCAGGATGATCAGCGACGGCTGGTCGGTCACGGCCTGGGCCGCCTCGATCGCGGAGTGGAGCTCGGCGACGTCCTCGACGTACGAACCGGTCTTCTTCCAGTCGACGGTCTGCACGTGCCAGTTGTAGGCGGCGTAGCGCGCCGCGACGTCCTCCGTGAACGCGATGTTCGTGTCGTCTTCGATCGAGATCTGGTTGCTGTCGTAGATGGTGATCAGGTTGCCGAGCTGCTGGTGGCCGGCGAGCGAGGATGCCTCGGCGGTGACGCCCTCCTGCAGGTCGCCGTCGCCGGCGATGACATAGACGAAGTGGTCGAACGGGCTCGTGCCGTCCGCGGCATCCGGATCGAACAGGCCGCGCTCGAACCGCGCGGAGTAGGCGAAGCCCACGGCGGAGGCCAGGCCCTGCCCGAGCGGGCCGGTCGTGATCTCGACGCCGTCGGTGTGGCCGTATTCCGGGTGGCCGGGAGTCTTCGAGCCCCAGGTGCGGAGCGCCTTGAGGTCATCGAGCTCGAGGCCGTAACCGCCCAGGTAGAGCTGGACGTACTGGGTGAGCGAGCTGTGGCCGGCGGAGAGCACGAAGCGGTCGCGGCCGAGCCAGGCGTTGTCGGCCGGGTCGCGCCGCATGACCTTCTGGAACAGGAGGTACGCTGCCGGGGCCAGGCTCATGGCGGTGCCCGGATGCCCGTTGCCGACCTTCTCCACGGCGTCCGCGGCAAGCAGACGGGCCGTGTCGATGGCCGTGTTGTCGATGGAATTCCACTGCAATGCTGCCACTTTGAAAGGACCCTTCTGGAAGCGACGAGGGCAGGTCGTCACGGACCCGCTCCTGCTGAGGTTGGCGCGCCCGTGGACTTCATCGGCCTCACGCGTGCGCGTGTGGTTCGGCGAGGCCGATCCACGCGGACAATCGCCGTGACTGGCGGGCATGTTCAGTATAGGGATGCGGCATTCCCGTGTGTCGTGGGATGACGGCAGCCCCGGCCGCCGGGCGGGGCGCGGACGCTCCCGCCCGGCCGTCCGGCATGGCCTAGAATTGACCGAGCCAGCAGAACCGTAAGAGGAGCAATGGACGTCGCCGTAGAAACCCGCCGCGAGAGCGGACCGCGCACCATCCGCCGCACCCTGAAGGCATATGTCGCCCTGACCAAGCCTCGGATCATCGAGCTCCTGCTCGTCGTCACCGCGCCCACCATGATCCTGGCGGCCGGCGGCATCCCCAGCCTGTGGCTGGTGCTGGCGACGCTGATCGGTGGCGCGCTGAGCGCCGGTTCGGCCGGCGTGTTCAACTGCTACCTCGACCGTGACATCGACCGGCTGATGAAGCGCACGAAGGATCGGCCGCTGGTGACCGGGGAGGTCAGCGACCGTGAGGCGCTCATCCTCGCCTGGGTGCTGGGCGCGGCCTCCATCGTCTGGCTCTGGGCGTTCACCAACTGGCTGGCTGCGGTGCTCTCGCTGGCGGCCATCCTGCTCTATGTCGTGTTCTACACGATCATCCTTAAGCGCCGCACGGCCCAGAACATCATCTGGGGCGGCGTGGCCGGCTGCATGCCCGTGCTGATCGGCTGGGCCGCCGTGACCGGCGACCTGTCGTGGCCGCCGTTCATCCTGTTCGCGGTGATCTTCCTCTGGACCCCGCCGCACTATTGGCCGCTGTCGATGAAGTACCGCGCCGACTACCAGGCCGCCGGCGTGCCCATGCTCGCCGTGGTGCGCGGGCGCGCCCAGGTCGGCCTGCAGGTCATCCTCTACGCCTGGGCGACGGTCGCCTGCTCTCTGCTGCTCATCCCCGTCGCGGACATGGGCCTGCTCTACGCCTTCGTCGCGCTGGTGACCGGCGGCTGGTTCATCTACGAGACCCACCGCCTCTACAACCTGGCGATCCGGCACGAGCACGTCTCTCCGATGCGGGTCTTCCACGGCTCGATCGCGTACCTCACGCTGCTCTTCGTCGCCGTCGGCGTCGACCCGCTGCTGCCCTTCTAGCCGCCGTCGCTCCGGCCGCGCGCGGGCCAGCGGGAACCGTTAGCTGCGCGCGGTGCCGGCAGCGGATGCCGTGGCCGACGCCGGGGAGGCATCCGTCTCGGCGACAGGGGCCCTCAGGTGCAGGATCAGCGCCGTCATCACCGCGGCGAGGACGCAGGCCAGCACCATGTGGCTGCCGACGAGCACCGGGGGCAGGCCGGTCCGGGCCTGGACCAGCCCGATGATGATCTGCATCGCCTCGATCCCGAGCAGCCCAACGGCCCAGCCGGCGACCGGCAGACCCCGGATGACCGCCGCCGCGAGCAGCGTCACCGTCAGCAGCAGCGTGACGTAGGCCGGCCAGGCATGGAGGTGCTCGAACAGCTCGGCGTCGAATCCGGACCGGACCGCGTCGGAGTCCCCGGAGTGCGGCCCGGATGCGGTGGTGACCACGCCCACCACGATCGTGATCGCCACCACCGCGCTGGTGGCGTGGGCCAGCCGCGCGAACCAGGTCGGCACGACGCGCCGACGCGGTCCGGGCGTCGTCGTCGTGCGGTAGACCAGCACCGTCGCGACACACACCATCAACAACGACACGATGAAGTGCAGGCCGACGATGAACGGGTTCAGGCCGGTGAGCACGGTGACTCCGCCGAGGAGGGCCTGGACGAGCACCCCGAGGGCCAGCACGAGGGCGAGCACGAACAGATCGCGCCGCTCCCGGCGGATGCGCCACAGCAGCACGAAGGTGGCGATCGCGACGAGGCCCACGACGCCCGTCATCAGGCGGTTCGCGAACTCGATCACGCCGTGGACGCCCATCTCCGGCGTCGGTACGAGGGATTGGGCGGTGCAGGTCGGCCAGGTCGGACAGCCCAGCCCCGATGCGGTCAGCCGCACCGCGCCGCCCGTTCCGACGATCACGATCTCGGTGACGAGGCTCAGCCACGCGAAGAAGCGGATGCGCCCGTCAACGCGGGTGGGCAGCCAGGCGGAAATTCGGCTCACGTGGGTCAGCTTTCGGTTTGTCGGCTCATGTGTAAACGCCGGTAGTCACTGGAAATGCCACCCGGACGCTGTAGAATCAGGGTTTCATGGATTCACTCGTGTTGCCCGTAAAGCGGCAAAGCAGCGTGGCGAGGGTCTTGAATATCTTAGGTACGCAACGTAGCCGTCCACACAACCCATTCCCCGACAGGGCCTCCTCTGGAGGCGTGTCCGGGAATGACCGGACTGATATCCGGGTTGTTGTGAATGGGAGAAGAGGTAAAAAATGTCTGACGTTCTGCTAGACCGACCCGACCTTGAGGGGATCGGCACCTACGAGTTCGGATGGGCTGACTCCGACGCCGCGGGCGCATCCGCCCGGCGCGGCATTTCGCCTGAAGTCGTCACCGACATCTCGAACATCAAGAGCGAACCCGAGTGGATGCTGAAGCGACGCCTCAAGGCGCTGGAGCTCTTCGAACGCAAGCCCATGCCCACCTGGGGCGCGGACCTCTCGGGGATCGACTTCGACAACATCAAGTACTTCGTGCGGTCCACGGAGAGGCAGGCCCAGACCTGGGAAGACCTGCCCGACGACATCAAGAACACCTACGAGAAGCTGGGCATCCCGGAGGCCGAGCGTTCACGCCTCGTCTCGGGTGTCGCCGCCCAGTACGAGTCGGAAGTGGTCTACCACCAGATCAACGAGGACCTCGCCGCCCAGGGCGTCATCTTCATGGACACGGACACCGCGCTCAAGGAGCACCCGGAGATCTTCGAGGAGTACTTCGGCACGGTCATTCCCTCCGGCGACAACAAGTTCGCCGCGCTGAACACCGCGGCCTGGTCCGGCGGGTCGTTCGTCTACGTTCCGCCCGGCGTCCACGTCGAGATCCCGCTGCAGGCCTACTTCCGGATCAACACGGAGAACATGGGCCAGTTCGAGCGCACGCTGATCATCGCCGACGAGGGCAGCTACGTGCACTACATCGAGGGGTGCACCGCGCCCATCTACACTTCGGACTCGCTGCACTCCGCCGTGGTGGAGATCATCGTGAAGAAGGACGCCCGCGTCCGCTACACGACGATCCAGAACTGGTCGAACAACGTCTACAACCTGGTCACCAAGCGCGCCACCGCGGCCGCCGGCGCCACCATGGAGTGGATCGACGGCAACATCGGCTCCAAGGTCACCATGAAGTACCCGTCGATCTACCTGATGGGGGAGCACGCCAAGGGCGAGACCCTGTCCGTCGCCTTCGCCGGCCCCGGCCAGCATCAGGATGCCGGCGCCAAGATGATCCACATGGCGCCGTACACGCAGTCCTCCATCGTGTCCAAGTCGGTCGCCCGCGGCGGTGGCCGCTCGGCCTACCGCGGCGAGGTGAAGGTCGACGTGCGCGCGCACCACTCGGCCAACACGGTGCGCTGCGACGCGCTCCTGGTCGACACGAAGTCCCGCTCCGACACCTACCCGGCCATCGACATCCGCGTCGACGACGTGCAGCTCGGGCACGAGGCCACCGTCTCCAAGGTCAGCGAAGAGCAGTTGTTCTACCTGATGAGCCGCGGCATGCCCGAAGACGAGGCCATGGCCATGATCGTGCGCGGTTTCATCGAACCCATCGCCAGGGAACTCCCGATGGAGTATGCCCTTGAACTCAACAAGCTCATTGAAATGGGCATGGAAGGATCCGTCGGTTAGATGTCCGTCGCCTCTGCAAAACTGAATCCCGTTTCACCCGCAATGCCCACAGCCGAACAGCACGGAATCAAGGAACACTCGGACGGCCGGTTCGGCTATGTGCCGGTGCAGACCCGCTCGGCGCGGTTCAAGAGCGTGAACGTCGCCGACTTCGCAGCCGTCACCGGCCGCGAGGCGGTCTGGAAGTTCTCGCCCGTTGCCCGGTTCACCGACCTCACCGCCGGCGAGCTCGACGGGTCGGTCTACGACTACTCCGTCACGGATGCGCCCGGCGTGACCGTCGACTGGGTCGAGCGCGGCGACTCCCGGATCGGCACCGCCGGCTTGCCGGAGGAACGTGCCTCGGCCAACGCCTGGACGAGCTTCGAGCGCGCCCTCGCGATCACCGTCACCGGTGAGGACGAGAAGGTTCTCACGCTCACCCGTGAGAACCTCGGCTCCGCTCCGCGGGCGGCCCACACGATCATCGAGGCCAGGCCGTTCAGCCGCGCCACCGTCATCCTGCAAAACAGCGGCGACGCCCGGATCACCGAGAACGTCGAGATCATCCTCGGCGACTCGGCGAACCTCACCGTCATCACCGTGCAGGAGTGGAACGCCGACGCGGTCCAGCTGGCCAGCCACTTCGCGACCATCGGACGCGACGCGCGCCTCAAGCACATCGTCGTCTCGCTCGGCGGAAGCATCGTGCGGGTCAACCCGGCCGTGCACCTGGCCGGATCCGGCTCGGACACCGAGCTCCTGGGCCTGTACTTCGCCGACGCCGGCCAGCACCTCGAGCAGCAGGTCTACGTCGACCACATCGCGCCGCACACCCGGAGCCGGGTGACCTACAAGGGCGCCCTGCAGGGCAAGGCCGCGCGCACCGTGTGGATCGGCGACGTGCTCATCGGCCCGGGCGCCAGCGGAACCGACAGCTACGAGCAGAACCGCAACCTCGTGCTGAGCGAAGGTACTCGTGCCGACTCCGTGCCGAACCTCGAGATCGAAACCGGCGACATCCTGGGTGCCGGTCACGCCAGCGCCACCGGACGCTTCGACGACGAGCAGTTGTTCTACCTGCAGTCGCGCGGCATCACCGAGGACGAAGCCCGCCGGCTCGTGGTGCGCGGCTTCCTCAGCGAAATCGTGCAGAAGCTCGGATCCAAACCGCTCGAGGATCGGCTGCACGCGGCCATCGAGGCCGAGCTGGCCGTCTCGGAGGGGAACTGACCATGGCGTCCACCCAGATCTGCGCCTTCGACGACCTCGAACCGAACCAGGCCGTTAAGGTCGACATCGACGGCATCCCCATCGCCGTCGTTCGCGACTCTGCCGGCTCGGTGTTCGCGATCGGCGACACCTGCACCCACGGCGACATTTCCCTCTCGGAAGGTTTCGTCGAGGGAGAATCCATCGAGTGCTGGGCGCACGGCTCCCTGTTTTCCCTGAAGACAGGCAAGGCGCTCACCCTCCCGGCCTACGACCCGGTTCCCGTCTACAAGGTCGAACTCGTTGACGGTTTCGTCTTCATCGACCCCGCCGTCATCCTGGCCGTCTAGCCACCCCGACTTGCCGGCGGCAACGCCGGAAAACGAAAGAGAATTCATGTCTGTACTTGAGATAAAAGACCTGCACGTCAGCGTCGAGACCGACCAGGGCACCACGCAGATCCTGCGGGGCGTCAACCTGACCATCAACGAGGGCGAGATCCACGCGATCATGGGCCCCAACGGCTCGGGCAAGTCCACCCTGGCCTACACGATCGCCGGCCACCCGAAGTATCACGTGGAGAGCGGCACGATCCAGCTCGACGGCGAAGACGTCCTCGCCATGACCGTCGACGCCCGCGCCCGCGCCGGCCTCTTCCTCGCGATGCAGTATCCCGTCGAGATCCCCGGGGTGTCGGTCACGAACTTCCTCCGCACCGCCAAGACGGCGATCGACGGGACGGCGCCGCCCATCCGCACCTGGATCAAGGATGTCCGCGAGTCGATGAGCCGGCTGCGGATGGACAAGAGCTTCGCCGAGCGCAACGTCAACGAGGGCTTCTCGGGCGGCGAGAAGAAGCGCAACGAAATCCTGCAGCTCGAACTGCTGAGGCCCAAGTTCGCCGTGCTCGACGAGACCGACTCCGGACTCGACGTCGACGCGCTCAAGATCGTGTCGGAGGGCGTGAACCGGGCCAAGGAGAACACCGGCCTGGGCATCCTGCTGATCACCCACTACACGCGGATCCTGCGCTACATCAAGCCGGACTTCGTGCACGTGTTCGTGAACGGCCGCATCGCCGAGCAGGGCGGTCCCGAGCTGGCCGACCGCCTCGAAGACGAGGGCTACGATCGCTATCTCGTCGACACGAACGTAAACTAGGGGCATGTCTTCCACATTGAGTCCTGCGCGCTTCGATGAAATCGAAGAGGCGCTCAAAGACGTCATGGACCCGGAGCTCGGCATCAATGTCGTCGACCTCGGGCTGATCTACGACCTCGGCTGGGATGACGAGAACGACGCACTCATCATCCACATGACCCTGACCTCGGCCGGCTGCCCGCTGACCGACGTGCTCGAGGAACAGACCGCCGAGGCCCTGGACGGCGTCGTGGACCAGTTCCGGATCAACTGGGTCTGGATGCCGCCGTGGGGTCCCGAAAAGATCACCGACGACGGTCGCGACATGATGCGCGCCCTCGGCTTCTCGGTCTAGCCCGGCGTCACCCGCCCGCCGTTCCTCACGGCCCCGATGCGTTCGCGCATCGGGGCCGTTCTGCGTCCTGGATCGGCCACCGTCGCGGCTGAGGCGCCGAGTGGAATGGGTTTACACCTAGTAGAACGGTACTCTAAGTGTCATGCCAGCACCGTCGACTCCCGCGCAAATCCGCCGATCCGTGCAGGCCACGGCCACTCGAGCGGCGATCACCCTGGCCGCGCACCGATTGATGCTCGAGCGCGGCTATGTCGCCACCTCGATCGGCGCGATCGCCGACGAGGCCGGCGTCGCGGTCCAGACGATCTACAACTCGATCGGCAACAAGGCCGAGGTGCTCTCCGCGGTGCTCGATCTCGCCGCCGCCGGACCGGACGCCCCTGCCCTTCTCCCCGATGTGATGCGCCGGCGGGTGGCCGCCGCCGTGAGCGCACCGGAGATCATCCGGATTCTCGCGGACTGGTTCACCGAGTTGCATGCGCGAACGTCGGGCGTCTTCCGCGTGATCGGCCAGGCCACCGCCGTTGATCCGGAGGTCGCGAAACTCGAACTCCGGCGCGCCGCCGGCCGGCTGCACCATTACGGTGAGGCCGCGTCGGCCCTCCGGGCCCGGCGCGGGCTACGGGCCGGGCTGAGCGACCACGAGGCCGCCGCGGCGATCTGGGCCCTCGTCCACCCGCAGGTGTACGAGTCCTTCGTGACCGACCTCGGCTGGTCGGCCTCGGCCTACCGGGAATGGCTCGGAAAGACCCTCAAAGCCACCCTGTCGTAGCTGTCGGGTACGAGGCGGACGCGGCAAGTAAATATACTGGATAGTTGGCCCGACTGGGCCGGCGACTTTTTACCCCCCTCTGAACGGACTATTGCTGTGCTCAACGTGCAAGATCTCGAGATCCGTGTGGGGGCGCGCGTGCTCATGGAGGACGTCAGCTTCCGCGTTTCCAACGGAGACAAGATCGGCCTCGTCGGTCGAAACGGTGCCGGCAAGACCACGCTGACCAAGACCCTGGCGGGGGAGACCCTGCCCACGAAGGGGCAGATCGAGCGCTCCGGCGAGATCGGCTACCTCCCGCAGGACCCGCGCTCGGGCGATCCGGAGATGCTGGCGCGCACCCGCATCCTCGACGCCCGCGGGCTGGGCACCATTTCCCTCGGCATGCTCCAGTCCAGCCTCGACATGGCCAGCGAAGACGAGAAGGTCAGCGCCGCGGCCATGCGCACCTACGGCACCCTGACCGACCAGTTCAACGCGCTGGGCGGCTACGCGGCCGAGGCCGAAGCGGCGTCGATCGCCAGCAACCTGAACCTGCCCGACCGCATCCTCGACCAGCAGCTCAAGACGCTCTCCGGCGGCCAGCGCCGCCGGATCGAGCTCGCCCGCATCCTCTTTTCCGCGGCCGAGACGATGATCCTCGACGAGCCCACCAACCACCTCGACGCCGATTCCGTCGTCTGGCTGCGCGAGTTCGTGAAGAACTACCGCGGCGGATGCATCATCATCAGCCACGACATCGAACTCGTCGGCGACACGGTCAACCGGGTCTTCTACCTCGACGCCAACCGTATGGCGATCGACATCTACAACATGAACTGGAAGAACTACCAGCGCCAGCGCGAGGCCGACGCCGAACGCCGCAAGAAGGAACGCGCCAACGCCGAGAAGAAGGCGTCGACGCTGCAAATGCAGGCCGCCAAATTCGGCGCCAAGGCCAGCAAGGCGGCATCCGCCCACCAGATGGTGGCCCGCGCCGAGAAGCTGCTCTCCGGCCTCGATGCCGTGCGCGCCGTCGACCGGGTCGCCAAGCTGCGCTTCCCGGAGCCCGCGCCGTGCGGTCGCACCCCGCTGATGGCGACGAACCTGTCCAAGAGCTACGGCTCCCTGGAGATCTTCGCCGCCGTCGACCTGGCCATCGACCGCGGGTCGAAGGTCGTCATCCTCGGCCTCAACGGTGCGGGCAAGACGACCCTGCTGCGCATGCTCGCCGGCGTCGACAAGCCCGACACCGGCCAGATCGAACCCGGCCACGGCCTGCGGATCGGCTACTACGCCCAGGAACACGAGACCATCGACATCAAGCGCAGCGTGCTCGAGAACATGGTTTCCTCCTCGCCCAGCATCACCGAGATGGAAGCCCGCAAGGTGCTCGGCTCCTTCCTGTTCACCGGCGACGACTCGCACAAGGCGGCCGGGGTTCTCTCCGGCGGCGAGAAGACCCGGCTCGCGCTGGCCATGATCGTCGTCTCCGGCGCCAACGTGCTGCTCCTCGACGAGCCCACGAACAACCTGGACCCGGCCAGCCGCGCCGAGATCCTGGACGCGCTGGCCAACTACGCCGGCGCTGTGGTCCTGGTCAGCCACGACGAGGGCGCTGTCGAGTCCCTCAATCCCGAGCGGGTGCTGATCATGCCCGACGGTGTCGAGGACCACTGGAACAAGGACTACCTGGACCTGATCACCCTCGCCTGATCCCGCTTGCCTGATCGCCCGCGGATGGGCGGTCAGGCGGCTTCAGCCCAGGTCAGAGCGGTGAGTGCGTGCCGTCGAGGAGGGCATCCTCGATCTCCCCGTCGCCGCGCGGCTTCGCCGCCTCGCGACGGGCGCGTGTCTTCGCGCGTTCCCGCTCGGCCGGGTCGTCGATGTTGACCGTGCGGAACTCCTGGCGGGCGGCCCAGCCCAGCCCGAGGAAGCCGAGCAGGGCGAAGACGAACCACTGCAGGGCGTAGGACAGGTGCGGACCCTCGTCCCGGATCGGGCGCACCACCGCGGTCGGGCGGTCGGCGGCGGGTGGATCCTCGGTGTCCAGCAGCCCGTAGGCGCCGGTGTACGTGGGCGCGTCCAGCCGCTCCGCGACGTCGTCGAGGTTGATCGTGGCGATCTGGTCGCCGCTGGCAGTGCGCCCGGCCAGGGTCGGCTCGCCGGCCTTGAGCCGGGCGACGACCGTGACCTGGCCGGTGGGAGGCTCGGGCACGGCGTCGGGGGCATCCTGGTTCTGCCCGGTCGGCAGCCAGCCGCGGTTGACGACGAAGACGGTCCCATCGTCCTGCCGGAGCGGCGTGAGCACCTCGAATCCCGGGTTGATGTTCAGTGGACGGTTGCGCACGAGCAGCTGGTCTTCGACGAGATAGGTGCCCGTGACGGTCACCGGCAGCCATTTCTGCGTCTCCGCGAACGAGTCGAGGTCCGGCAGCGCGTCGGCCAGGGGCACGGGCGAGGCATCGTAGTTCGCATCGATCTTGGAGATCTCGGTGAGCGCCTCGGCCCGGCGCGCGAACTGCCAGACACCCAGCCCGCTCGACACGAGAGCGAAAACGATCGTCAGGGCGAGATAGCCCGCCCAGCGCCGGCTGAGCAGGAAGGACCAGCCGTTCACTCCGCACCCGCCTCCGGCCGCCGGGCGACGGCCGGCGCTTCGACAGTCAACGGGTCGGCAGCCAACGGGTCGGCAGCCAACGGCTCGACCGTGAGCGGAAAGTCACGCGCGGCCAGGAACTCGCGCAGGTAGTCGACGTGCTCGTCGCAGGCGAGCCAGGTCTTGACCCGGCCGGCGGCGTGGATGCGGGGGTTCCGCCAGTCCAGGCGCCAGGTCGCCGCGGTCCGGCATCCGGCCCGGGAACAGCTGGTCTGTTCAGGGGGCGTGCCGATCCCGATCATTTGCCGTCCTCGGGGCGGTCGCGTGTGAAGACCTCGACTCCGCCCGGGCGGAGCACCTGGGAGCCCCGCGGGTCGGCGTGGACGTTGGCAATGACCACGGCGATGTACGGCAGCACGATCGCGCCGGCGGCGCAGACCAGCAGCCACCAGCCCTGCACGAAGAACATCAGGACGATGCAGACAATCCGGATGCCCATGGTGATCGAGTACTTGACCATGCGGCTTCGCCGCTCTTCCTCAGGGGAGAGGGGCAGCGAGGTGATCGACTGCTGTTTCATGGATGTCATCGCTTCCGGCCAGAGGACGTTCTGCCCTTTCCAGCCTACGTCTCGTTGGGCGAAGGCGGTGACGCTCTAAGCTGAAACCCCCCGGTGCGCCTCTTCATTCGCCCGGCAGGAGATTGGATCACCGCATGACGACGGCTCGAACTGTACTGGTCACCGGAGGAAACCGCGGGATCGGTTTCGCCATCGCCGAGGAATTCGTCGCTCAGGGCCACCGCGTGGCCGTGACCGCCCGCTCGGGCACGGGACCCGACGGCAGCCTCACCGTGCGCGCCGACGTGACCGACTCCGCGTCGATCGACACCGCCTTCCGCGAAATCGAAGCCGCGCTCGGCCCGGTGGAAGTTGTCGTCGCCAACGCCGGCATCACCAGGGACACGCTCCTCATGCGTATGTCCGATGAGGACTTCACCTCGGTCATCGACACGAACCTCAGCGGCGCCTTCCGCGTCGTCAAGCGCGCCTCGAAGGGCATGCTCAAGGCCCGCTTCGGCCGGATCGTGCTCATTTCCAGCGTCGTCGGCCTCTACGGGTCGGCCGGGCAGGTCAACTACGCGGCGTCCAAGAGCGGGCTGATCGGCCTGGCCCGCTCGGTCACACGCGAGTTGGGCGCCCGTGGCATCACCGCCAACGTCGTCGCCCCCGGATTCGTCGAAACGGACATGACCGCCGAACTTCCCGAGGCGCAGCAGGCCGAATACAAGCGCAACATCCCCGCCGGCCGGTTCGCGACCCCGACCGAGGTGGCTCGCGTCGTCACCTGGCTCGCCGGCGACGACTCGTCCTACATCTCCGGAGCGGTCATCCCCGTCGACGGCGGCCTCGGAATGGGCCACTGACCCACCGCGGGTGGGAGGGGCTCAGCCGCGCAGGCCGAGCACGGGGAGGACCTGGCTGAGGTCGCACACATCGATCACGACGTCGGCCGCGGCCTTCACCAGCGGCTTCGCGTTGAAGGCGATGGACAGCCCGGCCTGGTCCATCATCCGCAGGTCGTTGGCTCCGTCGCCCACCGCGACCGTGCGGGAGAGCGCGATGCCGTCGGCGGCAGCCCACTCCCGCAGGGCTGCGGCCTTCGCCTCGGCGTCGATGATCGGGCCGACGAGGCCGCCGGTGAGCCGGCCGTCCGCCACCTCCAGCCGGTTGGCACGCCAGTGGTCCAGGCCGAGCAGGCCGGCCAGCGGGTCGAGCAGTTCGTGGAACCCGCCCGAGACCACGCCGACGCGGCTGCCGTGCGCATGAAGGCCGGCGATCAGTTCGTGCACGCCCGGGGTCGGGCGGATGAGCCGGCCGACGTCCGCGAAGACGCTGGTCGGCAGCCCCGCGAGGGTTTTCACCCGCGCGATCAGGCTTTCGGCGAAGTCGAGCTCCCCGCGCATGGCGCGCTCGGTGACCGCCTGAACTTCGGGGCGCGAGCCCGCGGCATCCGCCAGCAGCTCGATGACTTCGTCTTCGATCAGGGTGGAGTCGGCGTCTAGAACGACCAGGAACCTTGTTGTCACGGGTGAACGTGCACGCCCTTGCCGACGACGGTGATTCCCGAGTTGGTCACGCTGAAGCCGCGGGCCAGGTCCCGGTCGCGGTCGACGCCGACGCTGGCTCCCGCCTCGACGATCACTTCCTTGTCGAGGATCGCCCGGCGAACGGTCGCGCCCGGCTTGATCTGCGTGCGTTCGAAGACGATCGAATCGACCACCTCGGCGCCGGAATCGACGGCGGCCCACGGCCCCAGGACGCTGCGTTCGATGTGCGCGCCGGAGATGACGCTGCCGAGCGACACGATCGAGTCGATCATCGTTCCCAGTGCGCCGCGCGCATCGCGAACGAACTTGGCCGGCGGGGAGTTGAGCTGCTGGCTGAAGATCGGCCATGCCTGGTTGTACAGGTTGAACACGGGCAACGCGGAGATGAGATCCTGGTGGGCCTCGAAGAACGAGTCAATCGTTCCGACGTCGCGCCAGTAGTACCGGTCGCGGTCGGTTGAGCCGGGCACGTCGTTGAGCTTGAGGTCGTAGACGCCGGCCTCGCCGCGGGAGACGAAGTCGGGGATGATGTCCCCGCCCATGTCGTGGCTCGAGTCGGTCTTCTCGCCGTCGCGCAGCACCGCTTCGATCAGGGCATCCGTGTTGAAGACGTAGTTGCCCATCGAGGCGAACACTTCGTCGGGGTTGTCCGCCAGGCCGACGGCATCCTTCGGCTTCTCGCGGAAGTCCCTGATCCGGTCGGGGCTCGCAGCGTCGACCTCGATCACGCCGAACTGGTCGGCCAGGCCGATCGGCTGGCGGATGGCGGCGACCGTGGCCTGGGCGCCGGATGCGATGTGCGCTGCGATCATCTGGCTGAAGTCCATCCGGTACACGTGGTCGGCTCCGACGACGACGACGATGTCGGGCTTCTCATCGTGGATCAGGTTGAGGCTCTGCAGGATCGCGTCGGCGGATCCGCTGAACCACCGCTTGCCGAGGCGCTGCTGGGCGGGAACCGAGGCGATGTACGAGTTGAACAGGCCGCCGGTCACGTGCCACGTCTGCGAGACGTGGCGGTCCAGGCTGTGCGACTTGTACTGCGTCAACACGACGATCTGGGTGAGCCCGGAGTTGATCAGGTTGGACAGGGCGAAGTCGATCAAGCGGTAGTGGCCGCCGAAAGGCACGGCGGGCTTGGCACGGTCCTCGGTCAGGGGCATGAGCCGCTTTCCTTCTCCGCCGGCGAGAACGATTCCAAAGATCTTCTTCTTCGACTCCATGGTTCCCACAGTAGGGGCATCCGCTCGCCTCGACCACCCGGACTGTGGTGTGTGAGCCTCGGCGCTGCGCTAGTTTTACTCCATGCGAGTCGATCTGCTGACCAAGGAATACCCGCCCGAAATCTATGGGGGGGCGGGTGTGCACGTGGCCGAGCTCGTCCGAGCGCTCCGTCACGACATCGACGTCGTGGTGCGCTGCTTCGGCGGCGACCGTGACGCGCCCTCGACACACGCGTACGGAGTTCCGGCGGAGCTCGCCGACGCGAACGCGACCCTCGCCACGCTCGGGGTCGACCTGAGGATGGCCCAGGACGTGCAGGGCGCGGATCTCGTGCACTCCCACACCTGGTACGCGAATGGGGCAGGGCACATCGCCAAGCTCCTCCACGGCGTGCCGCACGTCGTCACGGCGCACAGCCTGGAGCCGCTCCGTCCGTGGAAGGCCGAGCAGCTCGGCGGCGGCTACCGAGTGTCGAGCTGGATCGAGAAGACCGCATTCGAAGCAGCGGATGCCGTGATCGCCGTGAGCGACGGCATGCGCCGGGACATCCTCCGCAGCTATCCGGCCCTCGACGAGTCTCGGGTGCAGGTCGTCTACAACGGCATCGACCTCGAACGCTGGAAGCCGACCACCGACCACGACACCGTTCGGGCCCTCGGCATCGACCCCGATCGACCCTCCGTCGTGTTCGTGGGACGCATCACCCGGCAGAAGGGCCTGCCGTATCTGTTGCGGGCGGCCGCAGCCCTGCCGGAGGACGTGCAGCTTGTGCTCTGCGCCGGCGCACCGGACACCCCGGGCATCATGGCGGAGGTGACCGCGGGAGTGCGCGCGCTCCAGGAGCAGCGCTCCGGCGTGGTCTGGATCGACCGGCTTCTGCCGCAGCACGAGCTGTCGGCCGTGCTCACTGCCGGAACGGTCTTCGTTTGCCCCTCCGTCTACGAACCGCTCGGAATCGTCAACCTCGAAGCGATGGCGTGCGGCCTGCCCGTCGTGGGCACCGCCACCGGCGGCATCCCGGAGGTCGTGGCCGACGGCGAGACGGGCCGGCTGGTCCCGATCGACCAGGCGACGGACGGCACCGGCACCCCGCTCGACCCCGATCTCTTCGTCGCCGACCTCGCCAGGACCCTCACCGAAGTGCTGAGCGACCCGGTACGCGCGGCGGAAATGGGCCGAGCCGGACGTGTCCGGGCGGAGCGGGAGTTCAGCTGGGACACCATCGCCGTCCGCACCCGGGAGATCTACGCGTCCCTGCTGTAGCCGGACCCCCGGCGGGTTCGCGGTGGGTGCGCGGTGGGTCCCGAGGCCCCACCGCGGCGGATAGCATGGAGCCATGGTCAACGTTCTTCAGCTCACCGATGTGTCCGTTGTCCGAGGTGGCACTGCCATCCTCGACTCAGTGAACTGGAGTGTTGAAGACGACCAGCGCTGGGTCATCCTGGGCCCGAACGGCGCCGGCAAGACCACGCTGCTGCAGATGGCCGCGGCCATGATGCACCCCTCGAGCGGCAAGGTCGAGGTGCTCGAGGAGCCCCTGGGCGGCACCGACTTGTTCGAGCTTCGCCCCCGGATCGGCTTCGCGTCGACGGCCATGGCCCGCAAGATCCCCGCGACGGAGCGGGTCATCGACGTCGTGATGACCGCCGCATACTCGGTCACGGGGCGGTGGAACGAAGAGTACGAGTCGATTGACGAGCGTCGCGCCCAGCGTGTGCTCGCAGAATGGAAGCTCGACCACCTGGCCGAACGCAAGTTCGGCACCCTCAGCGACGGTGAGCAGAAGCGGGTACAGATCGCCCGGTCCGTGATGACCGACCCGGAGATGCTCCTGCTCGACGAACCCGCGGCCAGCCTCGACCTCGGTGCTCGCGAGGAGCTGCTGCACCTGCTCAGCGGCTACGCCAGCGCCCCGGATGCCCCGGCCATCATCATGGTGACCCACCACGTCGAAGAGATCCCGCGCGGATTCACCCACGTGCTGCTGATTGCCGGCGGAGCAATCGTGGGCGCCGGCCCGCTCACCGAGGCGCTCACCGCCGAGGCACTGAGCGCGACGTTCGGTCTCGCCATTGATCTCACCGAGAACCACGGGCGTTATGCGGCGCGCGCGGTCTGACCAGCTGGACTCCATCGCGGCCCGTTTCTGCTAAACTCGGTAGCTGGCCCTTGCGGCCAGGCTATTTTTTCGCCCTCACCGGCGAGACGGCACTTTTCATCTCCACCATTCGTGATCATTCGAACAGCAACAAGGAAGTCTTTATGAAGTCTGACATTCACCCCCAGTACGCTCCCGTGGTCTTCCGCGACCTCGCGTCGGGTGCGACGTTCCTTACCCGTTCGACGACTTCCAGCTCGAAGACGATCGAGTGGGAAGACGGCACCACCTACCCGGTGATCGACGTCGAAATCTCCTCCGAGTCGCACCCGTTCTACACGGGCAAGCAGCGCATTATGGACTCGGCCGGACGCGTCGAGAAGTTCAACACCCGTTACAAGGGCTTCGGCAAATAAGACCGAGCTTCTGAAAAGGGCGACCAGCCTCGGCTGGTCGCCCTTTTTCGTGCCCGCGGGTCGAGCGGCCGCTCCGACAGGGCAAGCGTCAGGAGCATGAAGCCGGCGATGACCTGTGCCACCGCCAGGTGGCCGACCGGCGCGATGGGAAAGAACGACCTGCCGGTCAGCGCTCCGGCCAGCCGCCGGCGGCGACGAACTTCGGGTCGCGTTCGCGGCGCATGTAGTCCTGGAAGCTGTCGGCCTGCTGCTGGCTCCAGCCCACCTGCAGCGCATGGAGTTCAGGCGCGGTGGCCGGCAGCGCGCTCGAGTGCGCCTTCGCGATCGCCTGGGCCACGCGGCCGGCGGCAATCGCATCCGCGCCGGAGTCGTGTGCGTCTTCCAGCAGCACGCCGTAGAACGCGCTCGTGACCTCGAGGGTGCGCTTGCCCTTGCGGTAGCGATCGACGGCCTTGTCGATGACCAGCGGGTCAACGACGGGGGACGGCGCCAGGAGCGGCGCCACGTCGTGGCGTAGCGACTCCCGGTTGAGCAGGGTGAGGTCGTAGGGGGCGTTGTACGCCACGAGGGGGAGCCCGCGGGCCAGGTGCGCGCGGAGCGCCGCGACGATCTCTGCGACGCCTCCGGCGGCATCCTGCCCGTTCTCGACGGCGTGCGCGGTCGTGATGCCGTGCACGTTCGTCGCCTGGATCGGGATCTCCACTCCCGGGTCCAGCAGCCAGTCCAGTCGTTCCAGGACGACGCCGTCGGCGTCGAGCACGGCCACGGTCGCCGAAACGATCCGGCTCGTCTCCACGTCGATGCCGGTGGTCTCGAGGTCGAAGACGGCCAGGGTGTCGCTCCAGTTGCTCATGGGGCAAGCCTAGGGCCGACCACCGTCAATGCCCGGCCAGCCACTCCTCGAACGTCACCGTTGCGGCCGCTACCCGCAGTGCAACCAGTAGAAGCTCTGGGCGCCGAGCGTCAGAGTCAGGGATCCGTCGTCGTCGAAGCTCGGGAAGACCGAACCGCCGAAGATGTCGTAGAGCCGGGTGCCGGCCAGGTCGGCGTCGTCGATCTTGAAGGACACCGGGTTGTGAGCGAAGCTGAAGACGCAGAGGACCGTCTCGGCCTGGTCGCCCATCCGCGTGCCCGAGCCCTCGTATTCGCGGGTGAAGGCCAGCACGGACTCGTGGTTGGTGGAGAGCACCCGGATCGCGCCGAGGCCGAACGTCGGGTGCGCCTTCCGCACGTGGATGACGTTGCGGATCCAGTGCAGCAGCGAATTGGACTGGGCCAGGTGGGACTCGACGTTGGTCTGGGTGAAGTTGTACACGAGCGACTGGACGACGGGCAGGTACAGCTTGCCCGGGTCGGCGTCGGAGAAGCCGGCATTGCGGTCCGGGGTCCACTGCATGGGCGTGCGCGAACTGTCCCGGTCGGGCAGCCAGATGTTGTCGCCCATCCCGATCTCGTCGCCGTAGTACAGGAACGGGCTGCCGGGCAGGGCGAAAAGCAGGGCGTGGGCCAGCTCCAGTTCGGCCCGCGAGTTGTCGAGCAGGGGAGCGAGCCGGCGGCGGATACCGATGTTCGCGCGCATCCTGGGGTCGTAGGCGTACCAGCCGTACATGGCCTGGCGGTATTCCTCACTCACCATTTCGAGGGTGAGCTCGTCGTGGTTGCGCAGGAACACCCCCCAGCCGGCGCCGTCCGGGATGTCCGTCGTCTCGGAGAGCACCCGCACGAGCTCGTCCGCCTGCTGCGAGCGCAGGGAATAGAAGATGCGGGGCATGACCGGGAAGTCGAACGCCATGTGGCACTCCGGCTCTTCCTCGGTGCCGAAGAACGCCGCAACCTCGCGCGGCCACTGGTTCGCCTCGGCGATCATGATGCGGCCGGGATAGTCGCGGTCGACAACGGCCCGCAGCCGCTTGATGAACTCGTGCGTGGGCGGCTCGCCCTCGCCGTTGCCGTCCTCCGACTCGTAGAGGTAGGGGATCGCGTCGAGGCGGAATCCGTCGACACCCAGGTCGAGCCAGAACCGCACCACATCGAAGATCGCGTCGTGCACGGCGGGGTTGTCGAAGTTGAGGTCCGGCTGGTGCGAGAAGAAACGATGGAAGAAGAACTGGCGGCGCACCGGGTCGAACGCCCAGTTCGACTCCTCCGTATCGGTGAAGATGATCCGGATGTTCGGGTACTTCTCGTCGGTGTCGCTCCAGACGTAGAAGTCACCGTAGGGGCCGTCCGGGTGCTCCCGGGACTGCTGGAACCAGTCGTGCTGGTCCGAGGTGTGGTTCAGCGGGAGGTCGATGATGATCCGCATGTTGCGCTCGTGCGCCTTGGTGACGAGCTCCTTGAACTCGTCCAGCGTGCCGAACTCCGGCAGGATCGAGCGGTAGTCGGCGACGTCGTAGCCGCCGTCTTTGAGGGGCGAGGTGAAGAACGGCGGGATCCACAGGGCGTCGATGCCCAGCCACTGCAGGTAGTCCAGCTTCGAGATCAGTCCGGACAGGTCGCCGGCCCCGTCGGCGTTGCTGTCCACGAATGAGCGGACCATGACCTCGTAGAAGACCGAACGCCGGTACCAACGTGGGTCGAGGGTGAGTCCGGGAAGCTGGATCGGTGCGGTGAAGCTCACGGAGTTCCTTCCGGCCCGCGTCAGGGGCTGTGTGGCCGTCTTGATGTGCGGGGGGAGTCGTGGGGTGCAGGGGGACGTCACGAGTCTAGGTTGAGCGACACGGCATCTGTCCAGTTCGGCGCCACACTCCCGCCTAAACTTGGGCTGATGATCGTTCCTTCGCCCTACGACGAATCCCTGGCTCGCATTCCCACGCGCTCCCACACGCTGTCGGTGCTGGGCAGCAAGACGCGGTACTGGGAGTATGGCGACCCCGCTGCCCCGACGACGATTCTGATGGTGCACGGTTTCCGCGGCGACCACCACGGCCTCGAGCCCGTCGTCGCCCAACTCTCTGGATTCCGGATCATCTCGCCCGACCTGCCCGGATTCGGCGAGTCCGAGCCCCTGCACGGCCTGCGACACGACATCGCCGGTTACTCACGGTGGCTCCGGGACTTCCTGGCCGCCCTGGCGCCGACCGGCCGGGTCGTGATCCTCGGCCACTCCTTCGGTTCCATCGTCGCGGCCGCCGCCCTGGCCGACGGCTTGCCCGCCGACGACGTCGTCCTGGTGAACCCGATCGCCTCCCCGGCGCTGTCCGGGCCTCGCGGCATCCTGACCCGGCTGGCGGTCTTCTACTACTGGGCCGCCGCCAGGCTGCCTGAGCGGCTCGGTTTCGCCCTGCTGCGCAATCGCGTGATCGTGCGGGTGATGAGCGTGACCATGGCCAAGACGCAGGACCGCGAACTGCGCCGCTGGATCCACGACCAGCACGACCGGTACTTCTCGGCGTTCGCCGACCGCAGGGTCGTGCTGGAGGCCTTCACGGCCTCGGTGAGCAGCGACGTGAGCGAATTCGCGTCGAAGATCCCGGAGCGCACCCTGCTCATCGCGGCCGAGAAGGACGACATCACCCCCGTCGCGGCCCAGCACCGGCTGCAGAAGCTGTTCCCGGATGCAGCCCTCCACGTCATCCCGAACGTCGGTCATCTCATCCACTACGAAATGCCCGTCAACGCCGCCGACGAACTGCGCGGATTCCTGTCCGAGGCGAGGCCCGCATGAGGATCGCGTTCGACTGCCGCTACACCCGCCTGGACCGTCACGACGGTGTCAGCCGTTACACCGCGGGCCTCGTCACCGAACTCGGCAGGCTGCACCCGGTCACGATGCTGATCAGCGACCATCGCCAGCTGGCCTTGCTGCCTGACCTGCCCTGGCAACTCGTCAGCTCGCCGACCAGCATCCGGGAGCCGTTCGTCGCGCTCACGGTCAACGGTCTCCGCCCCGACGTCGTGTTCAGCCCCATGCAGACGATGGGGTCGTGGGGCCGCAAATACCGCCTGCTGCTCACCGTGCACGACCTGATCTACTACCGCAACCGCACCCCGCCGCGTGACTTCACGTGGCCGATCCGGCTGCTCTGGCGGCTGTACCACCTGTCCTGGTGGCCGCAGCGGATGCTGCTCAATCGAGCCGACGGCGTGGTCACCGTCTCGGAGACGACCAGGGCCCTCATCGCCGAACACCGGCTGACCGACCGGCCGGTGACCGTGATCCACAATGCCGCGGATGCCGTTCCCGGGCCGCCCGTCGACCGCAGCGCCCCGGAGAGCGGTCGCCTCGTCTACATGGGTTCGTTCATGCCGTACAAGAACGTCGACACGCTCGTTCGTGCCGTCGCGGGCCTGCCCGGGCACGAGCTGCACCTGATGAGCCGGGTGAGCCCGGCCGAGCGTGCCCGGCTGTCCGGGCTTGCCCCGCAGGCGACACTCGTCTTCCACGACGGCGCGAGCGACGAGGAGTACTTCTCGGTGCTCCGCTCCGCCACCGCGCTCGTCACGGCCTCGCTCGACGAGGGCTTCGGCATCCCACTGGTCGAGGCCATGAGCCTCGGCATCCCGGTCGTCGTCAGCGACATCCCGATCTTCCGGGAAATCGGCGGTGACGCGGCGCTCTACTTCGACCCGAACAGCGCCGACGCGCTGATGGATGCCCTGGCGCAGCTGGAACGTCCGGGGGAGTGGGCGGCCAGGTCGAAGGAGTCGACCCGCCAGGCGGCCAGGTTCACCTGGCGGGAGTCGGCCCGGAAGCTGCTCGAGGTGCTCGAGGACACGCAGCCCCGCACGTCCTAGCGGCGCGTCCGGCTGCGGTCAGCGGATAACGGGGAAGATCTCGCCCGGCGAGCGAACCGAGGCGTCGAAGTGGACGAGCACGAGTTCGCCGTCCTCCCAGACGAAGTCGTGCACGGAGCCGTTGGCAATCAGTTCGTCGTGCCGGGGGCGCTCCCCGCCCGTTGTGTGGCGGATCAGCGTGCCGATGATGCCGCCGTGGCTGACCGCGAGCACCGATTTGCCGGCGTGGGTCGCCGCGACCCGGGCCAGCGAGGGCAGCACCCGGTCCAGCACGTCCTGGCGCGACTCGAGGCCCGGAACCAGCACGCCGTCGGGGAACCGCGCCTGGCGCTCGGTGAAGGTGAGCCCCTCGATCTCTCCGTGGTGGCGCTCCGTGAGCTCGGCAACGATCTCCGGGCTCGGCAGGTCGAGTTCACCGGCGATGATGCGAGCGGTCTCGTGCGCCCGCATCAGGGGGCTGGCCACAACCACGTCCCAGCGCCTCTCCCGCAGAAGGATGCCCGCCTCGGCGGCCTGGGCGCGTCCGGCCGAGTTGAGCGGGATATCCGTGCTGCCCTGGATGCGCCGGTGCAGGTTCCACTCGGTCTGGCCGTGGCGCACGATCGAAATCCGGGTCATGGTCAGGATGCCGTCCTTGATGTCGTTGGTCACGGTCGGGCCCTTAGTCAGGCGAGACGGGCCGCCAGCCCGGCGAGCGCCTCCGAGGTTCCCGCCTCCAGCTTAACCAGCGCGCGGCCGTCGCCCTTGGTGACGCCGCGATTGATCACCACGATCGGAAGTTTGCGTCGCCTCGCCTGCTCGAGCAGCCGGATGCCCGAATTCACGGCCAGGGACGAGCCCGCCACGATGAGCGCGTCGGCGGCTTGCACGAGGGCGGAGGCCTCGGTGAACCTCTCGGTGGGCACGAGTTCGCCGAAGAACACCACGTTCGGTTTCAGCATCCCGCCGCACACGGTGCAGGCCGGGACGGAGAATCCGTCGATGTCCGACACCTCCGCGTCGCCGTCCGGATTGATGCGGACGGCCTCGGGCGAGCCGAGCTCGGGGTTGGCCGCTTCGAGCCGGGCCGCGACGCTGTCGCGTCCGAACGCCTGGCCGCAGGACAGGCAGACGACCCGGTCCATCGATCCGTGCAGGTCCACGACATGGCGCGACCCCGCCCGGGTGTGCAGGCCGTCGACGTTCTGGGTGATGACGCCCGAGATGATGCCGCTCGCCTCGAGCCGCACGAGCGAGCGGTGGCCCAGGTTCGGTTCGGCGGCCCGGAAGCGTCGCCAGCCCAGGTGACTGCCGGCCCAGTAGCGCTTCCGCGCCCGCTCATCGCCGACAAAGGTCTGGAAGGTCATCGGGGAGCGTTTCGGGGCGCCGTTCCCGCGGTAGTCGGGGATGCCGGAATCCGTGCTCAGGCCGGCGCCGGTGAGCACCGCCACGAGGCGCCCGCGCAGGATCTCGGACACGGCGTCGAGCGCCTCCTCGGCCACAGCCGCGGCCTGCAGGGTCTCGATGCTCATGGTGCTCCATCCTCGCCTGTACCGAGTCTAAACTCGCCGCTTTACGACTTTGTTACGCGAAGCTGGCAGTCTGGATGGGACACCACCTCGAACAGAAGGCAGTACCGTGCGGATCGTTCCCATTGCAGACCTCGACCTGCCCGGCCTGGCCGACTACTCACGGCTGACGGATGTCGCGCTGCGCCGGGTCTCCGAACCGGCCGGCGGACTGTACATCGCCGAGTCGAGCAAGGTCATCACCCGCGCCCTCGCCGCCGGCCACCGTCCGCGCTCCCTGCTCGTGCAGGAACAGTGGCTGCCCGACGTGGCTCCGCTCCTGGCCGACTGGCCCGATGTGCCCGTCTACGTCGGCGCGCCGTACCTGCTGGAGAAGCTGACCGGGTACAACCTGCACCGGGGCGCCCTGGCCGCCATGCACCGGCCCGCGCTTGCCCCGGCGGCCGAGCTGATCCGGGATGCCCGGCGCATCGTGATCCTCGAGGACATCGTCGACCACACGAACGTGGGAGCCATCTTCCGGGCCGTCGCGGGGCTCGGCGCCGACGCCGTGCTGATCACGCCGCGCTGCGCCGACCCGCTCTACCGCCGGAGCGTGCGGGTCAGCATGGGCACCGTGCTCCAGGTGCCGTGGACCCGGCTGCCGGAATGGGACGAGGCCGCGCCGCTGCTCCGGAACGCGGGATTCCACCTCGCCGCGCTGGCGCTGGCCGACGACGCCGTGACCCTCGACCGCTTCGCTGCCGCGCCGCCGGAGCGCCTCGCCCTCATCCTCGGCACCGAGGGCGACGGGCTGAGCACCAGGGCCCTCGCCGCGGCGGACACCGTCGTCACGATCCCGATGCTGCACGGGGTGGATTCGCTCAATGTCGCCTCCGCCAGCGCCGTTGCCCTGTGGGCGCTGCGCGGGTAGCAGGCGGCGAACGATAGAATCGCATAATGCCGCTGACCCGACGCCAGATCTTCCGCCGGCGCCGGATCGCCTTCTTCGGCGCTCTGGCCGTTGTCCTGACGCTTGTCGGGTACCTCGCCACCACCGGGTTTGCCCCCGTGCCCGAGGAAGCCGCCGCGCTCACCCAGCCCGCCGCGCTGACCCAGGCCGCCGCGCAGCCCGACTGGCCCGGCTTCGGTTCGAGCGCCATCGGAGCCGTCGGCTTCCCCGGGGTCCTGGGATCCTCCGGCGCCACGGAATCCATGCCGATCGCCAGCGTCACGAAGACCGTGACCGCGCTCGTCGTGCTCGACGCCAAGCCGCTCACCGGCAACGAGCCCGGCCCGGACATCACCTTCACCGACGCCGACGTGGACATCTACTATGACGTCATGGCCGAGAACGGCTCGGTCGCCCCGGTCGTTGCCGGCATGGTCCTCAGCGAGCGCCAGGCCCTCGAGGCCACGATGCTGCCGTCGGCCAACAACTACGCCCTCTCCCTCGCCGTCTGGGCCTACGGCTCCCTCGACGCCTACCTGGCCGCCGCACAGGACTGGCTGGCGAAGAACGGCCTGGACGACACGGCGGTGGCCGACACGAGCGGCCTGTCGACGTCCAGCCGGAGCACCCCGGCCGACCTCGTCAAGATCGGCAAGCTGGCCGTCGCCCACCCGGCGCTGGCCGGGATCGTGGCAGAGCCGAGCGCAAAACTCCCCGTCATCGGCGCCGTCAAGAACACGAACAAACTGCTCGGCCGCTTCGGTGTCGACGGGATCAAGACGGGCACGACCGACGAGGCCGGCGCCTGCCTGCTCTTCTCCACCGACCTGAAGGTCGGCGGCCGCACGGTGACCCTGGTCGGCGTCGTGCTCGGCGGCGCCAACCACACAGACGTGAACCGGGCCGTCGCCGACCTGATCACCACCGCGAAGGCCGGGTTCCGTGAGGTCACGCTGACCGAGAAGGGCACGGCCTACGGCACCTACGCCACCGCCTGGGGCCAGGAGAGCAGCGCCGTCGCCTCCCGGGCGGCATCCGCCCTGGTCTGGTCGGACACGCCGATATCCGGCGCCGCGACCGCCCGCGCGCTCACCCTCGGCGGCAAAAAGGACACCGTCGGCGCCGTCGAGTTCCTGGTCGGCGACAAGACCGTCAGCGTGCCGCTCGTGCTCGACCGCACGATCAGCGACCCGGGACCGGCCTGGCGTTTCTCGCACCCGGGCGAGCTCAACGCCGAGGGCTGACCCGGCCGCCTCGACGGCCCGGATGCTCACCGGCCGAACGGTGCCGCTTCGGCACGTTTGGGCAGCACGTGGTCGCCCGATGACTGGTGCCGCACCCGCCGGAGCACCCACGGGACGAGGTATTCGCGCGCCCAGGCCAGGTCTTCCGTCCTGGCCCGGCGCCAGGTGGTGCCCGGCATCGGCTCCGGCCGCTGCGGCTCCAGCGCGTTGGGCACGTTGAGGGAGGCAAGCACCATTCGCGCGACCGTGTGGTGGCCGAGCGCGTTCAGGTGCAACCGGTCCGGCGCCCACATCCGCACATCCCGAATCTCGGTGAGCCCCCAGAGGTCGGCGACGACGCAGTCGTACCGGGCCGCGATCGCACGCATGTTCTCGTTGTAGATGGCCACCTTCCCCCGCAGGTGCCGGAGCACGGGGGAGAAGCCGACGTCGACCCCGGTGAACAGCACGACCTGCGCGCCGTCCCTGGTGAGGCGCCGTACCGCCTCCTCGCACCGCGCGGCGATGAGGTCCGGGTCGGTGCCCAGGCGGATCACGTCGTTGCCGCCGGCCGACAGGGTGACGAGGTCCGGTCGCAGGGCGAGGGCGGGCTCGACCTGTTCGGCGACGATTTCCCTGATCAGCTTCCCACGCACGGCGAGATTCGCGTAGGCGAGGTCGTCTGTGCGCTGACTGAGGACCTCGGCCACCCGGTCGGCCCAGCCCCGGTGCCCGCCCGGACTGGCCGGCTCCGGGTCGCCGATGCCTTCCGTGAAGGAGTCACCGAGAGCCACGTAGCGCGACCAGGGATGCTGCTGCTGGGACATGGCTCGGGTTTCCCTTCCGTGCGAAAGTGTCGGTCCGACTTGATAGGTTCTTATGAAGTGAATACTCCACCTGTTTTCGGTCCTGCGCAGGGAACGAGTGCAGCCGAGCACCTGTCGCCCTCATTTCCGGAACGCGCTGCGTGGGGTACGGCCAGCAAACTCCGCGCCTGGCAGGCGGAGGCCCTCGAGGCGTACTTCCTGCACGAGCCCCGTGACTTCCTCGCCGCGGCCACACCGGGCGCCGGCAAGACCACGTTCGCCCTGCGGCTGGCCGCGGAGCTGCGTGCCCGGCGGGTGATCGACCGGATCACCGTGGTCGCCCCGACCGAGCACCTCAAGCGCCAGTGGGCCGACGCCGCTGCCCGCGCCGGGATCCGGCTGGACCCCATGTTCAAGAACGCGAACGGGCGGTACGGCAACCACTACCACGGCGTTGCCGTGACCTACGCGCAGGTGGCGAGTCGGGCCGCCCTGCACCGGGAACTGACCCAGTCCAGCCGCACGCTCGTGATCCTCGACGAGGTGCACCACGGCGGTGACGCTCTCAGCTGGGGCGACGCCATCCGCGAGGCGTTCGAACCGGCGACGCGGCGCCTGTCGCTGACCGGTACTCCGTTCCGGTCGGACACCTCACCGATCCCGTTCGTGAGCTATCTGCCCGACAAGCACGGCATCCGGCTGTCCCAGAGCGATTACAACTACGGCTACGGGCGCGCCCTCGAAGACGGTGTCGTGCGCCCGGTGATGTTCATGGTCTACGCCGGGCACATGAAGTGGCGCACGCGGGCCGGCGACGAGATGGAGGCCAAACTCGGCGAGGGCAACACCAAGGACATCACCTCCCAGGCCTGGCGCACGGCGCTCGAGCCCACCGGGCAGTGGATCCCGGCCGTGCTCCGGGCGGCCGACATCCGCCTCACCGAGGTGCGGCACGGCATCCCGGATGCCGGCGGGCTCGTCATCGCGACCGACCAGACCACCGCGCGGGCATACGCGGCCATCCTCGAGGAGATCTCCGGCGAGAAGGTGACGGTCGTGCTCTCCGACGAGAAGGAGTCGAGCGACCGGATCGACGAGTTCTCGCACAACACCAGCCGCTGGATGGTCGCGGTGCGGATGGTGTCCGAGGGCGTCGACGTTCCGCGCCTGGCCGTGGGGGTCTACGCGACCAGTGCCTCCACCCCGCTGTTCTTCGCGCAGGCGATCGGCCGGTTCGTGCGCGCCCGGCGCCGCGGCGAGACCGCGTCGATCTTCCTGCCGAACGTTCCCGGCCTGCTGAGCCTGGCCAACGCCCTCGAACTGGAGCGGGACCACGCCCTCGACCGCAGCAACCGCGACGACGGCGATGACGGGATGTTCAACCCCGAAGACGCCATGGTGGCCGCGGCCAACACGCAGGAGAAGGCCTCGGACGACCTCGGCGAGGAGTTCACCTGGCAGGCCATCGACTCCCAGGCGACCTTCGACATGGTCATGTTCAACGGCGACGAGTTCGGCGCGCTGGCCGAACCCGGCACCGACGAGGAATTCGATTTCATCGGCATCCCAGGGCTTCTGGAGCCCGAGCAGGTCTCCGAGCTGCTGCGCCAGCGGCAGCACCGGCAGTCCAGGCGCTCCACCGACCGGCGGAAGGACCCCGTCACCGGCGAGATCGCCCCGGAAGAGCCGCCGCCGCTCTACCGCACGCTCAAGGAGCAGCGCACGCTGCTGGCGAGCCTGGTGGGCATGTGGTCGAAGATGGCCGACGAGCCGCACGGCATGGTGCACGCCGAACTTCGCCGCGAGTGCGGCGGCCCGGCCGTCGCCCAGGCCAGCGTCACCCAGCTGCAGAAGCGGATCGACCTGCTCCGTCGCCGTCTCGGCCGGAGCTGACCCTCACCCTCACCCTCGCCGCCCTCGCCGCCCTCGCCGAAGCGTCCCCCGATCCGTCGCCGAACTGTGAGTTCGGCACCTTTGCCGGCCCGGGAAGGTGCCAAACTCACAGTTCGGCGGGTGGGGCAGCGGCCTCTAGGCCGTTTCGACCAGCTCGACGAGCAGCTCGGCCGCGGGCTCGGCGACCAGAACGAACTCGGGAGAGGCGGCCTCGAGGGCGGCCAGGATGTCGGCGGTGAGGTCGTCGGCGTGCTCGAGGCCGATCGAGATGCGCACGATTCCGGCCCCGGGCTTGGCGCTCGCCTCGACCGGTCGGTGGGTGAGCGAGGCCGGGTGCTGCACGAGGGAGTCGACCCCGCCAAGCGAGACGGCGTGGGTGATCAGGCGGCAGGCCTCGGTGAAACGCGCTGCCGCGTCGAACCCGCCCGCGAATTCGAGGGCGATCAGGGAGCCGGCGCCGGCGGTCTGCCGGCCAATCAGGCCCTGCGGGTCCTGGCCGGGCAGTCCGGGGTAGAGCACGCGCGTGAGGGCGGGGTGGCCGACGAGCGTGTTCGCCACCTCGGCTGCGGTCGCCTGCTGGGCTCGCACGCGCAGGGGCAGGGTGCGGAGGCCGCGGTGGAGCATGTAGGCGCCGAACGGGTGCAGGATGCCCCCGGTCACCGCGCGCACCTGGCGCAGGCGCACGATCCAATCCTGGGGGCCGGAGACCGTGCCGCCCATGACGTCGCCGTGGCCGCCGAGGTACTTCGTGGCGCTGTGCAGCACGAGCGTCGCGCCGGACTCGATCGGGCGCTGCAGCACGGGGGTCGCGAAGGTGTTGTCGACGAGCACCGGGACGTTGCCCGCGGCATCCGCGACGGCCCGGATGTCGGTGAGCTCGAGGGTCGGGTTCGCCGGCGACTCGAGGATGACCAGGCCGGTCTCCGGGCGGATGGCGGCCGCGACACCGGCAGCATCGACCCAGGTCACCGTGGTGCCGAGCAGCCCGGTCGCCAGGACGTGGTCCGTGCCGCCGTAGATGGGGCGCAGCGCGACGACGTGGTTCTTGCCGGCGGCAACGGAGGCGATCAGCACGGCGGCCAGGGCGGCCATGCCGGTGGCGAAGGCGACAGTGCCCTCGGTGCCTTCGAGAGCCGACAGGCCATCCTCGAAGCGGGCGACGCCGGGCTGCCAGAGCCGCTGGTACACCGCGGACTCGCCGGGAACGATGTCCCCGCCGGTGGCGAGGTTCTCGTAGGAGTCGCCTCCGGACTCGACCCCGGTAAGCGGGTTCGTGGTCGACAGGTCGATCACCGGAACGTGCGACCCTGACTCGGTGACACCCTCCATCCCGGCGTGGACGGCGATGGTTTCAATGTGTGACGACGATGGCAACATGCTCTGAGGAAAGCAGATGCTGTGTTCCAGCGCAAGAACACGTGGAGAGTCTTCTGATCGAGCCCCATTCATCGAATATGCTTTCCTGTGACGAAAGGCTGCACGCATGGATTCGAAGAAGGCCGACCTCGACCGGGTTGACCGCGCGCTGCTCCGCGCGCTGTCGGTGAATGCGCGCGCGTCGGGGGCGGCCCTGGCCGCCGAAATCGGCGTCGCGGAGTCGACCGTGTCGTTGCGGCTCCGCCGGCTCCAGCAGCTCGGCCACATCCGCGGTTACCGGGCCAACATCGACCTTGCGGCCCTCGGCGCCTCCCTCCAGGCGCTCATCTCCGTGCGACTGGCCAAGCACGCCCGCGGGCAGATCGACGAGTTCCGCAACGCGGCCCCGCACTGGCCCGGCGTGATCGGGATGTTCCACACGGCCGGGGCGGACGACTACCTTCTGCACGTGGCCGCCGCCGACGCGTCTCACCTGCGCGACTTCGTCCTCGAACACCTCGCCGAGCATCCTGCCGTCGCCCACACGGAGACCAACCTCATCTTCGAGTACGTGGACGGGGACGGCTGGCAGGATCTCGTCAAGTAGGTGACGGACGGCCCGCAGATTCGCTAGCGTCGTGGCGTGTCCACGACTGCGCCGCTGATCCGGATCGGCATCTCCGGCTGGCGCTACGCGCCCTGGCGCGGGGTCTTCTACCCGCCGCACCTGCCCCAGCGGCGGGAGCTCGAGTTCGCGGCGGAGCACCTCGACACCATCGAACTCAACGGGTCGTTCTATTCGCTGCAACGGCCGGAGAGCTACCTCCGCTGGCGGGACGAGACGCCGCCGGGCTTCGTGTTCTCGGTGAAGGGCCCGAGATACATCACGCACATGCTCCGCCTGCGGAACGCGCGGCTGGCCCTCGCCAACTTCTTCGCGTCCGGGCCGCTGGCCCTCGGCAGGAAACTGGGCCCTGTGCTCTGGCAACTGCCGGCCCGGCACACCTTTGACGCCGCCGAACTGGACGAATTCCTGGCCCTGCTCCCGCACGCCACCGCCCGGGCCGCAGCCCTGGCCGGCGAGCACGACGAGCGGCTCGACGGGAGGGCGTTCACCCTGCCGGGAGAGGACCGGCCTCTTCGGCATGCGCTGGAAGTGCGCTCGGCGACGTTCGTCGACGAGCGGTGCTACGACATCCTGCGGCGCCATGGAGTCGCCCTCGTCGTGGCCGACGCGGCCGGGGACTGGCCGCGCTTTACCGAGGTAACGACTGACTTCGTTTATGTGCGGCTGCACGGGGCCGAGGAGCTCTACGCCTCGGGCTATACCGATGCGGCGCTCGACGACTGGGCCGCCCGGGTGCGCGGCTGGTCCGGCGGGGCATCCTGCCCGGATGGAGTTGGCCGCGACGTGTACGTCTACTTCGACAATGACGCGAAGGTTCGGGCCCCGTTCGACGCGATGTCCCTCCGTGATCGACTCCGTACCGGGGCAGGATGAACCCTGAGGAGCGTCACCCCTGAACAATGGGCGCGTGGGCCCGGGAACGCCTGATTCCTGCGCTTGTCCTCCACAGGTCGGGCGTGCCGGAAAATTGTGCACAAGGGCTGGTCAGGGGTGGTTTTAGGCCGGAGGAATGTCGGTGGTTCGCCGTACCGTTGGCGTATGGAAACCATCAAAGGACCACCCGGTCGGGCACTCCCGGCCGGCCCTAACCCGGGCGCTGGCCCGGGCCCGCTGACACCAACAGCGGTCCACCTGGAGGAACTCGGCGCACTCATCGACGACGTCACCGCCATCGACCGGGCGATGGCGGTGCAGGCCGCGGCGCGGGTGGTCGCGATCGACGCCGCGCGGGTCTGCAGCGAGCGGGAGCTCGACGGCAGTGCGTTCAGTCCGGCGTTGACCCGCCGGTCGCTGGTGGCCGAGCTGGCCTGCGCGTTGCGGATCCCAGAGTCGACCGCTTCGGGCCTGCTGGAGAGCAGCCGCAGCCTGGTCCACGACCTGCCCGACACCCTGGCGGCCCTGGCCGCGGGGCGGATCGGCTACCGGCAGGCGATCATCCTCGTCAACGAAACCACGGGACTTCCGGAGGCGGCGGCCCGGCAGCTGGAGCAGGAGGCGTTGCCGTCGGCCGGCCGGTTGACCGCGTCGCAGTTCGAGAGGAAGACCAGGAAGCTGCGGGAGCGGATCGATCCGGAGTCGATCACGGCCCGGCATGCGCGGAGCGTGGCCGACCGGGCCGTGCGGTTCGACCCCGCCCGCGACGGGATGGGCTGGCTGAGCGCCTACCTGCCGGCCGGAGATGCTCTAGGCATGTACGGCCAGGTGACGGACCGGGCGATCGCCCTGCAGGGGCCGGACGAGCCGCGCACGCTCACCCAGCTGCGGGCGGACGTGTTCCGGGACCTGCTCCTGCAGACCGGCTGCGCGGAGACTGGCTGCACGGAGGCCGGCTGCACGGAGGCCGGCGGCACGGTAGCGGCCGGGGCGGCCGGCATGAACGGCGCGATGAGTGGGCTCCGGCCGAACCTGATCGTGACCGTCCCGATGCTCACCCTCCTCGGTGTCACCGAGGAGCCGGGCAACCTCGACGGGTACGGGCCGATCGATCCGGACACGGCCAGGGCGCTGGCGGCGAAGTGTCCGAGCGCGGTGCGGATCCTCACCCACCCGGAGACCGGCGCGGTGCTCTCGGTGNCCCCGCCTCGCTCCGCACGATGCTTCAGGTGCGGGACGGAACCTGCCGGCACCCCGGGTGCAGCCGGGCGGCCAGCCGCTCGGACATCGACCACGGCCTCGACTGGGCATTCGGCGGACGAACCGACCACAACAACCTCGCCCACCTCTGCCCCGCCAGCCACGCCCTCAAACACGAGGCCGGCTGGAAAGTCAGCCAGGCCCAGGACGGCACCGGCACCCTCACCTGGACAACCCCGACCGGCCACACCTACGTGACCGAATCCGAAACCATAATCGGCACCGCCATCAGCGCCGAACTCCGACAGAAGGCCACGCGGAGCGACGAAGGACGTTCAGAGGAACAGCCCTCCTAACACGTCACCCTTCCGGCTCGCCGAACCGTGAGTTCGGACCCTTCCCACCGGAATGAACGTGCCGAACTCACGGTTCGGCGGGAGGCTCGGTACGACTTGGGCGTGCGGTCGTGCTCAAAACGAGTGCGGCGGGCGACCGCATGCCGGCCGTTAACGAGACAACGCCCCCACCGAGGTGGGGGCGTTGTCGAAGCTCAGATTGAGCAGTTGCGCAATTTAGAGGGCGCGGATGTTCTCGGCCTGGGGACCCTTGGGGCCCTGGGTTACCTCGAACTCGACCTTCTGGTTCTCGTCGAGCGACTTGTAGCCGTTCGAAGCGATCGCGGAGTAGTGCGCGAACACGTCGGCGCTTCCGTCGTCGGGAGCGATGAAGCCGAAGCCCTTTTCAGCGTTGAACCATTTCACGGTACCTGTTGCCATTTGAAACTCCTCCAGGAGTGTTTAGATCGAACCCGACTGTCGGGCCCGTTCGTCGCGGTATTCGTCGTCCGCTTCCTTAAGGAATAGCGCGCATCAACCGAGATCGATGCGATTTTAAGACGTGCAAGCACTACAACTACTGACACAACACTAGCCCACAATGCTGAGTTAGTGCCGTATTGGTCAAAAGAACCATGTCGAACCGTAATGATTGCCGGACGGACGGTCCCGCCGGGGGCCTATTCGGCCGTGACGAAATCGATCAGTTGCTCGACTCGTCCGAGCAACTGGGGTTCCAAATCGGCGAAGGACCGCACCCGGCCGAGAATGCGCTGCCAGGCGCGGGCGATGTCGGCCTGGTCCTCGTGCGGCCAGCCGAGCGCCGCGCAGATGCCGTGCTTCCACTCGACCGAGCGAGGCACCTGGGGCCAGGCGGCCAGGCCGAGACGTTCGGGTTTGACCGACTGCCAGACGTCAACGTACGGATGCCCGACCACGAGAACGTTGCGGCCGTGCGGTCCCCTGGCCACCGCCTCCGCGATGCGGCTCTCCTTGGACCCGGGCACGAGGTGGTCGACGAGCACGCCCACCCGGCGGCCGGCGCCCGGACGGAACCCGGACAGGAGTTCTTCGAGATTGTCTACGCCTTCGATGTATTCGACGACGACGCCCTCGATGCGAAGGTCGGCGCCCCAGACCTTTTCGACGAGTTCGGCGTCGTGGCGTCCTTCGACGAAGATGCGACTGGCCCGGGCAATGCGGGCGGGGGCGTCCTTCACCGCCATGGAGCCGGACGCTGTGCGGGCCCGGGTCGCGGGCGCATTCGCCGCCGGGACGACCAGCACCACCGGCTTGCCGTCGATCAGAAACCCGGCGCCGAGGGGGAACAGACGGAGTTTGCCGTGCCGGTCCTCGAGGGTGACGATCTTCTTCTCGACGCGAATCACGGCACCGCAGAACCCGGTCGTGGCCTCCTCGACCACCAGGTCGCGGACGGCTTCCCGGGAGGGGATCACTGTGCGACCGACGTCGCGCCAGCCTGGGGAGAGCACGTCGGCGCCGTATCGTTCGTTCATCATCCGATCGACGTTAGCCGAGATTGGACTCGATCTCCGGAGGCGGGCGGGTGTCACGCGCTGCGCTCCGAGGGGCCACAGGTCAGGCGCTCTCCGGCATCGTCGACTGTCGCCGGCCCGCGATAGCCTGTCAGTATGTGTGGTCGATTTGTCATCACCGATACGGCGGAGGACCTCGCCGCCATGTTCGACGTCGAGCACGTGGGGGAAGGTATCCCCGGACCCTCGTGGAACGTCAAACCCACGGAGCAGATACCGATCGTGCTCGAGTCGGTAAAAGACGGCCCCGTCGTGCGCCGCCTCGAATCCGCCCGCTGGTCACTCGTCCCGTCGTTCTCGAAGCAGCTCACGTCCGGCTACCCCACCTTCAACGCCCGGGCGGAAGAAGCCGCGGAGAAAGCCTCGTACAAGAATTCGGTGGCGTCGAAGCGGGCCCTCATTCCCGCCGCGGGCTACTACGAGTGGCACACGGCGGGCAAGGTCAAGACTCCCTATTTCGTGCACTCCGACGACGGCCTGCCCCTGGCCTTCGCGGGCCTCTATTCCTGGTGGCGCAATCCCGCGCTGCCTGGCGACGACCCTGCGCGCTGGGTCCTCACCGCCACGATCCTCACCTCGGACGCGCAGGGCGCCCTGGCCGAAATCCACGACCGCACTCCGGTTGTGCTCCCGGAGGAGTGGTGGGACCAGTGGCTCGACCCGCACACCGCAGGAGACCAGAGTCTGGTCGACGCCGCAGTGGCGGCGTCGCGACCGCCGGCTGCCGGGCTGCGCTTCTATGAGGTCGCCCCGCTGGCCGGCGCTGCCAACGGGCCCGAACTCACCGAACCGGTGGGCAGCGAGCATGTGGCCGGCGCGTCCGGAGACCCACGCGGATGAGCGAACAGCCGGCGGCGCAGGCCGACGACCGCAGGGAGACGTCCGACGAGCGTCTCGACCGCAACTGGGATTCGCTGTTGCAGGAGTTGCGCGTCACTCAAACGGGCACGCAAATCCTCAGCGGATTCCTGCTGGCCGTCGCCTTCCAGCCGCGATTCACGGAGCTCGACGGCTACCAGATCGCGGTGTACCTGGCGCTGGTCTCTGTCGCGGCGATCACGACCGCCGTCGGCCTCGGCCCGGTCAGTCTCCACCGCATCCTCTTCCGGCGCCACGCGATGGCCCAGGTCGTGAGGATCGGCAACGTCCTGGTGCGCATCACGCTGGCCGGGGTGGCGATCGTGTTGACGGGGACGACCCTGCTCATTTTCGATGTCGTGCTGGGGCGCGCGGCCGGGCTGGCCGCGGCCGCCGCCGTCCTCGCGCTCACCCTCTTGATTTGGCTCATTGTGCCGCGTTCGGTTCGGCCCGACGGCCCCTGACCCGGTACGCTCAAATCATCGGCCCGGCGAGACTGGCGGGCACCGCATCGAAAGGACCACCCATGCATGTCGTCGCCTTCATCGTCGCGATGGCCGTCTTCGTCCTCGGTCTCTGGCTGTTCGGGCTCGCCTTCGCGGTCACCGCCTTCCAGGCGCCGATCTTCTTCGCCGGAATCCTCGCGGTCGCAATTGCGCTGTGGATTCCGACCCGGGTCATCCGCAACTAGGGCCACACCTCGCCTGCTGTCGACGGGCGGCTAGAGTCCCGCGACCAGATTGATCAGGGTCGCCAGGATGATCGTGCCGAAGAGGTACGAGAGGAGCGCGTGGCGCAGCGCCGCCATGCGTATCGCGTGTGTCTGCAGGGTCGTGTCCGACACCTGGAACGTCATCCCGAGGGTGAACGCGAGGTAAGCGAAGTCCCCGTAGTTCGGCGCTTGGGCCTGGTTGAAATCCACGCCCCCATCGGGTCCGTGGTAGTACATGGACGCGTACCGCAGGGTGAAGAGAGTGTGGATCAGCGCCCACGACAGGGCCACGCTCATGACCGCGAGCATCGCAATGGTGATCCGCTCCGAGGCCCGCGCCTCGATCAGCAGTGACACGGGTGCACCGAGACTGGCGAGGCTGGCGATCACCACGAGCAGGTCGGAAATCGCGCGCCCCGGGTCCTCGCGTGTCGCGTGGCTGGCCGTCGTCGACGCATCCATCCGCCACACCGTGAACCAGACCCAGAGAAGGTAAGTGACGCAGGCGGACGCCCACCCCACGATGACGGCCGGTACCCATTCGCCGCGCATTCCCGTGATGAGGCCCGCTGCGATGCCGACGAGGAGCATGGCCGCGAAACGCGTCGTCGAGTGGTGGATCTTGACGGGTCCGGGGAGACCCCCGGGTCCGTTTCGGAGTTCACTCATGAGGCGATCCTACGGTTCCGTCGTCGCCGCACGCGGCGGTGACGGCCGAGATCAGCCCGCGGTCGCCGACGATGCGGAAGTGGCCGGACGCGGCCAGGGCGACGTTCGTGGCCCCGGGCAGGCTGCAGCCGTCAGGGATGTGTGGATCGAACGCCCCGTAGACGGACGTGATCCGGGCGTTTACGAACTGCTCATCGACGAGCAGGCGCACCATCGGGTCGGTCGGCGACAGTGCGCGCAGGCTGGGGAGCACGGTGTATTTCGCCAGCGACGACCCGGAGAACGGCGTCGCGATCGCGACCATCCGGTCGATCCGATCCCGGCTTCCGGCGGACATCATCAGATACTTGCCGATCAGGCCGCCCTTGCTGTGGGCGACGAGAATCACCCCGTGCAGGTCTTCCCTGGCGAGGTACTCCGCGGCGATCCGTGCGGCGTCCGCAACCGGCCGCCGGTTGCGCCCCAGTGCCTGGATCGCGTGCACGGGGTGGCCGCCCTCGTGCAGCGCGTCCGCCACCGGGCGCAGGAACTGCCACGCCTCATAGATGCCGGGAAGCAGCACGATCGGGGCGGAATCGCCGGAGCGGTACCGTGCGAGGGTGGCCCGCGACCGGCCGGCATCCAGCTGCCGGATGCCGATGTAGGCGTAGTCGAGCGCCCAGAACGCCGCCTTGGCCAGGATGTTCACTGCTCCGGCTCCGACGCGGTTCCGGGAACCCCGATCCGCGCGTGCGAGACGATGGCCGCCGCCACCGCCTGGGGGGCCGCATACTGCACGACATGGGAGGCGCCCGGCACGTCGAGCCTGCGCGCGCCGGGAATCGCGGCGACCAGCCGAGCCGCCCAGTCCGCGGGCGTGACCGGGTCCTGCGAGCCGCGAATGACGAGCGTGGGCGCCGTCAGGAGGCGAACGCGCTCCTCCAACCGGTACGACAGCATCGCCGGCAGCGCAGAGAAATACCGTCGAGGTCCGCAGCGCAGATAATCCACGGCAACGATCCAGTTCGCCGACGGCGGCTCGGTGAATACGTCCCGGACCAGGCGCAGGGCCTGCCCCAACCCCGTGGGCGCCGCCGGGTCGACGACGGGCGCGATGAGCACGAGGCTGGAGGAGAGCGATGGATCCTGCAGCGTGGCCTCAGCGACCACCTGCGTTCCCATTGAATGTCCGACGAGCACGGGATCAATGATGCCCCAGGCCTCCGCGAAGGCCCGCAGCAGCGCGGCGAAGTCGGGAATGTCCAGGGGGGCGGACGGTGACGGCGACGCTCCGAACCCCGGCAGATCGACCGCATACACGATGCCGTGCGGCGCGAGCCTCCGGGACAGCCTGGCGAAGTACCGCGACGATGCCCCGATGCCGTGCACGAGCACGAACGCGCGGCCCTGACCATCCGGCAGCATGCGACCGTACTGCCGCACGAGCATGGTCAGCTCCCCGTGGTCGAACCGGCGAAGAATGAAGTCGATCATTCCGCCGAGCCTAGGGCTCCGCCGGGCCGGATGTCAGCCTGGATGGGTATCGTAAGGACATACTTCGCTCGCCACCATTTCCGAAAGAGACCGCCCAGGATGCCTGATAGCCCGGCCGCGGCCACACCGTACGAGATTCTCGGGGTCAGCCCCACCGCCAGCCAGGACGAACTGCGGCGGGCGTATCGCCGGCTGCTGCGACACACCCACCCCGATGTGGGCGGCAGCGCGGAACGATTCCATGCCGTGCAGATCGCCTGGGAACGGGTCGGTAATCCGCAGAGCCGGGCCGACTACGACCGACACCGGTATTCGGAGGGCGAGCCGTCGCCTGCCTCTTCGTTCTACGCCGCACCGGCCGCGCAGAGCCGCCCGTCACAGACCGGCGGCGTGCGCGCGCGGATGTACGGACACCCCGGCGGGCAGTCCAGGCAGCTTTTCCTCTCCCTCATTCGCGAATGGGCAGGGCGGGGAACGACCGTGGACGACCCGTACGACCCGGGATTGGTCCGAACGGCCCCCCGGGAGATCCGGCACCGGCTGGCCAAGGCCATCGCCGAGGAAGCCACCGCGCAGCTCGTCTCCGGCCTCGGCATCGGCTTCACGGCCTGGCACGACGTCGACCCGGGGGATCAGGGGCTAAAGCTCGACCACGTCGTCCTGGGCCCGGCCGGCCTGTTCGCCATCCTGTCGGAGGACTGGGGCGCACCGGTGCAGCTCAGGCGCGGCGAGCTCATCGGCGACGCCATCGCGCCGGGGGAATCCCCGATCCAGGACCTCGAGGACGGTGCCCGCACGCTGGCGCGCTCCCTCAAGGTGAAGTTCACGGCCCTCGTCATCGTGGTGCCCGATGGCGGCGTCGCCGAACCGCTGGCCGTGCCGAGGCGCGGCCGGCGCCCGAGCGTGGTCACGGTTCCCCGGTCACGTCTGGTCGGCCTCCTGCGTGAGGGGCTTCCCGGGATGGAGCGGGGGAGCTTCGAGAAGGTCTTCGAGCTGCGGAGCCGACTTCAGAACGGCATCCGCTTCGTCGAGGACTGACCGGCGGATCAGCCCGCCCGGAGCCCGAGTTTGTCGACCCAGTAGTCGAGGAAACTGGCGCCGGCCTCGTCATGGATCTGCTCGCCCATGACGATGACGGGGTAGGGCCGGTCGGGGATACCGTCGGCCGGCCGCACGTCCACATGCGAGACGTCGTACCCGGCGGCATGCAGGTGATCCGCCATCAGGTAGTCGCTGCGGGAGTCGCCGACCGAACGCCACAGGTGGGGGAGCGGACCGCCCTCGGCGAAGAATGCGAGCGCTCGCTCGGCGGCGTTGTCCTTGTCCAGGAGCACCGACTCGATATCCGTCGAGATGATCGTCGGGTCGATTCGGAAGGGAATCTGCCCCGAGGCGTCCGGTGCCTCGCGGTCTCCGAGCCGAACCCCCACCCCGCGCGAGGCGAGCAGCGCGAACGCCGCCTCGTTGAACGAATCCTGGGCGGCCAGGTACGCCGCGTGGGCGACATCCGTGCGCTGCTCCACCGAGACCATGGCCTGTTTGGTCTCATCGAAGAACATGGTGTCGGCGTATGAATCGGCAACGAGCCGCCGCAGTGCGGCGACGGCGGCCTCGGGCAGTGCGACGCTAGCGTCCACCACGACCTCGCCCATCCCGGCCGCAGAAATGGGGAACCACACGGCGCCCTTCTCACAGACGCCGTACATCCGGAATTCGCTCGGCAGGCCGGCTCCGACCAGCGGCGTGACGACCTCGTCGCGGATGAAGGCGGCCGAACGCCCGGTGATGAAGGCGATCGGGACATTGGCGCCGGCCAGCAGAATCAGGTCGGTCAGGATGCTCGGAGTCGCGATCGACCGGGTGACCGGGCTCGCGATCGGACCATCGACGTCAAGCAGGAGCCCCAGCGGGGAAACGGTGTCTCGCATGCCTCATTGTCCCACCGAGGCGCGGGACGATCCGTCAGTTCGGGATGACCGACACGCTCCCGTTCGTGGTCTCCGCAACGATCGTGTGCTCGGAATCGCGGTCACCCGGCACGGAGTTCGTGTTGGTCGACCCGTTGGTCGTCCGGGCCGTAATGGAGTAGCGCACGCCGCGCACAGGAACCCGCACCGTGACCGATCCGTTGGTGCTTCTCGCGACGACCTCGTCGGGCGGCTCGAGGAAGCCCAGGTCGACGCTGCCGTTCGTTGTGCCTGCGCTGACCTCCGCCGAGGTCGCCTCCCGCACGCGAATGGCCCCGTTGGTGCTGCGCAGGTCGATCCTGGATTCCGTGCCGGTCGCTTCGATGCGCCCGTTCGTCGTGTGCAGGCTGAGTTCGCCGGTGAGCCCGGATGCCGTGATCGCGCCGTTCTCGCCCGCCGCGGTCAGCGGCAGCGAGGCCGGCAGCGTCACGGTGACCTCGAGCTGACAGAAGTTGAACCATTGGCGCGGGCAGCCGCCGCTGATGGTGGTCACCCCGCCGGACGTGCTCGCCTCCAGGGTGGGAGCCGCGCCCAGGTAGGTGCCGCGCATCGTGACGTGAACGTCATCGTCGTCGCTGGCACCCAGGATCAGCGCGGCATTCGGAATCTCCACGGAGACGCTCCGGCCGGCGGCGAGGTCTTCCGCCTGGTCGACCGGCCCCCCACGGAAGTTCAACGCGAACAGCAGGCCGACGATGGTCGCCACCGCCACCAGCGACAGGCCGACGATCAGGATGACCGTGTTGGCGGTGGGACCCGAGCCCTTCCCTGCGGAAGGCTGCCCGGCGACTGGCTCGCTCATCTGGACCCTCTCGCCTCACCCTCTCATCTCAACGGTCCGGTGTCTTGACGTCCATGGGGCGCGGCGCCGACCGGATGCGCTCCGGCCCGGGGGTGTCCTGCCGGTCAGAGTACCCGCCTCGGAGCTGTTCCGTCAGGGCCCGTGCGCTGGCCGCCCGGCGCGAGCGCCGAGCCTGCCGCCCGCTCCGGGTGGTCGGCGACGAGCGCAGCGTCTATCGTTGAGTCAGATGATTACGAGACGCGAAGCGGCCCTCCGGCTGGATATCCCGCTGGAAATGGCGCACCGGCACGGCATTCCCGCTCGGCTCTCCGAGGCGGAGGTCGCCGAGATGGAGGCGAACCCGCCGGCCTGGCTCGCCCAGTCGCGGGCGAACCGAACCGGGAAGAAGCCGGTCTGGGTCGAGTTGCGCTGCGACGTCTGCGGGTTCACGGAGGCCGCCCGGCCGAAGAAGTGGTGGCCGGACTTCACCTATGTCAGTTGCGACGACCACGGCTACGACGAGTTGCCCGCACCGGCGGCGGGCCTCAGGCGGCGCGAGTACGACGGCGTCGGCAGCCGCTTCGTCGGAATCCTCGACGAGGCCCCGGCTCAAGGGTGAGCCGCACGCGCCTCACCGTCCGCGCGATACCCGGAGTGAAGGAATATCCTGAAACATGATGTCCTCCGTTGATGCGTTGAAGTCTGCACCCCCTCGTTCGCTGACCGACGAGGAGGTCCGCGAAATCCGCCGTGACTTCCCCATCCTCGGGCAGCTGGTCAACGGCAGGCCCCTCACCTACCTCGACTCGGGTGCCACCTCGCAGAACCCGGCCAGCGTGCTGGATGCCGAGCGGGAGTTCTACGAGCAGCACAATTCCGCCGTGCACCGTGGCGCCCACACGCTCGCGTTCACGGCGACCGAAGCCTTCGAGGCGGCGAGGGCGACCGTTGCCGACTTCATCGGGGCGCAGCCCGACGAGGTCGTGTGGACCTCGAACGCCACGGAAGCCATCAACCTCGTCGCCTACTCGTTCTCGAACGCATCCCTCGGGCTCGGGGGAGAGGCGGCCGCACGCTTCCGGTTCGGTGCCGGCGACGAGATCGTCGTCACCGAGATGGAGCACCACGCGAACCTCATCCCGTGGCAGCAGCTGGCGCTGCGCACGGGTGCGACGCTGCGGTTCATCCCGGTCACGGATGACGGCACCCTCGACCTCGACGCCGCCGCGACCATCATCGGGGCCCGCACGCGCCTGCTCGCCTTCACCCATGCCTCCAACGTGGTGGGCGTCGTCAACCCGGTCGCCGATCTGGTGGCCCTCGCCCGTTCGGTCGGGGCCCTCGTTCTCATCGACGCCTGCCAGTCGGTGCCGCACCTGCCCGTGGACGTCGCCGCACTCGATGTGGACTTCGCGGTGTTCTCCGGTCACAAGATGCTCGGTCCCACCGGGATCGGCGTCCTGTTCGGCCGTGCCGAGCTGCTGGCCGATATGCCCCCGTTCCTCACCGGCGGATCGATGATCACCACCGTCGACATGCGGGGAGCCGAGTTCCTTGCGCCGCCCCAGCGCTTCGAGGCCGGCACGCAACGCGTCTCGCAGGCGATCGCGCTGGCCGCCGCGGTCGACTACCTCTCCGCCGTCGGGATGAGCCGGATCGAGGCCAGGGAGGCGGAACTCGGGCAGCGGCTCCTGACCGGGCTCACCGATATCCCGGGTGTGCGGGTGCTCGGACCCGCGGTCGGGGTCGAGCGCATCGGCCTGGCCAGCATTGACGTCGCCGGCGTGCACGCGCACGATGTCGGCCAGTTCCTCGACGAAGCCGGCATCGCGGTCCGCATCGGCCACCACTGCGCCCAGCCCCTGCACCGGCGCCTGGGCGTGACGGCGTCGACCAGGGCCAGCACCTACCTGTACACGACCACCGATGAGGTGGACCACTTCCTGGCCACCCTGCGCGAGGTCGCCCCCTTCTTTGGAGTGAGCCGATGACGTCCAGCGACCTGCAGCAGCTTTACCAGCAGATCATCCTCGACCATGCGAAGGCCAGGCACGGTTTCTCCGCCGAACCGTTCGCCGACCTCGTCGCGCGCGAGGCCGACGGCCCCAGCACCGCCGAGTCCCACCAGGTCAACACGACCTGCGGCGACGAGGTGACCGTCCGCGTGAGCGTCGGCGCGGCCTCCGCCGGCGACGCTCGGCCGGGGACCGAGCGGATTGAGGACCTCGCCTGGCGCGGTGCGGGGTGCTCCATTTCGATGGCATCCGCTTCCGTGCTGAGCGACACCGTTCGAGGTCTCCCGGCCGGCGAGGCCACCGCGCTGCTTGGCGCGTTCCGTGACATGCTGCGGTCGCGCGGCACCACCGCGCCCGACGAGGAGCAGCTCGGGGATGCCGCCGCCTTCGCCGGGGTCTCCCGCTACCCGGCCCGGGTGAAGTGCGCCATGCTCGCGTGGGTGGCGTTCGAAGAGGCGCTGGCGCGCGCGGCGGCCCGCTAGGCTCCGCCCGTTCAGAGGCCGCCCGGCGTCGACCCGGCGCGCGAGGCCGGTTCGGCCAGGTCGTCGTGGTGTATCCGGTCGCCCAGCCGGCCGAGCGGCTCACCGCCGCCGCCCCAGTGCAGGGCGATGATCTCGGCAGCGATGGACACGGCGGTCTCTTCGGGGGTGCGTGAGCCCAGGTCGAGTCCGATCGGGCTGTGCAGGCGCGCCAGGTCGGACTCTCCGACCCCGGCCTCGCGCAAGCGCCTCAGCCGGTCGTCGTGGGTGCGCCTGGATCCCATCGCCCCGATGTAGGCGACCTGCGGGGCGCCCAGGGCCACCTGGAGCAGGGGCACGTCGAATTTTGGATCGTGGGTGAGCACGCAGATCACGGCCCGTTCGTCGACCAGCCCGGCGGCGAGTTGCTCCGCCAGGTACCGGTGCGGCCACGCCACGATCACCTCGTCTGCGTCCGGGAACCTGGCCGGTGTCGCGAATAGGGCCCGAGCGTCGCAGACGGTGACCCGGTAGCCGAGGAACGCGGCCAGCCGGGTGAGCGCGGCGGCGAAGTCGATTGCCCCGAAGACGAACATCCGCGGGCGGGGCGCGAAACTGTTGACGAAGACCCGCATCCCCTCTCCCCGCCGTTCCCCGTCCGGCCCGTAGATCAGGACGCTGTTCCGGCCGGCGGCCAGCAACCCCTGGGCGTCCTCGCTGATGGCGCGGTCGGCTCGCTCAGACCCCACACTGCCGTCGAACCCGTGCGGCCGGACCACGAGATGGCGCCCGGTCCAGCCGCTGTCAGGGTGGTCGATGACGGTCGCGACGCCGACCGGCCGGGAGTTCTCGATGTCATCCCGAACCGCGTCCAGCTCTTCGAACGTCTTCCGGGAGACCGGTTCGACGAATACGTCCAGGATGCCGCCGCAGGTCAGTCCGACCGAGAAGGCGTCGTCGTCGCTGATCCCGTAGCGCACGAGCACGGGTGTGCCGTCGGCGACGACCTGGCCGGCCAGCTCGTAGACCGCACCCTCGACGCACCCGCCGGAGACGGAGCCGACGACGTCGCCGTCGGGCGTGACGAGCATGGACGCCCCCGCCGGCCGCGGCGCGGACTCGAACGTTCGCACGACCGTGGCGAGGCCGGCCGTTCCGCCCTTCCTCCACCCGGCGACGAGGGGACCGAGAACCTCACGCATCCGAGTCGCACCCGGGGAGCGCGATCATCATCGCCCGGACTTTCGCGACCCGTGTCGGCCGATCCGGTAGGCGATGAAGGCGACCGCGGCGAGCAGGCCGAGGAGCTTCGGCGGGCTGCTGAGCTGGTCGGTGATCATGCCCTTGGCGAAGGCGAACGCGTCCAGGCTCGTGTCCGGCGCCGGTGCAGCCTTCGGTCGCGCCGGGCCGCCGGGGGCCGCACCGGCGGCTGCGGGACGCTCTTCGGTCGCCGGTGTCGACGCGCCTGCGGCGGGTGACCCACCCACCGGCGCCGCAATCATGGCCTGAAGGTTCTCGGCGAACAGGGCCATCATCTGGTCCGTGACGCTTCCGATGACGCCCCTGCCCATCGCGGCGACCTTGCCGGACAGGGCAATGTCCCCGGTGACGGTGCCGCGCGTGGTGTCTCCGTCCTGGACGAGCACGAGGCTCCCGGTTCCCTGGGCGGTTCCCTGGCCGCGGGCCTCCTGCGCCTTCCCTTCGAACACGGCACGGTGGTTTGCGACGTCGCGCTCGAGCACGTTCAGCAGGCCCTTGTACTGCATGGACACGGGTCCCAGCTTGACCTTCATGCCGACCTGGTACGCGTCCTCGGACAGCTTGTTCAGGATCTGAGCCCCCGGCACACAGCCGGCGACCCGTTCAAAGTCCATGATTGTCGCCCATACCTCGTCGATCGGTGCGACGACGGAAAAAGTGCTCTCTAGTTCCATGATGGTGTCCTCTTCTTGTCAGGTGTTGTCGCTGGTCGTGTGTTGCCGTCTGCCCGGCATCGCCGGGCGGTCGTTCCGGATCGCCGCGGCCACCTCGGCCAGGGCCGCGAAGCTGTGCCCGCTGACGAAGGAGTCGATGTACGGCATCGCGGCGGCCATGCCGCCCGCCAGCGGCTGGTAGCCGGCGGCCACCTTCCGCGGGTTGACCCAGACGATGCGGTGGGCGAGGCGCCGGAGGCGGGCCATCTGGGCGCCGACCTGCTCCGGGGCATCCTGTGCCCAGCCGTCGGAGATGACCACGACGACCGCGCCCCGCGCGAGGCCGCGGCGGCCGTGCTCGTCGATGAACCGGCGGATGCTTTCCGCGAGGCGGGTGCCGCCCGCCCAGTCCGAGGCACTCCCGGCGGCGCGCGCGAGCGCCTGGTCCGGGTCGCGGGTGGCCAGCTGGCGGGTGAGCCTGGTCAGCCGGGTGGAGAAGACGAACGCCTCCGCCTGCGCGCCGGCGACCGATCCCTGCAGCAGAGACAGGAAGACCCTCGTGTACGGCTCCATCGAGCCGGACACGTCGCACAGCAGGACCAGCCGGCGGAGGCGCGGGCGGCGGCGTGAGTAGACGAGCCGGATGGAGTCGCCCCCGGAACGTTCGGCGGCGCGCACGGTGCGTCGAAGGTCCAGGCGCTCGGTGGCCCGCGCCGATCGACGCGTGCGCCGACTGCGGCGTTCGGGCGTGGACAACACGATCCGGCGCACGAGCTGTCGGATCTGGGCGATCTCGTCCTGGGAGAGATCGGCGAAGGATGTCTCGTGCAGGCGTTCCTCGGCGGAGGCCACCAGCAGCAGGGCCTCCCGTTCCGGACCCGACTGGTCGGCCTGGCCCTCCGGCCCGGGCAGCGCCGCGGACGGCCGCGGGCTCGCGTCCGTCTCCGCGGCGCCGGTCGGCCGGTTGTCGGGTGCCGCCGGGCGGGTCCGCGGCTCTGAGCCGATCGCCGGGGGAGCGTTGGTGTCACCGCGGCTGTCGGCCGGGTCGAGGAAGCCGCCGAACACGGCGTCGAACACCGCGTCGAACACGGGCACCTGTTCACTCGAGGAGACGAGCACGACCCTGCTGGTCCAGTAGAGGCGCTCCCGGGCATCCGGGGGCACGAGCCGGAACGCGTCGGCGAGCCGCGCCGCGCGGTCGGGCGAGGTGGGCAGTCCGGCCCGGCGGAGCGCCGTCATGAAACCCACTGCCAGCGCGGCCGCCTCCACGCTCGTCGGGGTGATCGAGCGTCCGGGCTCAGCCATGGTCGCCTCCGACGACCCAGGCCGACCCGCGGCTGCCGGCGAGGTCGAGGTCGTCGCGGTTCTTGAGGACTGATCCCCAGGTCTGGTCGACGGTGCGGGCGTCGAGCCGGTCCACGCCGAGCACGGTGAGCGCGGACACCCAGTCGATGGCCTCGGCTATGCCGGGGGGTTTGACCATGTCCAGGGTGCGCAGCCGGGTGATGGCCGACGCGGCGTCGATCGCGATCCGCTCGGCGCTCCGCGGCACTCGGCGACGAACGATCTCGGCGATCCGTTCGGGGCCGGGGTAGTCGATCCAGTGGTACAGGCACCGGCGGGTGAGGGCGTCGTGCAGGTCCCGGGTGCGGTTGGAGGTGAGGATGACGATGGGCGGATGGGAGGCCTGCACCGTGCCGAGTTCGGGGATCGTGACCGCGGCCTCGGCTAGCAGCTCGAAGGTGAACGCCTCGAACTCGGCGTCGGCGCGGTCGATCTCGTCGAGCAGCAGGACGGCAGGGCGCGGCCCGGGGTGCTCGATCGCCTGCAGCAGGGGGCGGCGCAGCAGGTAGTTCGATCCGAACAGGTCGGTTTCGTCGATGTCGACGTTCCGGGCCTCGGCCAGCCGGATCCCCAGCAGCTGGCGGGGGTAGTTCCATTCGTAGAGCGCCTCGCCCGCGTCGATGCCCTCGTAGCATTGCAGGCGGTACAGCGGAGTGTCCAGCACTCGGGCCAGGGCCTTGGCCGCCTCCGTCTTTCCCACGCCCGGCTCGCCCTCGAGCAGGATGGGCTGCGGCAACCGCACCGCGAGGAACAGCGCGGTCGCGAGGCCGACGTCGGCCAGGTAGTCCTCGGCGTTCAGGGAATCCAGCAGGGTGGCGACGTCGGGGACCAGACGCTGCATCGCCTCATCCACGCCCGGGCGCGCCGGGCGACTCATCCGAGCTCCTGCACGTCGGCGAGCGCACGCTCGTAGTCGGCTTCGGTGTCGATGTCCAGGGGAATCGGTCCGCGTATCCGGACTTCGGTGACATCGTCCGCACGCTGCTCGAGGAGCTTCCAGACCGCCTTGTCCCCGTGCAGGGCGGCGAGGCCCGGCAGGATGGTGCGGTCGAAGGCGAACGGATGCCCGATGCCGTCGTCGTAGCGGCAGACCGCGATGGGGGACCGGCCGCGTCCCTCCAGCAGGTGCCGCACCGTCTCCGGGCGCACCTCCGGCTGATCCCCGAGCAGCAGCACCAGGACGCCGGTGTCGGGGTGCAGGGCCGGAATGGCCGCGGCGATCGAGGAGGAGCATCCGGCCGGGTAGTCGGGGTTGTCGACGAGATCGCAGCCCCGGGTGTCAACCGTGTGCCGGACGGCGTCGCCCGCCCCGCCGAGGGCCAGCACGATCTGGTCGAGACCGCTCGCCCGTGCCGTGGCGAGGACGGCGTCGAGGATGACCCCGCCGCGGTAGGGGAGCAGCTGCTTCGGCCGGCCGAACCGGAGCGACGCCCCGGCGGCCAGGACGAGTCCGGCGGTGCGGACATCAGGGGGCGACGGCATACCGCTCCGGATCGGCCAGGAATGCCCTGCGACAGCCCTCCGAGCAGAAGTAGACCGTTTCGCCGGCGCAGTCGGCGTGCAGGCTCGCCTCCACCGCGACCACGGTCATCCCGCAGACGGGGTCGATCGCCGCACTGACCGCGACCGAGGGTGCGGTCTCCGGCGGCCGGTCCTGGGCGCGTTCGGAAATCAGCTGGGCGAGGATCGAGAGCGCGATCTCGCCCGGCGTGCGGGCACCGAGACGCAGACCGGCCGGGCTGTACACCCGGGAACGCTGCTCCTCGTCGACGTCGAGGGAGGCGAGCACGGCGGCGCCGCGGGTCGCGCTGGCCACGAGTGCCACATAGGGGACGCCGGCGCGGAGGGCAGCCGTCAGGGCGGGTTCTTCGTCCCGGCCGTGCGAGGCGACGATGAGGGCCGCGTCGTCGGGGCGCGGTTCCGCCGAACCCCCGTCTGCGAGCTCCATGTGCAGGCCCACCCCGGCCCCCAGCTGGGCCAGGGCCGCAGCGACGGGTGTCGATCCGACCACCAGCACCCGGGGCGCCGGGATCCATGGCTCGAGAAAGATCTCGATCGCGCCCCCGCTCAGGCACGGGTTGGAGACTTCGACCGCGCCTTCCTCTCGCAGCTGCGACGGCTCGCCGGGAACGACCCGCAGGAGGATCGGCTCCTGGGTGGACAGGGTCATCAGGCCGTACTCCCGCACCGACGCCTCCACGCAGTTGCCTCCGACAAACCCGTCGATCTGCCCACTCGCATGGATCAGGGCGGTATCGCCGGCGTGCGCGCTGGTCGGATGCTGGGCTCGCACCACCGTGGCGCGAACAAACGGCTCCCGGCGACCGGCGAGCTCCTGCGCCCTCTCCGTGAGGGTTGCCCCCAGCCCCGCCATGTTAGATCGGGGGCCGAGGACGGCCCTGCATGGCGGCCCAGACGCGGGCCGGGGTGCACGGCATGTCCATGTGCTGGATTCCGAAGGGCGCCAGCGCATCCACGACGGCGTTGACGATCGCGGGTGGAGAACCCACGGTGGCCGACTCGCCGATGCCCTTCGCGCCGATCGGGTGGTGCGGCGAGGGTGTCACGGTGAATCCCGTCTCCCAGTTCGGCACCTCCAGGGCCGTGGGGATGAGGTAGTCCATGAACGTCCCGCCGAGGTTGTTGCCCTCCGCGTCGAACTCGATGAACTGCATCAGCGCCATGCCCACGCCGTCGGTCAGACCGCCGTGCACCTGCCCTTCGATGATCATCGGGTTGATCCGCGTGCCGCAGTCGTCGACGGCGATGAAGCGCCGCACCTTGACGTGGCCGGTTCCCGGGTCGACGTCGACGACGCAGATGTACGCGCCGAACGGGAAAGTGAGGTTGGGCGGGTCGTAGGTGACCTCGGCGTCGAGGTTGCCGTCGATGCCCTCCGGCAGGGCGACGGTGCCGTGGGCGCCCATGGAGATTTCGGCGATGGTCTTCCCGGCGCTCGGGTCGCCCTTGACGAACCAGCGGCCCTTCTCCCACTCGAGGTCCTCCGGCCGGGTCTCGAGCATCGCGGCGGCGATGAACTTCGCCTTCTCCCTGACCTTGCGGGCGACGAGGGCAACGGCGGCGCCGCTGACCGGTGTGGACCGGCTGCCATAGGTGCCCAGGCCGAACGGCGTCTGGTCGGTGTCGCCGTGCACGACGTCGATGTCTTCCGGCGGAATGCCGAGCTCCTCAGCCACGATCTGGGCGAACGTCGTCTCATGGCCCTGGCCCTGGCTCTGCACGGAGATCCTGACGACGGCTTTGCCCGTAGGATGCACCCGCAGCTCGGCCCCGTCGTTCATTCCGAGGCCGACGATGTCCATGTGCTTGCGCGGTCCGGCGCCGACCGTCTCGGTGAAGAAGGAGATGCCGATGCCCATCAGCTCGCCGCGCGCACGCTTCTCCTTCTGCTCTCGCCTGAGTTCGTCGTAGCCCGCCATGTCCATCGACTTGCGGAGCGCCGTCGCGTAATCGCCGGAGTCGTACTCCCAGCCCGTCTTGTTCTTGTACGGGAATTGCTCGGGCTTGATCAGATTCTTCAGCCGGAGTTCCGCGGGGTCCATCTCCAGCTTCCGGGCGAGGATGTCGACCATCCGTTCGACCAGGTACACCGCTTCGGTGACCCGGAAGGAACAGGCGTAGGCCACGCCGCCGGGCGCCTTGTTCGTGTACACGCCGGTCACCTTGCAGTGCGCGGCCTGCAGGTCGTAGCTGCCGGTGAAGATGTGGAAGAAGCCGGCCGGGTACTTTGTCGGCTGTGCCGTCGCGTTGAAGGCCCCGTGGTCGGCGAGCACGTTCGTTCGCAGCGCGAGGATCTTGCCGTCTTTCGTGGCCGCGATCTCGCCCTGCATGATGTAATCGCGGGCGAAGGATGTCGACATCAGGTTCTCCGACCGGTCCTCCATCCACTTGACCGGTTTGCCCGTCACGATCGACCCGACGACGGCGAGGATGTACCCCGGATAGATGCCGACCTTGTTGCCGAACCCCCCGCCGATGTCGGGTGAGACGATCCGGATCTTGTGCTCCGGGATCCCGGCCACGATCGCGAACAGGGTTCGGTGGGCGTGCGGAGCCTGCGAGGTTTCGTAGAGGGTCAGCGTGCCGTCGATCGGCTCGTAGTCCGCGACGGCACCGCAGGTTTCCATCGGCGCCGGGTGCACGCGCGGGTAGACCATCTCCTGCGACACGACGATGTCTGCCGACGCGAAGACGGCGTCGCACTCTGCCTTGTCGCCCGCCTCCCAGTCGAAGATGTGGTTGTCGGTCCGACCCTCGATCTCGTCGCGGATGACGGGCGCGCCGGGGTCGAGCGCCTTGCGGACATCCACGACCGGCGGCAGCACGTCGTAGTCGACCTCGATCAGTTCGAGCGCGTCGCGGGCGGAGTAGCGGTCGTCGGCGACGACGAAGGCGACCTCCTGGCCCTGGAAACGTACCTTGTCGGTGACGAGCACGGCCTGCACATCGGCGGAGAGGGTGGGCGCCCAGGCGAGCTTCAGCCCCAGCAGGTCCTGGCCGGTGATGACCGCCTTGACGCCGGGGTGGGCGAAGGCCTTGCTCGTGTCGATCGAGACCAGGCGGGCGTGCGCGACGGGGGCGCGCAGGATCGCGCCGTGCAGCATGCCGGGCAGCACGATGTCGTCGACGTAGTTGCCCTTGCCGCGGACGAACCGGGGGTCTTCCTTGCGCTGGAGACGGCCGTACCCGATCGGGCGGTCGGCGTCGCCGGCCGCCGGGTTGGCGGGGTGCTCTTCGATGATGGTCATGCGGTCACCTCTTCTCCGGTGGTCTCCTGCGCTGCGGGGTGTTCGGCGGCCCACTTCACTGAGCGCACGATGGTGGCGTATCCGGTGCACCGGCACATCTGGCCCGAGATCGCCTCGCGGATCTCGCCGTCGTCGGGGTGCGGATTCCGGTCGAGCAGGGCCCGGGCGGTGAGCATCATGCCCGGTGTGCAGAAACCGCACTGCAGGCCGTGTTCCTCCATGAATCCCTGCTGCACCGGGTCAAGCTTTGCCCCGGTGGCGAGGCCCTCGACGGTGGTGATCGCGTGCCCGTCGGCCATCGCCGCGAGCACGGTGCAGGATTTCACCGGCAGGCCGTCCATCAGCACGACGCAGGTACCGCAATTGCTGGTATCGCAGCCCCAGTGTGTGCCGGTCAGACGCAGGACGTCGCGAATGAAGTGTACGAGCAGCACCCTCGGTTCGATCTCGCGGGTGATGTCTTCGCCGTTCACCGTCATGCTGATCTGCATGGGTTCAGCCTTCCTGGGTTGTCGTGTGCCGGACTTCGAGTGCGCGCGCGCAGGCGTGCCGCAGCACCCGTCGCGTGAGTTCGTCTGCGAGGTGCCGCTTGTAGTCGACCGGGCCGCGCTGGTCGGCGATCGGGTCGGATGCCGCGGCCGCAATCCGACCGGCCTCGATGAACAGACCCTCGGTCGGCTTCTTGCCGTGCAGCACGGCTTCGGCCTCCGTGATGGTCCGGTCGATACCGGCCGCCGTGAGCCCGATGGCGACGTCGTCGATCGTACCGTCCTCAGCGAGTGAGACAGCGGCGCCGGCCGCAACGACGGCCCAGTCGCCGACCCGGCGTTCGACCTTTTCGTAGGCGCTTCCGGAGCGCGGGAGGATCGGAAAGCGAACCTCGACGAGGATCTCGTTCTGGGCGACGGCCGTCTCGTACGGCCCCCGGTGGAACTCGCTCATCGAGACCGTGCGCTCCCCGCCCGGGCCGCGGATGACCGCCTCGGCGCGCAGGACAACGCAGCAGGTAGACAGGTCCTCGGCCGGATCGGCCTGGCACAGCGAACCTCCGATGGTGCCGCGGTTGCGCACTATGGGATCCGCGATCACCCGCTCGGCGTCCGTGATGATCGGGAAAAGGCGGGCGATCTCGGGGGACTCCAGCAGCGTCGTGTGCCGGGTCATCGCCCCGACGCGCAGATAGTCGCCCTCGCGCAGGATGAAGTCGAGCTCGTACAGGTCGTTGATGTCGATGAGCCATTCGGGCCGAGCCAGCCGGAGTTTCATCATCGGCAACAGGCTGTGTCCGCCGGCGACCACCCGTGAGTCGGGATGGCGCTCCAGAAGCGCCAGGGCGTCGTTGACGGTGGTGGCGCGAGCGTAATCGAATGGGGCCGGAATCTGCACAAGGCTCTCCTCTTCGCGATGTGCCCCACCCATTGCACGCGAAAGAGGGCACCGATGTGTCACACATACTGCTCCGGAGACACCGGGGTGTCAAGAGCATCGGCGAGCGAACGGCAGCCACAACGGGCATAGAAAAAGGGCCGGATCTCTCGATCCGGCCCCTCTGAACTGTCTCAACCAGTTCCCGTTGATTGCCCGCACTTCTCAGTGCTGTCAATCTCCGTGCCCGAGGGGGGACTTGAACCCCCACGCCCTTACGGGCACTAGCACCTCAAGCTAGCGCGTCTGCCATTTCCGCCACCCGGGCAGGTGTTTCGGCAGCTGATTCGCATCGACTGCCGAGGAATAACTTAGCACGGATTCCCACCCCTCCTGATTCACCCGGCACCCATCGGATGCCGGTAGCGTGAGGGCCATGGCACCCTCAGTTGATAGCACCGTGGCCGACAACCGACTGGATCTGACGGCGGAGATCGCACGCGATCTCATCCGTCTCGACACCACGAACTACGGGGAGGGGCGCTCGAACGGCGAGACGGATGCCGCCGAATACGTCGAAGCCCGGCTGCTGGGCCTCGGGCTGGAACCGCAGGTGTTCGATTCGGCGCCCGGCCGCACGAGCGTCGTGGCCAGGGTCAAGGGCCGCGACAGCAGCAAGGGGGCCCTGGTGGTGCACGGCCACCTCGACGTGGTCCCGGCCGATCCGGCGAACTGGAGCGTGGATCCGTTCGGGGGCGTGATCAAGGACGGACTTCTCTGGGGACGCGGGGCCGTCGACATGAAGAACATGGACGCCATGATGCTGGCGTCGCTCCAGGACATCCTCGGCGCCGGCAAGGAACCCGCCCGGGACCTCGTCGTCGCGTTCTTCGCCGACGAGGAGGCCGGGGGAGTGTTCGGCTCGCACTACCTGGTCGACACGCACCCGGAACTCTTCGCCGGCGCCACCGAGGCGATCAGCGAGGTCGGCGGCTACTCGATCACCCTCGGCGGCAAGCGGGCCTACCTGCTGCAGACGGGCGAGAAGGCCCTGATCTGGATCAAGCTGGTCGCACGCGGCCAGGCCGCGCACGGCTCGCGCCTCATCCATGACAACGCGATCACCCGCCTGGCCGAGGCGGTGGCGAAGGTCGGCAGGCGCGAATGGCCGATCCGGCTCACGGACACGACCACCCAGCTCCTCGGGGAACTCGCCCGCATCCTCGACGTCGACCCGCAAAGGGTCGGCCCGGACGAACTGGCCCTCGCCACGGGAACCGCCTCCGGGTTCATCCAGGCGAGCCTGCGCACCACGACAAACCCCACGCTGCTGCGGGCCGGCTACAAGCACAACGTGATCCCCGACCTGGCCGAGGCCTTCATCGACATCCGCTCGCTGCCCGGCGAAGAGGATGCGGTGCTCGCCGAGGTGGCCGAGCTGGTCGGCCCCGACATCGAGATCGTCATCATCCACCGGGACATCGGCCTCGAAACCGAGTTCAGCGGACCCCTCGTCGACGCGGTCGTCGCCACGCTGGGACAGCACGACCCCGGGGCACCCGTCCTGCCATACCTTTTGTCCGGGGGGACCGACAACAAGGCGCTGAGCAAACTCGGAATCAAGGGTTACGGGTTCGCCCCGCTGAAGCTGCCGCCGGAGCTGGACTTCCCGGCGATGTTCCACGGGGTTGACGAACGGGTGCCGCTGGACGCATTAGTGTTTGGCAGGCGGGTTTTGACCGACCTGCTGTCGACCTACTAGCAACCGGAGCACCAGCAACGTGGACTTCCTCAACGCCGTCATCCTGGGACTCGTGCAGGGTCTCACCGAGTTCCTCCCGGTGTCATCCAGCGCCCACATCCGCATCGTCGGCGAGTTCCTGGGCACCGGCGCCGACCCGGGCGCACGCTTCACGGCGATCACCCAGATCGGCACCGAGGCCGCTGTCGTGCTGTTCTTCTGGCGCGACATCGTGCGCATCATCGGGCAGTGGGGCCAGTCGCTCGTCGGAAAGGTGCCGCGCAGCGACCCGGACGCCCGCATGGGCTGGCTGATCATCCTCGGTTCGCTGCCGATCATCGTGCTCGGGCTGCTCTTCCAGGACCAGATCGAGACCTCGCTGCGGAACCTGTGGATCACCGCCACCGTGCTGATCGTCTTCGGCATCCTGCTGGGCATCGCCGACTATGTGGGCGCGAAGAAACGGCGCCTGAACGACCTCACCGTCGGCCACGGCGTGGTCTACGGATTCGCGCAGGCGCTGGCCCTCATCCCCGGCGTGTCGCGCTCCGGCGGCACGATCACCGCCGGGCTCTTCATGGGTTACGAGCGCGCTGCAGCCGCTCGCTACGCCTTCCTGCTGGCCATCCCCGCCGTTCTCGGCAGCGGCTTCTACCAGATGTACAAGTCGGTCGCGAAGCCGTGCGTCGAGTCCGCCGGCAACTGCACGCCGGAACTCTTCGGCCCGCTGGAGACCCTGGTCGCCTCCGTCGTCGCATTCGGCGTGGCACTGGCCGTCATCGCCTTCTTCATGAACTACATCTCCAGGCACAGCTTCCTGCCGTTCGTGATCTACCGCATCCTGCTCGGCTCCGCTCTGTTCGTGCTGCTGGCCACGAACACGATCAGCGCCTAGTTAGGCTGGGAACCATGCGTGCATGGAAACGACCCGTCGTCCCTTCCGTCCCGGGTCACTCCGACGCACCGAGGCTGCACGACACCGCCACCGGAAAGGTCGTCAAGGCCCGGCCGACGGATATCGCCCGGCTCTACGTCTGCGGGATCACTCCGTACGACGCGACGCACATCGGCCACGCCGCCACGTACCTCGCCTTCGACACGCTGCAGCGGGCCTGGCTGGATGCCGGCTACCGCGTGCATTACGCGCAGAACATCACCGATGTGGATGACCCGCTCCTCGAGCGAGCCACAGCCACCGGCGTCAACTGGCGCGAACTGGCCGAATCCCAGGTGGAGCTCTTCCGAACCGACATGGAAGCGCTCGGCATCATCCCGCCCGACGACTACGTCGCCGTCACCGAGGTCATCGACGAAATCGCCGCCGCGGTCGACCAGCTCTGGGACGCCGGCCTGGCCTATCCGGTGGACACGAGCGACGCCCTGCCGGGTGCGTCGGGTGAACCCGCGGCGGACATCTACTTCGACATCCGGCAGGCCGAGCGGCAGGCACCCTGGAAGCTGGGCGAGGAAAGCAACCTCGACCCGGCCACGATGCTCGCGTTATTCGCCGAGCGCGGGGGAGACCCGGGCCGTGCCGGCAAGCGCGACCCGCTGGATCCGCTGCTCTGGCGCGCGGCCCGCGCCGGGGAACCGGCCTGGCCGTCGAAGGCCGGGGCGGGCCGGCCGGGCTGGCACATCGAGTGTTCCGTCATCGCGCTGAAGGAGCTCGGCACGGACTTCACCGTGCAGGGCGGCGGCTCCGACCTCATTTTCCCGCACCACGACATGAGCGCCGGCCACGCGGCCGCGCTCTCCGGGCACCCCCTCGCCGGGGTATACAGCCACACCGGAATGGTCGCCTACCAGGGCGAGAAGATGAGCAAATCGCTCGGCAACCTCGTGCTCGTGTCCAGCCTCCGCCGAGCGGGCGTGGACCCGCGTGCCATCCGCCTGGCCCTCCTGGCCCACCACTACCGCGCGGACTGGGAGTGGACCGACGCCCAGGTGGGCGACGCCGAACGGCGCCTCTCGCGCTGGCAGGCCGCATTCGGAGCTCCGGCCGCGTCGGCGCCGGGGAGCGCCGCCGCGGTGGTGGCCCGGCTGCGGGCAGCCCTGACCGACGACCTGGACACGCCCAGGGCACTCGCCGTCGTGGACGCCGCGGCCGAGCATCCGCTGGACGACCCGGCGCTGCTCGTGCGCGCGATCGACGCGCTGCTCGGCGTCGCCCTCTGAACTCCCGCGAAACCGCAGTTGTGCGCGTTATGACGCCCGAATAACGCGCACAAGTGCGGTTTCGCGGGGACTAAGAGGGGGGAAGTCGGGGGTCAGGGCGCGCGCGGCGCGTCCGGGCCAGGGCGGCCGTCGGCCCAGCCGCCCTGGCCGTCCCCGCGTTTGCGCAGGTAGCGTTCGAACTCCTGGGCGATCGCCTCGCCGCTGGCCTCCGGCGAGTCCACGGTGTCGCGGGCCTGCTCGAGCTGCGCGATGTACGCCGCCATCTCCTCGTCCTCCGCGGCGAGCGCGTCGATGCCGCTTTCCCACTCGGCCGCCTCGGCGACCAGGTTCCCGCGGGGGATGACGACGTCGATGATCTCCTCGAGCTTGTCGATGAGGGCCAGCATCGCCTTGGGGGAGGGGGCGTTGTGCACGTAGTGCGGGACGGACGCCCAGATCGACAACGTCGGGATGCCGACTTTCTCGGCGGCCTCCGCGAGAACGCTCAGGATCCCGACCGGGCCCTCGTAGTTGCTGCGTTCGATCTCCAGCTCGGCCCGCACCTCGGGGTTGTCGCTGGACACGAAGATCGAGATCGGCCGGGTGTGCGGGACATCGGCGAGCATCGCCCCGAGAAACACGATGGCGCTCACATCGGCGGCGAGGGCGGCGTCGAGGATTTCCGCCGCGAAGCCCTTCCAGCTCCGGGACGGCTCCGTGCCCAGCAGCAGGTAGATGTTCCCCGCGTTCGTGCCGCTGACCCGCAGCTGCGCGTCCTCGGCGAGCGGGGCGCCGGCGGCCCCGGGGGTTGTCGGGCCGAACATGATCGCGCTCGGCCATTCGATCAGGCGTCGGCCGTCTTCGTTCGTGGCGATGGTCGGCCGATTGAACTGGTAGTCGAAGTACACCTCCGGATCGACCTGGGCGATTTCGGCAACGTCGAGCAACTCTTTCAGCGCGCGCACGGCACCGGTGGCCGCCTCGCCCGCGTCATTCCAGCCCTCGAACGCCACGACCAGAAGTCGAGCGCTGAGAAGCCCATTGCCGTCTGTCACTGCGTGAGACCCCGATCATTACGGATGCTCCACTCGGAGAACCTCACTCAAGGATAGTCAGTGCCCTCTACACTTGAACCCCGTGAACCTGATCCCCGTAATTCCCCACATCCCGGCAGCGGTCCTCTGGGACATGGACGGAACCCTCGTCGACACCGAACCCTATTGGATGGTGGCCGAAACGGAACTGGTCGCGTCCTTCGGGGGGGAGTGGACGCACGCCGACTGCATGCTCAACATCGGGTCGGGGCTCTGGGCCTCGGCCGCCATCCTGCAGGACCGCGGCGTCGACATGGACGCCGACGCGATCGTGTACTGGCTGACCGACCGGGTGCAGGCGCAGCTCACCGAGCACGGCGTGCCCTGGCGTCCGGGAGCGCGGGAGCTCCTCGCGGAGTTGAAGGACGCCGGCATTCCGATGGCGCTGGTGACGATGTCGGTGGAACGGATGGCGCGCCAGGTCGCGGACCTCATCGACTTCGCTGCCTTCGACACCATCATCGCCGGCGACATGGTCACCCACGGCAAGCCCCACCCGGAGGCCTACCTTGCCGCAGCCGCCTACCTCGGGGTGAACCCCGAGCACTGTGTCGCCTTCGAGGACTCCATACCGGGCGTCACGGCCGCCGTCGCAGCCGGGGCCGTCGTCATCGGCGTGCCGCACCAGATCGACCTGCCGGAAAGCGTGCACTACACGCTCTGGCCGAGCCTGGCCGGGCGCACCGTGGCCGGCCTCACCGAACTCTTCGGCGAACGGCGGAGGGCCTTCGATCGAATCCACATACCGATGCAGACCGGAACCACCACCAACGAGGGCGCAGCCACCGCATGAACGATAGTCAGGTCATCCAGAACAGCGGACCGTTCCGGGCCGGGGACCGAGTTCAGCTGACCGGGCCCAAGGGCAGGATGAACACGATCACCCTGGTTCCGGGCGAGGTCTTCCACACCCACCGCGGCATCCTGTCGCACGACGACATCATCGGCCTGCCGGACGGCTCGGTCGTGACCAACAACGTCGGCGTCGAGCACCTGGCCCTGCGCCCGCTGCTGAGCGACTTCGTCATGTCGATGCCGCGCGGCGCCGCCATCATCTATCCGAAGGACGCCGCGCAGATCCTCGCCCAGGCGGACATCTTCCCCGGCGCGACCGTGGTCGAGGCCGGCGTCGGATCCGGCGCGCTGTCCCTCTGGCTGCTCCGGGCGATCGGGCCGGCCGGCCGGCTCGCATCCTTCGAACGGCGAGGCGAGTTCGCGGATGTCGCCCGCGCCAACATCGCCACCTTCCTCGGCTCGGACCCCGCGAACTGGACGATCACCCTGGGCGACCTCGCCGAGGCGCTGCCGACCACCGTGGAGCCGCAGTCCGTCGACCGGGTCGTGCTGGACATGCTCGCCCCGTGGGAATGCCTGGGCGCCGTCTCGGACGCCCTCAGGCCCGGCGGAGTTCTGCTTTGCTACGTCGCCACCGTGACCCAGCTGTCCAGGGTGGCCGAAGCCATCCGCGGCTCCGGGCTGTACACGAATCCGGACTCCAACGAGACGATGATCAGGGGCTGGCATGTCGAGGGCCTGGCCGTGCGGCCCGACCACCGGATGATCGGCCACACCGGCTTCCTGATCACGGCCCGTCGACTGGCGCCGGACACCGTCCTGCCCGAGCTCAAGCGCCGCCCGTCCAAGACCGATTTCGCCGACGCGGACGTCGAGGCCTGGACCCCCGGGGCCCTGGGCGAACGCAGTGTCAGCCCGAAGGTCCTGCGCAAGCGCGTGCGGGCTGCCGGCACGGGTGCAGCACTTTCCAAGGCTCGCGACCTCGACGCCGGTTAGGATGGGCCCTTGCCCTCAACCCAAGCGGCAACCACCAATCGCCCCAAGCACTGCGCAGCGGCCCATGCCGCCGTGCCCCCCGCAATACCGAGAAGAGGACTTGTGCGCAAAGCATTCGCATCGATTGCCACCGCCGGACTACTGATTGTCGCGCTGACCGCGTGCGCCCCCGGCACGAACGAAGCGGGCTGTGAAGCGCCCGTCAAGGAGGGTGCGGCCTCCAAGCTGGTCGAGGTCGACGGCAAGTTCGGCTCGAAGCCCAAGGTCGACTTCCCGACACCACTCAAGGCGAAGACCACCGAGCGCAGCGAGGTCATCGCCGGCGAGGGCAAGGGACTCGCCACGGGCCAGAAGGTCAAGATCGACCTCAGTGTCTACAACGGCACCACCGGCAAGGTCATCGAGGAAAGCAAGTACGACGGAACGACGCTGGCCGGCTTCGTGCTCAACGACAAGACCATCAAGGGTCTCTCCCAGGGCCTGAAGTGTGCCCAGGAGGGGTCGCGCCTGACGCTCGCCGTCGCCCCCAAGGACGCCTTCGGCCCCCAGGGCGGAAACGAGCAGATCGGCGTCAAGAAGAACGACACTCTCGTCTTCGTCCTCGATGTCGTCAAGGCCTACAAGACCCGCGCCGACGGTGACGCCCAGCCGGCCAAGGCAGGGATGCCCGCCGTCGTACTCGCCGACAACGGCGCGCCCGGCATCACCATTCCCGCCTCGAAGGCCCCGACCAAGCTCGAGATCAACGTGCTGAAGAAGGGCGACGGCAAGAAGGTCAAGGAGGGCGACCCGGTCACCGTGCACTACACGGGCGTGCTCTGGGACACCAAGAAGGTCTTCGACTCCAGCTGGAAGACCGGCGAACCCGCCGAGTTCGCTGCCGCCGACGGCTCCACGACCCAGGGCGGCGTCATTCCCGGGTTCGCCAAGGCACTTGTCGGCCAAACGGTCGGCTCGCAGGTCATCGCGGTCATCCCGCCCGACCAGGGCTACGGCGACCAGGCGTCTGACACCATCCCGGCCGGATCGACGCTCGTCTTCGTCGTCGACATCCTCGGCATCAAGTAACCCGGTCCCACCCGCAAAACCGCAGTTGTGCCGTTCCTAAGCTCGTTTTAGGCGGCACAACTGCGGTTTTGCGTGGCGCGGGCGAGTGACACGGTTAGAATCGCAGCGTGCCGTCCACCCCAGAGCAGACTCCCCGCATCACCGTTGAGGAACGACTGTTCAGCCTCGTCCTGGCGCTCATCGCGACCGAGATCGGCCTGACCAAGTCCGATATCCTGTCCACGGTGCAGGGCTACCGCCAGCGCTATCTGAGCGGCGGCGACAACGCCAACCTCGAGCGCCAGTTCGAACGCGACAAGGACGACATCCGCGAGCTGGGCATCCCGCTCGAGACCGTCGAGCCGCAGGACGACCCGGGCAACAACCATCTGCTGCGGTACCGGATCCCTAAGGGCCTCTACAACCTGCCCGCCGACGTGTCGTTCTCCCCGGACGAGTTGATGCTCCTCAAGCTCGCCGCCACGGTCTGGCGCGAGGGCTCCCTGTCGGCCGAGTCCCGGCGGGCGCTGACAAAACTCAATTCACTCGGTGTGGACTCGAGCGATCCCGTGCTCGGCTACGCCCCGCACCTGCGCGCCCGCGACGCGTCGTTCGCGCCGCTCAGCAAGGCCCTGGATCACGGCCAGGTCGTCGCCTTCCTCTACCTCAAGCCGGGCGAGAGTGCCCCGCGTCGGCGAAGGGTCGCCCCGCGCGCCATCGTGCTGCACGGTGGACGGTGGCACCTCTACGGCACCGACCAGGAGGCTCGGGCCCCCCGCACCTTCCTGCTCTCGCGCATCGTCGGGCCCGTCGTGACCGTGCCCGGTGAGACCTTCATTCCCGACGGGGAGGGCGCCGGTCGGCAGGCGCTGGACGAACTCGACGCCCTCTGGGAGGCCAACGTCGCCGAGCTGGTGGTCGAACCCGGCAGCGACGCCGCCGTGCGACTCAGCAAACGCCACACCGGCGGGACCGACCGGGGGACGACGGCAGCCCCGGACGACGTGACCCCCGACGCTGTGACCCCCGACGCGGGGACCCTGCACGCCGTGACCCTGCATTACACGGATATCGACATCCTCGCCGACGAACTGGCCGGTTACGGTCCGGAGGTGCTTGTGCGCTCACCGCTCGCGCTCCGCCAGGCCGTCCGCACACGCCTCGTCGGGGTGCGCGACGCGCACACCGGCACGACCCGGGGGAGCGCAGCATGACCGCACGCACGCCGGTCCTCGGGGCATCGGACAAGCTCACTTTCCTGCTCTCGCTCATCCCGTACCTGATGGACCACGACAACGTCACCGTCACCGAGGCCGCCGGGCACTTCGGTGTTCCGCCGGAGCGCGTGCGCGACGCCGTCCGGCTCATCGCGGTGTCCGGCATTCCCGGCGAGACGCACCAGTACCTCGACGGGGACCTCTTCGACATCCACTGGGACGAGTTCGAGGACAACGACCGGATCGCGCTCACCCACCTCGTCGCCATCGACGATTCCCCCCGCTTCTCCGCACGGGAGGCGGCCGCCCTCATCGCCGGGCTCCAGTACCTCTCCTCACTGCCCGAGAACGCCGACCGGGACGCCGTCGCGTCGCTCATGGCCAAGCTCACCCGCGGCGCATCCGCCACCCCGACCCAGCTCGCGGTGTCGAGCCCCGATTCGGATGCCGCGATGACGGTGATCCAGGCGTCCGGGCGGGACGGCGTCCAGGTCGAATTCGACTATCTCAACGCCCGCGGCGAGAACGAACACCGGTTCGTCGATCCCTTGCGCCTGGAGTCCGTGGACAGCGACTGGTACCTGCGCGGCTGGTGCCACCTCCGGCAGGCTCCCCGCACCTTCCGGCTCGACCGGATGAGCGACCTGCGGGCAACGACGGAACCGGTCGGCTCGCACGACGCCGGCCTCGTGCTCTCGGACACGCTCTTCCAGGCTTCGGACGAGGACCTCTCGGTCGTCATCGAACTGCCTTCGTCGGCCCTGGCCCTCCTGGCCGACTACGCGCCGGATCGGGCGACGACTCCCGTTGGCGGCGATCGCGTGCGGACGACGCTTCGCGTTGCCCACTATCACGGCCTGAAACGACTCGTCGGGGGCCTTGCCGGACTCGTCACCGTGGTCGAACCGGCCGAGGCGCGGCAGGTCGTCGCCGAGTGGGCCGCGGCCGGCGCGGCCCGCTACGACGAGCCCACCGGCCGGGCCTAGCCCATGCCCTGGTGGTCGTGGGTGCTCATCTGGACCGGGCTCGGTCTGGCCCTGCTCGGCATGCTGGCCTGGTTCGGTTTCACGCTGTTCCGGAAGCTGATGAGAACCCTCCGCGCCCTCGAGGACCTCGGCGGGATGGTCGACCTGGATCCCGGCCCCGTCGAATCGGACGCCGTGAGGTTCACCCCGGCCATCTTCCGCAGCCACCAGGAGTTGTCCGACGCGGCCCAGCTCCAGCGCGCCGCCGCGGAACGCCGCCGGCAGCTGCGTCGGGATCGGTTGGTTCAGCGGAGTAAACTAATGACACAAACCGCCCTGAACCAGAGGACTGACCCTCATGCTTAACAACCTGACCGGATGGCATTTCCTGATCATCCTCGTCGTCGTTCTGCTCCTGTTCGGCGCGCCCAAGCTGCCGGGTCTGGCCCGCAGCCTCGGCCAGTCGATGAAGATCTTCAAGAGCGAGATCAAAAGCGACGCTGTCGATGACGAGGCCGGCAAGTCCGGCGACGAGACGTCGAAGGCCGCCGGATCGGCCGATCCCACGACGAAGTCGTAACCCTTGGCCGTGCGCACCTCGCGGCGTGCGGGCAGCGAAGGGAAGATGTCGCTCGGGCAACATCTGCTGGAACTCCGCAAGCGTCTCTTCCTGGCGGCCGCCGGCATCCTTGTCGGTGCGGTCATTGGCTGGATCCTGTCCGACTACGTCTGGGACGCCCTGCGCGAGCCGATCTACGCGATCATCCAGGCGCAACATCGGAACGCCCAGATCAACTACCCCGACATCACCTCGGCCTTCGACCTGAAGCTCAAAATCTCCTTCTACGTCGGCCTGATCGTTTCCAGCCCGGTCTGGCTGTACCAGATCTTCGCCTTCCTCGTGCCCGGCCTGACGCGCAAGGAGAAGCAGTACACCTTCGGTTTCTTCTTCTCGGCGGTCCCGCTGTTCTTGGCCGGCTGCGCCGCGGGCTGGTATGTGCTCCCGAATGTGGTCGGGCTGATGACGAGCTTCGCGCCGTCCGAGGATGCGGCGTTCATCAACGCGCAGAACTACCTCGACTTCGTGCTCAAGCTGATGATCGCCATCGGGGTGGCGTTCGTACTTCCCGTCTTCCTCGTGCTGCTCAACCTGGCCGGCGTGATCACCGCGGAGTCGATCATCAAGTCCTGGCGCGTGGCCATCCTGGTCATCGTGCTGTTCACCGCCATCGCCACCCCGGCCGCCGATGTCGTGTCGATGTTCCTCCTCGCCATCCCGATGGTGGTGCTGTATTTCGCCGCCTACGGCATCGCCTACCTGCACGACCGCCGCGTCGCCCGGCGCACGTTGGCTTTCGAGCAGGAATTGGGACTTTAGGCTCACCGCATGACAACCATTCCCTCACCGGCCGAGCAGTACGCGGCCTCCCGGTCCCGGACGAGTCATCCGCGGCTGCAGGCCTTCCGGTCCGGCCTGCGCTTTGACCTCGACCCGTTCCAGCTCGCGTCCTGCGCGTCCCTCGAGGAGGGAAACAGCGTGCTCGTCGCCGCACCGACCGGTGCGGGCAAGACGATCGTGGCCGAGTTCGCGGTGTTCCTGGCGATGCAAGAGCCCCGGGCGAAGGTGTTCTACACCGCCCCGATGAAGGCCCTCAGTAACCAGAAGTTCCAGGAGCTCGTCGCCGAGTACGGCCCCGAATCCGTGGGCCTGCTCACCGGAGACACGAACGTCAACGCGCAGGCCCGGATCGTGGTGATGACCACCGAGGTGCTGCGCAATATGCTCTACGCCGACTCGGACCTGCTCACCAACCTCGCCTTCGTCATCATGGACGAGGTGCACTACCTCGCCGACCGATTCCGCGGCGCCGTCTGGGAGGAGGTCATCATCCACCTCCCGCAGAGTGTGCGGATGATCGCGCTGAGCGCGACCGTCTCCAACGCCGAGGAATTCGGCGACTGGCTGCAGGCCGTGCGCGGCGGAACGGATGTCATCGTCTCGGAGGAGCGTCCGGTCCCACTCGAGCAGCACGTGCTGGTCAAGAGCAAGATGATCGACCTTTTCGACAGCTCGGGACTCGGCCAGGACCACAGGGTCAACCCGGAACTCGTGCAGCTGGCACGGTCGGGCCAGCGGTCACTCGGCGATCGCTCCTCGTCCCGGCGGCGCGGCTCGGACCGGGGGAGTTACCTCGACCGGGCACAGGCAGACGCGGGGAGGATGGACCGCTCGGAAATCGTGCGGATGCTCGACGGCAAGCACCTGCTTCCCGCCATCTTCTTCATCTTCAGCCGGGTCGGCTGCGACCAGGCCGTGCGCCAGGTCCTGCGCGCGGGTGTACGCCTTACCGACGCCCGCGAGCGTGAGGAGATTCGCCGGATCGTCGACGAACGCTGTCGCACCCTGCTCGACGAGGACCTCGGCGTCCTCGGCTATTTCGAGTGGCTCGACGGCCTCGAACGGGGCGTCGCGGCGCACCACGCCGGCCTCCTGCCCGCCTTCAAGGAGGTCGTCGAGGAGCTGTTCCAGAAGAAGCTCGTGAAGGCCGTGTTCGCCACAGAGACCCTGGCCCTCGGCATCAACATGCCGGCCAGGACCGTCGTGCTCGACAAACTCGAGAAGTTCAACGGCGAGGCGAGGGTGCCGATCACGCCGGGGGAGTACACGCAGCTCACCGGACGGGCCGGCCGCCGGGGAATCGACGTCGAGGGGCATTCCGTGATCCAGTGGGCGCAGGGGCTCGACCCGCAGGCGGTCGCCTCGCTCGCCTCCCGGCGCACATATCCGCTCAACTCCAGCTTCAAACCGACCTACAACATGGCCGTCAACCTGATCGACCAGTTCGGGCGGGAGCGCACCCGCGAGGTGCTCGAATCCTCCTTCGCCCAGTTCCAGGCCGACCGGGCGGTCGTCGACCTGGCCCGCAAGGTGCGGCAGCAGGAGGAGTCCCTCGCCGGCTTCGCCACGTCGATGACCTGCCACCTCGGCGATTTCGCGGACTACTCGTCCCTTCGCCGCAGCCTGACCGCGCTGGAGCGCGGGGGCGACGGGGTCGAGCATGCGTCGCGCGGGGAACGCGAACGCCGCCAGCGCGAGCTCCAGAGCCTGCGCAAGCGCCTGAAGGCGCATTCCTGCCACAACTGCCCCGAGCGCGAACAGCACGCCCGCTGGGCCGAACGGTGGTGGAAACTCACGCGAGAAACGGATGTCCTCAGCCGGCAGATCTCATCGCGGACCGGCGCCATCGCCAGGATCTTCGACCGGGTCACCGATGTGCTGCTCGGCTACGGCTACCTGGAGAACGACGAGGCTGGGGCCGTGCGGCTCAGCGAGAGCGGGCGCATCCTGCGGCGCATCTACGCGGACCGTGACCTGCTCGTCGCCGAGGCCCTGCGCCAGGGTATCTGGTCCGAGCTCGACCCGGCCGGCCTGGCCGCGATGGCCTGCGCGCTGGTGTTCGAACCAAGACGCGAGGAGGGCCTGATCAATGAGCGCTATCTCCCCAGGGGAACCTTCATGCCGGCCCTGGACCGCACTCACGAGCTGTGGAGCCGCCTGGACGATCTCGAACGCGACAACAAGCTGCCCGGCAGCAACCCCCTGGCACTCGGCCTCAGCCTGGCCATGTGGAAATGGGCTCGGGGCGGTGCCCTGACCGACGTCCTCGCCGAGGCGGAGATGGCGGCCGGGGACTTCGTGCGCTGGACCAAACAGACCATCGATCTGCTCGACCAGCTCTCGGTCGTCGCCGACGACCCGGTCGGCCGCACCGCCCGCCAGGCGATGGACGCCGTGCGCCGCGGCATCGTGGCCTACTCGTCCGTCGCTTAGGCTGGTGACGTGATGGAGGGCACCGAACGTTCATTGCGCTTGCCGCTGTGGGCATCCCTCATCGTGGCCGCGGGCGCCGGCGCCATTCTCGACTCCGCCTTCCCCGATCGTGACTGGTGGTTCCTCGCTCCGCTCGCCGTTGGTCTGATGCTCGTCGCCCTGCTCGGGCGCGGACCATGGACGGGCCTCCTGGTCGGCATGGTTGCGGGGCTGTCCTTCTGGCTGATCCACATTTCCTGGCTCACTCTCTACCTCGGACCGGTGCCGTGGCTCGCCCTCGCCGTCCTGCAGGCGCTGTTCTTCGGAGTCGGCCTGGCGCTGATCGCCTTCGTCCTGCGCGTCGGCCCCGTGGTCTGGCCGACACCGCTGGGCCGTTTGGGCATGGTCCCCGTGGTCGTGGCGGGGATCTGGACGGCGCGAGAAGCGCTCTCGGCCGTGTGGCCGTACGGTGGTTTCGCCTGGGGGCGGGTGGCCCTCTCCCAGTCGGAGAGCCCATTCAATTCCCTGGCCGCCTGGGTCGGCCTGTCGGGCCTGAGCTTCCTGCTCGTCTGGCTCAGCGCGCTGTGCGTGCAGCTGCTGCGCGAGGCGGAGGTGGGCCGGGGCTTCCGCTCGGGCATCGCCGTCGGCGCGGTTGCCCTCCTGCTCGCGATTCCGGCCTGGCCCACGGTGGAGACCGGGACGACCCGGCTTGCCGCGGTCCAGGGCGCGTCGGACGCTGGACTGTTCGCGAGGTTCTCGCCGGGCCAGATCCTGGACGACCACGTCTCGGAGACCCTGCCGTTGATCGGCGAGGAGGTCGACTTCGTGGTCTGGCCCGAGAACGCCAGCGACATCGATCCGACCCGATCGGATGACGCCGCCCGGGTCGCCGACGCCATCAGCCGGGAGATGGACGCCCCGCTCATCACCGGCACCATCACCCGCCGCGATGACGGTACCTACTACAACAGTTCCCTGCTCTGGAAGGCCGGCGAAGGCGCCGTCGCAGTCTATGACAAGGTGCACCCGGTGCCCTTCGCCGAGTACATGCCGGATCGGGACTTCTGGCGCCCGTTCGCCCCGGAACTGATCGACCTGGTCTCTCGCGACTACGGCATCGGCACCCAGAGCAACGTGTTCGATATCGACGGCCTTCAGGCCGGCATCGCGATCTGCTTCGACATCGCGGACGACCAGCTTGTGCACGAGATGATCGACCAGGATGCCCAGATCATCCTGGCGCAGACGAACAACGCCGACTTCGGCCGCACCGATGAAAGCGTTCAGCAACTGGCGATCGCCCGGCTCCGGGCGATCGAGGCCGGCCGGACGGTCGTGAACATTTCCACGGTCGGGTCCAGTGCCATCATCGCCCCGGACGGGCAGACGATCGACAGCATTCCGACCTGGCAGCCAGGGTCGATGGTGCAGACCGTGCCGCTCAGCGACACCATCACGCCGGCCATGGCGTTCGGACGCCAGATCGAATGGTTCGTCACCGGACTCGGCCTTATCGGCCTGATGATGTGCTTCGGGGGAGTGGTGACGAGCCGTCCCTCACCCGCTCGCGGACGGTCTGTTGGGAGCAAGCGTCAGATGACTACCGTGCCTTAGGCACCGATCTTGTGCGAGCCACGGCGCTCACGAAGAACCGTGAGTCGTTCCTCGAGGAGTTCTTCGAGTTCGGGACGGGTGCGCCGTTCCAGGAGCATGTCCCAGTGGGTACGAGCGACCTTCTCATCAGAGTGGTCGACGACAACAGGCTTGGAATCCACCAGCCGGGTCGCCGTCTGCGAGCAGAACCGGCACTCCCACTCGTCGGGAGCCTCTGCGTCGGCCGAAAAAACCATCACCGTCTCGCGATCGCACGTTGCACACCGGTACGTGTGACTGATTCGGGGTGAAAACGTGACACCCTCTTCGCTCTGAAGACTTTGGGCGCCCAACCTCATACCACGCAAACTGCGATCCGCCATCGTGTTTCTCCTCTCGATGCACTCTCAGGTATAAACCATGAAGCTGAACGTTATCTTTCCGTTATGCGCGTTCTCACGGTCATTTCTCAGGCTCGGGCGGCGATGACGGCGACCGCCAGGTCACACCGGTCGGTGACGATGCCGTCCACGCCCAGATCGAGCAGCCGGCTCATTGCGGCGGGATCGTTCACGGTCCAGACGTGCACCTCGACATCGGCGGCGTGCATGACTCGGATGAAGCGCGGCGTGACCACCCGCACGCGGCCGTAGCGCTCGGGGACCTGGACCGCTGCGAACCCCCGCAACACCCGCCGGGCGGACCAGGTGAGGCCGATCCGGGAAGACAGCAGGGCCTTGATCAGCACGGAGGGTGACGCGGATGTCGCCACGCCGGGGAGAAGCCCCACGACGCTCCGGCGACGGGACTCGGAAAATGACGTGATCAGCACCCGGGCGCTCGCGCGGGCATCCCGGATCGCCCCCGCGGTGGGCTCCACCGCTCCCGCCACCTTCACATCAATGTTGAATCGGGCCTCGGGGAATGCGCTGAGCGCTTCGGACAGCGACACGAACGACTGGCCGGCGCCCAGGTCGACCCGACTGAGCTCCGCCATCGTCAGCTGGTCGACGCGCGCCGTGCTCCCGGCCACACGGGCCAGGTCGGGGTCATGGCTGAGCACGGCGACCCCGTCGAGCGACACGTGCACATCCGTCTCCAGGTGCGTGGCGCCGCTGGAGAGGGCCTTGAGGAAGGCCAGCAGCGTGTTCTCCGGCGCCTCCAGGCTCAGCCCCCGGTGCGCGAAGACGCGAGGCACCGGCGGCAGGAGGAACTGCGACGCTTGCTCGGCCGGCATGGCGCTTCGCTACTCCGACGTGTGGGCAGGCCCGCCGTGCGAACCGGGAACGGCGTTCTGGCCGAACGCGCGGCCGATGCTCTTCATGGCCTCGGTGAGTTCGCTCGGTACGATCCACAGCTTGTTCGCGCTGCCCTCGGCCAGCTTGGGGAGGGTCTGGAGGTACTGGTAGGCCAGGAGCTTCGGGTCCGGATCGCCGTCGTGGATGGCCTTGAACACGATCTGGATGGCTTCGGCCTCGCCCTGGGCGCGGAGCACCGCGGCCTGGGCCTGGCCCTCGGCCTGGAGGATCGCGGCCTGGCGCGCGCCCTCGGCGGTCAGGATCGCCGACTGCTTTGTGCCCTCGGCGGTGAGGATCAGCGCGCGGCGGTCGCGCTCGGCGCGCATCTGCTTCTCCATCGAGTCCTGGATCGAGTGCGGCGGGTCGATGGCCTTGAGCTCGACGCGGCCGACCCGGATGCCCCACTTGCCGGTTGCCTCGTCGAGCACGATGCGCAGTTGGCCGTTGATGTTGTCCCGGCTGGTCAGCGCCTCTTCGAGGTTGAGTCCGCCGACCACGTTGCGCAGGGTGGTCGTGGTGAGCTGCTCAACGGCACCGAGGTAGTTGGCGATCTCATAGGTTGCGGCCCGGGCATCCGTTACCTGGAAATAGACGACCGTGTCGATCGACACGACCAGATTGTCCTCCGTGATCACGGGCTGCGGAGGAAAGGAGACGACCTGTTCGCGCATGTCGAGGAGCGGCCGCACGCGGTCGATGAACGGCACGAGGATGTTCAGCCCGGGGAGGAGGGTCTTGTGGTACTTCCCGAGGCGCTCGACGACTCCGGCGTTGGCCTGCGGAATGATCTTGATGGCCCGCGCGAGCACCACGATGACGAACACCCCGATCACGACCAGGAGGGCGATGACGAAGATCTGCCCGATGAATTCTCCAGGATTGAGCATTACGCGGTGTTCCTTTCCGAGGGGGTGACGACGGCGGTGGAGCCTTCGATCGCGGCGACGTGGACCTCGTCGCCGGGTTCGAGTGCCCCGTGACCGGTGCCGGGGGAGAGTCGTGCGGTCCAGGTCTCACCGTTGGCCAGCTTCACCAGCCCGCCGGTATCCCCGCCGACGGTGGACACCACCCGGCCGCTCAGTCCGATCAGCGCGGCGACGTTGGTCGGGGTGGGATCGGCCCCCTTCGCCATCACGCGCAGGAGCAGCGGGCGAATGGTCAGCAGCAGCAGGACCGAGAGCACGGCGGCGACCAGGATCTGAAGCCACCAGACGGCGCCGAGCAGGTTCGCGCCGAGGCCGGCGAGGCTGCCGGCGGCGATCATCAGGAAGGTGAACTCGAGGGACAGCAGCTCGATGATCACGCAGATCAGGATGAAGACCAGCCAGATAATCCACAGGTATTGCGTCAGATCGGGCATCCCGCCCCCCTCGCGTGTCGGTACATCTCAGAAGCTATCATCCCGGGTCCGGGCGCCGAGTCATGTTGCTAGGGTTGTTTTTCGTGAGCATCCCTTCGAACAATCCCCTCGCACCCGGTTCCCTCACCGGCAAGCGCGTCCTCGTCACCGGTTCCTCCCGCGGAATCGGAGCTGACACCGTCGGATACTTCGCGGAGGCCGGCGCCGACGTCGTGATCAACTTCCGCAACAAGGAGGCACGGGCGAAGAAGCTCGCCGACGCCATCCGCGCGGCCGGCGGCACGGCCATGACCGTTGGCGCCGACCTGACCGACCCGGATTCCGTCGCCGCCATGTTCGATTCGATCCGCGCGGAACTCGGCGGCCTGGACATTCTCGTGATGAACGCCTCCGGTGGCATGGAAAGCGGCATGGCCGCCGACTACGCCATGCAGCTCAACCGGCACGCGCAGGTCGATCTGCTGCGCCGAGCCATCCCACTGCTCGGGCCGGGCTCCCGCGTGGTGTTCGTGACCAGCCACCAGGCCCACTTCATCGAGACGACGGCGACGATGCCCGAGTACGAACCGGTGGCCCGCAGCAAGCGCGCCGGCGAGGACGCCCTGCGCGCCCTCATCCCGGAACTGCAGGCAGCCGGCATCGGATTCGTCGTGGTGTCCGGGGACATGATCGAGGGCACGATCACGGCCACCCTGCTCGAACGAGCCAACCCCGGTGCGATCAGCGCCCGGAAGGACGCCGCCGGCCGGTTGTACAACGTGAGCGAATTCGCCGCGGAGATCGCCCTGGCTGCGGTCGAGCCCGTACCGGAGAACAATACGCGCTACGTTGGCGACACCACCGACTTCAACGGCGGCTAGAAGGAGCGATGGATGAAGGCGCCTGACCTCCCTCTTGTATCGACGGTTTCACGGCCCACCATCCACCCCGACGGCAGCCGGGCAGTCTTCTCGGTGGTGCGCCCTGATTTCAGTGCCGACGACTACCTCGGCCAGCTTTGGACGGTCGCCCTGACGGGCAAGCCCTCTCCGCGCCGAGTAACGCGGGGCCACCGCGACACCGCCCCGCGCTTCTCACCGGATGGACGCCTCCTCGGCTTCCTCCGCACTTCCCCCGACGGACCCGCTCAACTGCACGTTGTCGCCGCCGCCGGGGGAGAGCCCGTCCGGGTAACAAACGCGCCCCTCGGCGTCACCGACTACCGCTGGCGCCCCGATTCCCGGGTCCTGGGTTTCGTCGCCCGTGTGCCTGAACCCGGCCGCTACGGCACCGTCCCCGGGATCGATCCTGGTTCCGAACCCCCGCGCCGGATCACGACCCTGCGCTACCAGTCGAACGGTGTCGGTTTCACGGTCGACCAGCGCGCCCACCTGTTCCTGGTCGACGTGCCTGACGTCTGGGCCGAGCCGCCGGCGGCCCCGGCGCCCTCGCCGGGCGACGAACCGGCCGGCCTGGCCGGGGGCGACGGCGTCCCGCTCGGTTTGCCGCAGGCGCGCCAGGTCACGGCCGGTGATTTCGACCATTCCGGCCTGGCCTTCGCCCCCGACGGCACGAAGCTCCTCACCATTTCCGCCCGCCACGAGGGCCGGGACCGAGACCTCGCTACCGAGCTGGTCGAACTCCTGCTCGACCCGGCGGGCGCGTCGCCCCGCGTGCCGGAACGAATCGCCGTCGGAGCGGAGGCCGGCCTTCATATCGGCCAGGTCGCCTGGGCGGTCGACGGCACCATTTACGCGCTGGCCGAGGCCGTGGGGGAGAGCGGGCGGGACTTCGTTGCCCGCACCACCGGGCTCTATCGCATTCGCGGGGAGGGGGGACCGGTCCGGCTCACCGAGCCGGAAGAGGTTGACCTCGACAACCAGATGGAGCTGGGCATCACGACCGACGGGCTGGTGCTCGCGCACAGCAAATCGCGCGGCCGCGTGCACCTGGTCAGCGTATCGGCCGACGGCGTGGTCCTGCAGGTGACGGACAGCGCCGTGGTCGTGTCCGGGGTCGACACCGTGGGGGAGAACACCGTCTTCGCCTTCCAGGACGCGCTCACCGCCGGCGACCTCGCCCTGGCCGAGACCCCGCGGCTTCGGCGGCTCACCGATTTTTCCGCGCCCCTGCGCGGGACGGGAATGACGTCCGCGCGGGAACTCACCGTCGCCGGCGGGGACGGTTATCCCGTGCACGGATGGGTGGTCGCGCCTCCCGGGCCCGGCCCGCACCCGGTGCTGCTCACCATCCACGGCGGCCCTTTCGCCCAGTACACGGTCGCGCTCCTCGACGAGGCCCAGGTCTGCGCGGATGCCGGCTACGCGGTCGTGATGTGCAACCCTCGCGGCTCATCCGGGTACGGCCACGCACACGGCCGGGCCATCCGGCAGAGCATGGGAGTCCTCGACCAGGCCGATGTGCTCGACTTCCTGGACGGCGCCCTGGCCGAGGACCCGTCGCTGGACCCAGACCGACTCGGCATCATGGGCGGCTCCTACGGCGGGTACCTGACCGCATGGACCATCGCGCACGATCACCGTTTCGCCGCCGCGATCGTCGAGCGCGGCTACCTCGACCCCGAGGCATTCGTGGGGACATCGGACATCGGGGATTCGTTCACCGATGAGTACGTGGGCACCGATCCGGACCTCGTGCGTGCGCAGAGCCCCCAGGCCTGCGTGGGAGCGGTCAGGACGCCCACCCTGGTCATGCACTCGGCGCTGGACCTGCGGTGCCCGCTGTCCCAGGCCGAACGGTACTATTCCGGGCTCAAACGCGGGGGAGTGCCCGCCGAACTCGTCATCTTCCCCGGCGAGAATCACGAGCTCAGCCGCGGGGGCAGCCCTCGGCACCGCCTTCACCGATTCGACATCATCCTCGACTGGTGGGCCCGCCACCTGCCCACCGCGGAGAACCCGGGGGCCGTTAGCTGAACGGGCCCCTCCTGCCCTCGGTTCAGCGCGATTCGCTGTGCGTGCGCGCTTGCCGAAGGTGAAGGCCTGGACCAGCTGGATGACGCCGGAGCCGACCAGGAAGATTCCGCCGATCCAGACCAGCACGCCCAGCGACTCGATCGCCGTCAGGAGCAGGACGGTGCCGGCCACGATGGCGACAATTCCGAAGAGCCAGCCGAACCATCTGCTGGAGTCGTGGGACGTCTCGACGAGGCCGACAACGCCCTCGATGATCCGGGAGATCCCGATCACCATCGTGAGCAGGGCGAGCGAGCTGAGTCGGTTCCTGATCCCGATGATGCCGGCGATGACCAGGAGCACTCCGAGCAGGATGCTGAGCACGCGGCCGCCGACACCCGCTCCGCCCGCAAAGATTCCCCGTGACAGGGACCGTTGCCGCGACCGCGCCGACGCAGGAGAATCTGATGTACTGCTCGAAGCTGGTTGGATCGAGCCAGGCGTCGCTGGCGGAGACCGCGAAGCGGCCCCGCCTAACATGGGGAGACACGATGAGCCTGGCCACGAGAACCGACACGCAGTCACCTGCGCCGCACGTTGCCGACAGTCACGATCTGATCCGCGTGCAGGGCGCCCGCGTGAACAACCTCAAGGACGTCAGCATCGAGATCCCGAAGCGCCGGCTGACGGTGTTCACCGGCGTCTCGGGCTCGGGCAAGAGCTCGCTGGTGTTCGGCACGATCGCCGCGGAGTCGCAGCGGATGATCAACGAGACCTACAGCGCCTTCGTGCAGGGCTTCATGCCGACGCTGGCCCGGCCGGACGTCGACGTGCTCGACGGACTGACCACGGCCATCCTCGTCGACCAGGAGCGGATGGGCGCCAATGTCCGCTCCACCGTCGGCACCGCCACCGACGCCAACGCGATGCTGCGGATCCTCTTCAGCCGGCTCGGCCGGCCGCACATCGGCTCGCCCCAGGCGTTCTCATTCAACGTCGCCTCCGCGCACGGCGCCGGGGCGGTCACCGTCGAGCGTGGGTCCAGCAAGGCGGTGAGGCAGAGCTTCTCCATCACCGGAGGCATGTGTCCGCGCTGCGAGGGCATGGGCACCGTGAGCGACATCGACCTGTCTGCGCTGTACGACGACTCGAAGTCGCTGGATGAGGGCGCGCTCACGATCCCGGGCTACTCGATGGACGGCTGGTACGGCCGCATCTTCCGCGGCTGCGGCTGGTTCGACCCGGACAAGCCGATCCGCGAGTACACCAGGAAGGAACTGCACGACCTGCTCTACAAGGAGACGACGAAGATCAAGGTCGATGGGATCAACCTGACGTACCTGGGCCTGGTCCCGCAGATCCAGAAGTCCTTCCTCTCCAAGGACGTCGACGCGATGCAGCCGCACATCCGCGCCTTCGTGGAGCGCGCGGTCACCTTCGCGGCCTGCCCCGAGTGCGGTGGCACCCGACTCAACGAGGGCGCACGGTCGTCGCGGATCGCAGGGCTCAACATCGCCGACGCCTGTGCGATGCAGATCAGCGACCTGGCCGCGTGGGTGCGCGGTCTCGACGAGCCGTCGGTGGCGCCGCTGCGGGGAGCGCTGCTGCGGACCCTTGATTCGTTTGTCGAGATTGGACTCGGCTATCTCAGCCTCGATCGACCGTCGGGCACGCTCTCGGGCGGCGAGTCACAGCGCGTCAAGATGATCCGCCACCTCGGGTCCTCGCTCACCGACATCACCTATGTCTTCGACGAGCCGACCATCGGGCTGCACCCGCACGACATCCAGCGGATGAACGAGCTGCTGCTGCAGCTGCGCGACAAGGGCAACACCGTGCTCGTCGTGGAGCACAAGCCGGAGACCATCCAGATCGCCGACCACGTCGTCGACCTCGGCCCCGGGGCCGGTACGGCGGGCGGCACCGTCTGCTTCGAGGGCACCGTCGAGGGGCTGCGGGCCAGCGGCACCCTCACCGGCCGCCATCTCGAAGACCGTGCCACCCTCAAAGACACCGTGCGCACCCCCACTGGAAAATTGGAGATCCGGGGCGCGAGCGCGCACAACCTGAAGGACGTCGACGTCGACATCCCGCTCGGGGTGCTTGTCGTCGTCACCGGCGTCGCCGGCTCCGGTAAGAGCTCGCTCGTGCACGGGTCGGTCCCCGCCGGCGCCGGTGTGGTGTCGATCGACCAGGGCGCGATCCGCGGCTCGAGGCGGAGCAACCCGGCGACGTACACCGGACTGCTCGACCCGATCCGCAAGGCGTTCGGTCAGGCCAACGGCGTGAAGCCGGCGCTGTTCAGCTCCAACTCCGAGGGCGCCTGCCCCACCTGTAACGGTGCCGGCGTCATCTACACCGACCTGGGCGTGATGGCCGGCGTCGCCACCATCTGCGAGGTGTGCGAGGGGAAGCGGTTCCAGGCATCGGTGCTGGAATACCACCTCGGCGGCCGCGACATCAGCGAGGTGCTCGCCATGTCGGTCACCGAGGCCCTGGAATTCTTCGGCGCGGGGGAGGCCCGCACGCCGGCCGCGCACGCCATCCTCGACCGGCTCGCCGACGTCGGGCTCGGCTACCTCAGCCTCGGCCAGCCGCTCCCGACGCTGTCCGGCGGCGAGCGGCAACGGCTCAAGCTGGCCACCCACCTGGCCGAAAAGGGCGGCGTCTACGTGCTCGACGAGCCGACCGCCGGCCTCCACCTCGCCGACGTCGAGCTGTTGCTCGGCCTGCTCGACCGGCTCGTCGACTCCGGCAAGTCGGTCATCGTCATCGCCCACCATCAGGCGGTCATGGCGCACGCCGACTGGATCATCGACCTCGGCCCCGGCGCCGGCCACGAGGGAGGCCGGATCGTCTTCGAGGGCACACCCGCCGACCTCGTCGCAGCCCGATCCACCCTCACCGGCGTGCACCTCGCGGCCTACGTCGGCGCCTGACCGGGCTGCGGAGGCTTGTCCGGCGGGCCGGCGCCTTCCGCACATTATGTCAAGAACATGGGACCTGCCGGGAGATTTGTCGAGGGTGGATATCTGGACCACCGGCACGCCGCTGGTCGGCGTCGAGCCTCCGTCGCATTGGCTGTGGCTGTGGCTGTGGCTGCGACTGCGACTGCGGCTGCAACTGGATCGCACATTCGCGAGGGCGCACACGCATTTCTGCACCGGCAGATGGTGCGCAACATCCCAATCACCAAGCCCCGGGAGTCCGAACTCCTTCTAGGCATTATGTGTCCGATAATGCACATTATGTCAAGTCGTGAATTGGGTATACGCAATGCCCGGCCACTCCCTGCCCCGCCTCACCCCTATTCAGCACCGAAACGCGGCTGTATTGTGACGCCACGCCAGGCCAGGTCAGGCGGTTCTGAAGAGGTGGGGTTTCGTGATCGACCAGCGACCCGAGAGGAGAGCCGAGTCCTTCGAACGCCTGTTCTCCACATACGTCGCGCACTGACGCTCTTCATCGTCCTGTTGGCCGGCCTGGTCGCCCCGGTCACCCTCAGCCGGCTTCCGATCGGAAGCACGTCGCTCCTCGTGATGATCCTCTACCATTCCGGCGAGAGCTGCCTCCGATAGCGCTGAAGCGGGTCCGGCAGCTGATCCAACTGCACGACATGATCCGCGACTCCCCCACCAGTCCGAAACGGAGACAGGCGCTGAGCCATGCGGTGGGATCGTTGATCATCCCCACGATCACGTTCTTCGCCGCGGTGTTCGCCCAGGAATACGCGGCGCGTGTCCTGGACAACCTGCTCCCGTAGTTCCTCGATCTACTCCCCCGGGCCTCATCCCGAATCCGGCGAGAAGTCGTTACTCCGGTGCGGGCGACCTGCCGCGGCGCACCATGCCGAACTCGTTGACCGGCTCAAAGGCGTCGCGGTCCCAGGCCCCGGGGTGCGGGACCGGACAGACCAGGATCGTGTTCGCCACCGAATGGTCGATCGTGTGCTCGCGCATGGAATGGCCGCAGATCGGGCACTCCTGCAGGTTCACGGCGTGCTCGGCCTCGTAGCTGCCGACGGGCGGAGAGTCGAAGATGGGGCGCAGCTTGTCTTCCACCCATTCGAAGAGGTGTGTGCGCGAACCGCTCCCCTGAGTTTTCTTGTGCTGGACCATGGCTCCACAATACGCCGATTGGACTCCTGAGCCCAGCTGTGATATGCGCTCACGATCCTGACTCGTCGAAACCCGATTCGATGAGCCGCACCAGGGCCGTCACCGCAGCCTCCGCCTCTGCTCCGGAAGACGATAGCTTGACCGCTGCCCCGCAGTTCAAACCCAGGGACATGATGCCGAGCAGGCTCTTGGCGTCTTTGCCGTTCACCGTCACCTCGGAATCGAACGCGCTGGCCAGCTTGACGAATTCGGCTGCCGGCCGCGCGTGCAACCCGTCCTTGTTGCGCAGGATGACCGTGCGCGTGATCGCGGTGCCGGCGGCGGCCGGGACCGCACCCGCTTTCTCCGCGAGGGCGCGTGCGGAGTGGGCCGCCCGCACGACGGCGGGGAGGTCTCCCCCGGTTTCGGCGGCCACCGCGGCGGCAACTCCCCCTTCCACCAGCGGGGCGTCGACGATGTGCACCCGGGAACGCACCTCATGGCCCAGAAAATCGCGCGCGGTCTCGGCGGTCAGGATGGCCGAGCCGAGGTCGCACAGAATCGCAACGCCCGCCCCGGAATCTGCCGCCGTGATCGCCTCGATGACCTTGGTGAAACTCGTGCCGATCCCCCCGTCATCGGTCCCGCCGGCGGGAACCAGCGACGTCGTGGCCGCCATCTGGCGGGCGAGATCGACGAGCCCCTCGGCAATCTTCACGCTGTGCGAGACGAAGACGAGTCCCACTTTCCCGGGTGTTCCCGTCACGCTACCCCCGTGCCGCGGCGTCGGCTGCCGCCCGCAGGAGCAACGCGGAGGATTGCGCCCCCGGGTCGCGGTGACCGGCCGAACGCTCGCCGAGGTAACTTGCCCGACCCTTCCGCGCGACGAGCGGCTCCGTGGCCACGGCTCCGGCCTCGGCCGCGGAGGCCGCTGCCAGAAGAATGGCCCTCTCGTCCGCGCCGCCCGCCGCAGCGGCGGCCGCGGCGTCCACGGCCGGGGTCCAGGCGTCGACCATGGTCTTGTCGCCCGATTCCGCCTTGCCCCGCAGCACGATTCCGTCCCGTGCCGCCGTCAGCAGAGCAACGAGAGCGGCCCCGTCCAGCGTCGATGCGCCGGCGACCGCGAGGGCCCCCTGGAGGAAGGCCGTCCCGTACAGGGGTCCGGCAGCCCCGCCGACCGTGGAGATGAGCGTGGTGGCGACGAGCTTGAACACGTCCCCCGGATTGGCCTCGGGCGGCAGGCCGTCCAGCTCGAGCAGAACCGCCTGGAACCCGCGGTCCATGTTCTCGCCGTGATCCCCGTCACCGATGTCTCGGTCGAGGATGATCAGCTCCAGCCTGTGCTCGGCTATGACATCCGCACCGTGCCTGATCCAGGCTTCCGCCCACCCCACGCCCAGACCCACGCGATCTCTACCTTCCCCATCGCAGCGCTGCGGTGTGCACGGGTGCGTCCCAGAGTCCGGTCAGCTCGTCATCGAGCTTCAGCACCGTGATGGACGTCCCCTGCATTTCGAGTGATGTCGTGTAGTTGCCGACGAGCGAACGTGCGATCGTGATCCCCTTTTCGGCGAGGACCTCGGCGGCTCGTCGAAAGACAATATACAGCTCGACCTGCGGGGTTCCGCCCATCCCGTTCACCATCAGGAGCACGTTGTCGCCGCTGACGAAGGGAAGGTCGTCGAGGATGGGCTCGAGGAGGCGGTCCACGATGGCGTCTGCAGGTTCGAGCTTGATTCGTTCCCGGCCCGGTTCGCCGTGGATGCCGATGCCGATCTCGATCTCGTCATCGGCGAGGGTGAAGCTGGGCTCTCCCGCGTGCGGCACGACGCAGGGAGTCAGGGCGACGCCCATGGTGCGAACCCGGGAGATCACCTTCTCGGCGACGGCCACGACCGCGGCGAGGTTGTCTCCCCGCTCTGCGGCGGCACCCGCGATCTTCTCGACCAGGACCGTGCCGGCCACCCCTCTTCTCCCGGCGGTAAAGACGGAGTCCTTCACGGCGACGTCGTCGTTGACGAGCACCGACCGCACCTCGATGCCTTCAGCCGCGGCGAGGTCTGCCGCGGTTTCGAAATTGAGCACATCCCCGGTGTAGTTCTTGACGATATGCAGCACACCCGCTCCCCCGTCGACCGCCTTCGTCGCGTCGACGATGGGGTCCGGCGTCGGCGAGGTGAAGACCGCTCCCGGCACAGCGGCGCTCAGCATCCCCGGACCGACAAAGCCTCCATGCAGTGGTTCGTGGCCGCTGCCGCCACCGCTGACGATGCCGACTTTGCCGGCGACCGGTGCATCTGTGCGCACAATGACGTTGGGATCGTGCGACACCCGGACCAGGCCCGGGTGGGCGGCGCCGAAGCCGGCGACGGCCTCATTGACGACGTTCCTCGGATCGTTGATGAGCTTCTTCATGACCGTCCTTCGGATCTGTTGGCGCCGGAGGTGCTGGGCGACGCCCTGCGCTCCGGGTTTCTTCCGCTACGGGTTTCTTGCAGTCCGTGGCGCACCGCTCAACCTACGCGAGGAGCGCACGACCCGAAAGGGCCCGGAGACGCCATGCAGCCCTGCCATTACAGCCGAGCGCGGCGCGCGCTAGTCTGGGCCGCAACCTGTCAACACGAAGGGCCGGATACCCCATCCCCAGACTGAGTGTGGAAGGTTGACGTGGACAACATCGGTGTGGTTTTCCTGTCGGAGGTCGTTGGGACGGCCATCCTCGTGCTCCTCGGCTGCGGCGTTGTCGCCAACGTCGCGCTCGCGAAGAACAAGGGCTTCGGCGGGGGCTTCCTCATGGTTGCGATCGGCTGGGGCCTCGGCGTCTACGCCGGCGTGATCGTCGCCTACAACTCGGGCGCGCACCTGAACCCGGCGGTGACGCTCGGCCTCGTGGCCTCCGGCGCCACCGAGTTCGGCTCGGGCGTGCCG
>NZ_SOHO01000024.1:0-127589 GCF_004403225.1 Cryobacterium sp. Sr8 | reverse complement strand
AACCGGCGTCCCCGACCGACCCTCGACCTCGACACCCCAGCCACCCGGCTGAACCAGCTGCTCAAGGCAGCTGAAACCACCCGCGTTGCCTAGACCGCTTGACTTTGCCGCCCAACGAAGGTGCCAAACTCACAGTTCGGCGGGTGTTGTGGGCGTGGTGAGCGGGGCATGGTGGATGGGGCGCGGGGCGGGTATCTTTCGGAGGAGATGACACGCGCCGTGTCGGTTGCAGGAGGTGGCTCCATGTCGATGAATCCCGAACCGGGACGGCCCCTTCCGCCCGACGACTTCGGTGCCCCGCCGCCCGAACGCGCGGATGCCCGGCGGCGGCTGGAGAGAAAACGCAAGCTCGTCGGCGACATCGTCCTTACGTGGTGGTCAACGCGTTCCTGGTCGGGGTCTGGGCGGTCACCGGGAGGGGCTACTTCTGGCCCGGCTGGGTGCTCGCCGGCTGGGGCGTAGCGCTGCGGCTCGACGCCTGGAACGCCCTCTACCGTCGGCCGATCACCGAATCCGACATCGATCGAGAACTGCGCGGCGGGCGCTGAGCGCCGCGGCGATCCCCTGCCTTAGGCGGCTGCACCTCGCGCCCCGCGCCTACACGCCCTGCGTCCCGCACGCATTCGCCCTGAAAGGAGGCTGACATGAACAACAACGGCCTTCCCCCGATCGAGCGGTGGTGGCCTCCGCTGGACGTCACCTTCAAGCACGAGATCCTCGCCGACCTGGATGCGCAGCTCAGCCCGGCCGCGCTGGCGGCCGTGTACGCCCTCGCCGGCACGGCTCCTCCGGCCGATTCGGGTGCCGTGCGGCTGTCCTCCGGGGAGCAGAGCTACATCCGCACCCAGGTCGAAGCCGTCGACTGAGCCTCTCCGCCTCTCCGCCGTGCCGCCGCGGTGCCGAGCTTGCCTGTTGCGGTCGAGTTGCCCAGATTCGCCGGTCAAACTCGACCGCAACAGGCAAACTCGGCGGAAATGCCGGGCGGAAATGCCGGGCGGAAATGCCGGGCGGGGAAGCAGCGGGACGGGAAGCAGCACGGGCCGCCCCGAGGGGCGGCCCGTGCTGCCGTGTCTGTCCTGCGGGGGTGCTAGTCGCGGGCGATCGCGAAGATGCGCAGCAGCTCCACGTACAGCCAGACGACGGTGACCATGATGCCGAAGGCGCCGGACCAGCCGAACTTGCGGGGGGCGCGGTTGTTCACGCCCCGCTGGATGAAGTCGAAGTCGAGCACCAGGGAGTACGCGGCCATGATCACGGCGAGGACGCCGATGATCAGGCCGAGCGGGATGCCCATGAACTCGGCGCTGCGCAGGCCGAACGGGCTGTCGAGGGCGCCGAAGGCGACCAGGCCGAAGTTGACCAGCGAGAACACCAGGTAGCCGACCATCGCGATCATGAAGACCTTGGTGGCCTTCTTCGAGGCGCGGATCTTGCCGTTCGCGAACAGGGCGAGCGTCACGCCGACGACGACGAGGGTGGCCAGCACGGCCTGCACGACGACGCCCGGGTAGAGCTGCTCGAAGATCACCGAGATGCCGCCGACGAAGAGGCCCTCGGCGACCGCGTAGGCGAGGATGAGTCCCGGGGACGGCTCCTTCTTGAACGTGTTGACCAGGCCGAGCACGAGGCCGACGATCGCACCGAGGATGGGCAGGAACATCATGCTCGGCGTGAGGAACCACGACGCGGCGGCGGCCACGAGGAGCAGCGCGAAGCTCAGCGTCGTCTTCGCGATGGTGTCTTCGTAGCTCATCCGGTCGGTGTCCTGGGCGCCCGCGGCGGGGGCGTTGTACAGGTCCTGCAGTTCGGTGGGCGAAAGTACCTTGGTCGAGGCCAGCGCACCGGGCGCGCCGAAGGCGGCGTTGCGCGAGAAGGCGGGGTTGGAGGTTGCCATGGTTTCCTGGCTCACATTCGGTCGGGTGTCGGCCGGCGCCACGTCGGCGCCGGGGGATGTTCCACGTTGATTCTATTCAGACACGCTGGGCATCCGCTCGGAAATGCCCGGTACGGGCCTAATTGACGCCAGCCAGGCGGCCGCCCAGGCGCAGCCGACGGTCACGATCGCGCCGATCAGCAGGCCCAGCCAGTTCTGGCTGTACTCGCTCAGCGTGAACTTGAGCAGGAAGACCGTGACGACGAGGGGCAGCACGGCGAGGTAGCTCAGCGCCGGGCGGTGTCGCACGAGGAGCCAGCCGGCCAGCAGCACGACCCACGCCCCGGCGAAGTCGGCCCCGCCGATGAGCACCAGGCCGGCCACCAGGCCGGGCACGATCACAACGAGGCGCCGCCAGAGCACGCCGGGGAGCACCAGCCAGCCGGTCAGCTGCACCGCCGGTCCGAGGAGAAGGAAAAACAGGCTGTACGTGCTCGTCAGGTTGGTGGCGGCGACGCCCAGCACCACCGCGGCCAGGCCGGCCAGGTAGCGCCCGCGATAGCCGCCCCGGCGGTGCACGCGCGTGGCGGGTTCGATCACGATGGTCACGCGTCGATTCTGGCAGTCGCGCGGCTAATCTTGGGGAATGAAACCGATCGTCATTGGCCACCGAGGCGCGAGCGGTTACCGGCCGGAGCACACCCGTTCCGCCTACGAACTGGCCTTCGCGCTCGGCGCGGACGCGGTCGAACCGGACATCGTGGCCACCCGCGACGGCGTGCTCGTCGTGCGGCACGAAAACGAGATCTCCGGCACGACGGATGTCGCCTCCCGCGCCGAGTTCGCGGACCGGCGCGCGACGAAGCTGATCGACGGTAAGGAACTCACCGGCTGGTTCACCGAGGACTTCACCTGGCCGGAACTCAGCACCCTCCGCGCCCGGGAGCGGATCCCCGAGATCCGCCGGAGCAGCGCCACCTTCGACGGCCGGTTCCCGATCCTGCGCCTGCGAGACGTTTTCGAGATCATCGACCGGGCGGCCCAGCATGAGAAGCGGGCCTTCGGGATGGTCGCCGAGATCAAGCACGCCACCTACTTCGACTCGATCGGCCTGCCCCTGGACGAGTTGTTCGCCGAGGAGGTGAACGCGGCCGGCTGGAACGGGGCCGACGGGCGCCTCACGATCGAGAGCTTCGAGCAGGGCGTGCTCGACGGGATCTACGCCCGCGGCATCTACGGCAAACGGGTGTACCTCATCGAAGCGCGCGGCAAACCGTTCGACCAGGTGGCGCGGCTCGGGGCGAAGGCCCCGCATTACGCCGACTACCTCACCGGGGCGGGCCTCTACGGGCTCAGCGGCCGGGTCGACGGCATCAGCGTCGACAAGTCGCTCATCCTCGAGACGGATGAGGCCGGGAGGGTCCTCGGCGCCTCCGATCTCGTCGACCAGGCCCACGCCGCCGGGCTGGAGATCTACTGCTGGACCCTGCGGCCCGAGAACCGGTTCCTGGCGAAGTCGTTCCGGCGGGGCCGGCTGAAGGCCGACTACGGCGACTGGCTGACGGAATTCCGGACCATCATGCGCACGGGGATCGACGGGGTCTTCGTGGACCACCCCGACCTCGCCGTGATGGTCAGGGACGAGCTCTGACGCGGCCGCGTGTCGGAGGCAACACCTAGAATTGACAGTGATATGACGACCCCCATAGCCCCGGACAGCGCCCCCGCGACCACGGCCCCCACTGCCACGCCCGTGATCATGGACGGGCCGATCATGGACGGGCCCGGCTTCGGCCCGGGTGCCGCCGGCGGAGAGGGATACCGGAGCCCGTTGCTCGACGGGCTCAACCCCCAGCAGCGCGAGGCCGTCGAGTACCGCGGCCCCGCACTGCTCATCATCGCCGGCGCCGGCTCGGGCAAGACCAGCGTGCTCACCCGCCGCATCGCCAGCCTGCTCGAGACCCGGGAGGCCTGGCCCAGCCAGATCCTGGCCATCACCTTCACCAACAAGGCCGCCGCCGAGATGCGGGACCGGGTCAGGGCGATCCTCGGCCAGGGCGCCGACGGAATGTGGATCTCCACCTTCCACTCCTCCTGCGTGCGCATCCTGCGCCGGGAGGCCGAGAAGGCGGGCCTGACGAGCACGTTCAGCATCTACGACTCCGCCGACACCAAGGTCACCCTCAAACGCATCATCAAGTCCCTCGACGCCGACACCCTCGGCTTCACCCCCGGCAACGTGTCCGCGAGAATCTCCAAGCTCAAGAACGAGCTGGCGGATGTCGACTCCTACGCCCGCAACGCGAACATGAGCGACCCGCAGGAGGTCATGTTCGTCGAGATCTTCCGGCAGTACACGAGCCGGCTGCGCGCGGCCAGCGCCCTCGACTTCGACGACCTGATCGGCGAGACGGTCTACCTGTTCCGCGCCTTCCCCGCCGTGGCGGCGCTGTACCGGCGACGGTTCCGGCACCTCCTGGTCGACGAATACCAGGACACCAACCATGCCCAGTACGCGCTCGTCCGCGAGCTCACCCGGCCGGTCTCGCGGGAGCTGGCCGAGGAGATGGAAGCGGACGGCGTGCACGTGCGCAACCTGCGCGACGCAACGGGCGCGATCCCCGGTGCCTCGCTCACCGTCGTGGGCGACTCCGACCAGTCGATCTACGCCTTCCGCGGCGCGGACACCCGCAACATCAGCGAGTTCGAACGCGACTTCCCCGGCACGAAGGTAATCCTGCTCGAGCAGAACTACCGCTCGACCCAGAACATCCTCTCGGCAGCCAACGCCGTGATCGGCCACAACTTCGACCGGAAAGAGAAGAAGCTGTGGAGCGCGGGCGGCGACGGCGAGAAGATCGTCGGCTACACCGCGTACTCCGGCCACGACGAGGCCCAGTTCGTCGCCGACGAGATCGAGGTGCTCCACCAGGCCGGGATGGCCTACCGCGACATGGCCGTGTTCTACCGCACCAACGCCCAGACCCGGGCGCTGGAAGAGATCCTCGTGCGCGCCGCCGTGCCGTACCGGGTCGTCGGCGGAACCAAGTTCTACGAACGCGCCGAGATCAAGGATGCGCTCGCCTACCTGATCTCGGTCGCCAACCCCGTCGACGAACTGGCCCTGCGGCGCATCCTGAACACCCCCAAGCGCGGCATCGGCCCGGCCACGGAAACGCAGCTGGCCAGCTTCGCGGAGGCGAACCAGATCACCTTCCGGCAGGCCATGCGGAACGCCGGCGCGCTGGGGCTCGGCCCGAAGGTCACCGGGGCCATCCTGGCGTTGTCCACCCTGCTCGACGAGGCCGCGCTCAAGCTCGACCCGGCCAGCCCGGCCGGCCCGGCGAACGTCTCGGAGCTGCTCACCTTCCTGCTCGACGGGAGCACCCTGCTCGCCGGCCTCCGCAACAGCCGCGACCCGCAAGACGAAGCCCGGGCGGAGAACATCGAGGAACTCGTCGCCCAGACGAAGGACTTCAACCGGGAGAACCCCGACAGCGGCCTGGTCGACTTCCTCACCCAGGTGTCGCTCGTGGCCGCCGCGGACGACCTCGACGACGCATCCGGGACCGTGTCGCTGATGACGCTGCACACCGCGAAGGGCCTCGAATACGAGGCCGTGTTCCTCACCGGGGTCGAGGAGGGGCTGCTGCCGCACCAGATGTCCGCCGGCGAACCGGGCGGACCGGCCGAGGAACGCCGGCTGTTCTACGTGGGCATCACCCGCGCCCGCCAGCGGCTCTACCTGTCTTTGGCGATGACCAGGGCCCAGTTCGGCGACATCAACGTGGCGATGCCGAGCCGCTACCTGCAGGAGATCCCGGTCGACCTGATCGACTGGAAGCAGTCGCCGGGCATGGCGAACTCGCGCGGCGGAACCCAGCCGCGCGCGCTGAACGCCCGCCGGGACGGTTTCGGGGGCGGATTCGGCAAGCGGGACGGCACGCCGCCGGGCCTGCCGCCCGCGCCGAAGCCGAAGACCGAGTGGGCCAACCGGGTCACCGGGACAGTGCGCGACAACGGCGACCTCACCCTGGCGGCCGGCGACCGCATCCGTCACGTCGACTTCGGCGACGGGCGCGTCAACCAGGTCACCGGTGACGGTGCCAAGCGGATCGCGCACGTGCAATTCGACACGGCGGGCGCGAAAAAGCTGCTGATCAAGATCGCCCCGATCGAGAAACTGTAGTCGCCCGGGGCGAGGGCGAGGGCGTGGGCGGCGAGAGGCGCGAGAGGCCGGAAACCCTGCTCGAACGGATCACGTCGCTGCGGGCCCTCGATGTCGAGGTCGCCTTCCGCGCGACCGTGGCGGTCCTGGTGCCGCTGATCGTGCTCGTGGCACTGGGGCGCGTCGATCTGGCGCCCTATGCGGCCTTCGGGGCGATGACCTCGCTCTACGGCCGGAGCGAGCCCTACCGGGTGCGCGCACGCACCGTGAGCACCGCCGCGCTCGTCCAGCTGGCCTCCATCGCCCTGGGCCTGATGATGGCCGTTGCCGGCGCGCCCGTGCCGGTGGTCGCGGCCGGCCTGCTGCTCGTGATCACCGTCGGCATCCTCGTCGCGTCGACGGTCGGACTCTTCCCCGGCACCCCCGTCTTCTTCGTGTTCGCCTACCTGGTCTGCGCCGAGGTGCCGACGCCGGCCGATGAGGTGTGGCCACGGATGCTGCTGGCCGCCGCGGCCGCCGCCTTCGCCTGGCTGCTCGTCATGTCGGGCTGGGTGATCCGGCGGTTGGCCGGTGACCGCTCGACCGACCTGTTCAAGCGCCTCCCGCGCGAGGGCCGCCTGCACTCCGCCGCGTACCGCGACCGGCAGGTCTGGCTCACGATCGCGCAGAACCTGGTGGGCGTGCTCGCCGCCGGCGGGATCGCGCTCCTGGTGGGAATCGGGCATCCCTACTGGGCCGTCGTCAGCGTGGTGGCGGTGCTCCCGCCGCCGCACGCGCGGCACTCCACCTCGCGGGCGATCCACCGCATCATCGGGACCGCGCTCGGCGTCGTCGTCACCGGGCTGGTGCTGCTGCCGGGCCCGCCCGTCCAGGTGCTGATCGTCGTCATCGCGATCGGCCAGTTCGGCGCGGAGATCCTGGTCGGCCGGCACTACGGTGCCGCGCTGCTGTTCATCACGCCGCTCGCCCTGACCGTCGCGCACCTGGCCGGCCCGGTCGACGTGCCCACCCTCCTCGTGGACCGGCTCGTCGAGACGGCGCTGGGCGGCACGATCGCCATCCTGATCCTGCTGGTGGCCAGGGCGGCGGCCGCTCGGCGCGGCGACAAGCGGCCGGCAGCGGCCTGACCGGCAGCAGCCTGACCGGCAGGGCGGGCGCATCGGAAGCCCACAGCCGGTTCTCAGCTTCCCGATAGCCGTTCGATTGCCTCGGGGATGATGCTGGCTCTCATGAGCATCGACACGACCAGGAGACGCCCCGCCCGCGCACCGTCCGCGCCGCCAGTGCACCCGGCGTACCAGCGGCGGATGCGCCTGGCCGACACGCTGCAGGTGCTCAGCGTCGTCTCGGTCGCCCTCGTCATCGCGATCTTCCTCGCCGACGGCGGCGCCGTACGGTTCACGACGCCGGCCGACGCGCTCACGTCGCTCGGCATCCTGAGCGGGCTGGTCGGCAGCGACCTTCTGCTGGTCATGCTGCTGCTGGCCGCGCGTCTGCCCCTGATCGACCGTGCCTTCGGCCACGACCGGGCCATGGCCGTGCACCAGTCCCTCGGAAAGCCCGCGCTCTACCTGCTCCTCGGCCACGGCGCCCTGCTGATCGGCGGCTACGCGCTCGCCGACAACTCCACCCTCCCGGCGGAGGTGTGGACCATGCTCACCCAGCTTCCCGACATGCCGCTCGCCTTCGTCGGGCTGGCGCTGCTGGTCACCGTCGTGGTCAGCTCGATCGTCGTGGTGCGCCGCCGTTTCCGCTACGAGGCCTGGCACGCCGTGCACCTGCTCGCCTACGCAGCGGTGCTCGTGTCGATCCCGCACCAGCTGAGCGTCGGCGGGCTGCTCCGCGACGGATCGATCCAGCGCTACTACTGGCTGGCCCTCTACGCCGGGGTCGCCGGCTCGATCCTGCTGTTCCGCTTCATCATCCCGACGGTGCGCTCCATCCGGCACCGCCTCGTTGTTGCCGGCGTCGACCGGGTCGCCCCCGGCGTCGTCTCCATTCGCCTCACCGGGCGCGGACTCCGCAAGCTGAACGCGAGCGCGGGCCAGTTCTTCATCTGGAGGTTCTGGACGCCCGGCCTCTGGTGGCAGGCGCACCCCTTCTCGCTGTCGGCCGCGCCGGGCGGAGACTCGCTGCGGATCACCGTTCGCGGCCTCGGCGACGCCTCGGCCGCGCTCCCCACCCTGCCCACGGGCACCCGGGTGAGCTTTGAGGGCCCCTACGGACTGTTCACGGAACGGGCCAGGACCTCGCCCCGGATCGTGCTCGTGGCCGCGGGCATCGGCGTCGCGCCGATCCGCTCGCTGCTAGAGAGCGCGTCGTTCGAGCCGGGCGGCGCGACGGTCATCCTGCGGGCGCCGTCGCCGGGAGAGCTCTACCTTGCCGACGAAATGGCCGCGCTGTGCGCTCGCCGCGGGGCCACCCTGCGGGTCATCGCCGGGCACCGGCCGGCCGGCGTCGACAGCTGGCTGCCGGTGGATGCCGCGGCCGCCGGCATCACGCTGGCATCCCTCGTGCCGGACGTGGGCGAGGCGGACGTGTACGTCTGCGGGCCCAGGCGCTGGACCGACGCGGTCGTGGCCGACGCCCGGGCGGCTCACGTGCCGACCCGGCAAATCCACTACGAAAGGTTCGACTGGTGAGAAAGCGAGCATCGGCCTTCGCCGCTCTGGCCTCCGTGGCGGTCCTGGCCGCAGGCTGGGAGCTGGGCGTCCAGGCCGGCGTCCTGTCGCCGGCGGGCACGGCGGCGGGCACGTCCGACTCCTCGGGTGCCGCCTCGCGCGGCGGCGCTCCCGCAGCTGCCGCGCCGGCCGCAGCGGCCGCGCCGTCCGGCACATTCACCGGCTCCGCCGTGCAGACCCGGTTCGGCCCCGTGCAGGTGTCGGTGACCATCGCCGGGGGCGCGATCACCGACGTCACCGCGCTGCGGCTGACCGACCGCGATGGCAAGTCGGTGGCGATCAGCAATCGGGCCGCGCCCGTGCTCCGCGAGGAGGTTCTGTCGGCGCAGTCGGCCTCGGTGCAGAACATCGGTGGCGCGACCTACACGACCGAGGGGTACCTCCAGTCCCTGCAGTCCGCCCTCGATGCCGCGAACTTCTGATCCCGGCGGGCGTCCCTCGCTCACGTTCGAGTCGATGGGAACGGTCGTCAGCCTGCGGCTGGCCGACCCTGCCGGCGACGCCGGCGAGTCGGTGCGCCGGGCGGCCCACGCCGCGGCCCGGGACACCTTCCGACGCTGGGACGAGCGGTTCAGCCTGTACCGGGCAGACTCCGAACTCAGCCGGATCGCCCGGGGCGACATCCGTCTCACCGACGCGAGCCGGGAGCTGCGCGACTGCTATGCGCTGGCCCTGGACTGGCGTGATCGCACCAACGGGGTCTTCACCCCGCACCGGGCCGACGGCGTGCTCGACCTCTCCGGGATCGTCAAGGCGCTGGCGATACACGAGGCCGGTGGGGTGCTCGCCGGTCTCGGCCTGGCCGGCTGGAGCATCAACGGGGGCGGGGACATCCTGGTCGGCGGGCGCCCGACGCCGGGCTCGGACTGGATGAGCGGGATCGTGGACCCGCTGCACCGAGGCGCCGTGCTGGCCGGCGTGCCGCAGACCGGGCGGATGCGCGCGGTCGCGACCTCGGGCAGCGCCGAACGCGGGGAGCACATCTGGACGGCGCTGCCCGGTGCGCCCTCGCCCTACCGGCAGGTCAGCGTGTTCGCGGGCGACATCGTCACGGCGGACGTGATCGCCACGGCGATCGTCGCCGGCGGCGAGAAGACGCTGGACGAGAGCACCGACCGCTGGTCGATCGAGGTGCTGGCTGTGCTCCGGGACGGCCGCCTGCTCGCCACGCCCGGGCTCCGCCGCCCCGCCTCCTGACCAGCCCGCGGCGCGCCGGAAGCGCCTTGCCCGGGCCTGGGGACGGGCGTACCGTGGCTCGCGCGGGGGAGCCTTCCCCTCCGCCGGGAGCACGTGAGGAGTTGTGATGATGGCAAGCGACCCGGACGCGCTGTGGCCCAGGCGGCCCGGCCTCGGCAGCGAGGGGGTCGACGAGAACCGTGAGGTCGACGACACCAACCTGACCCTCGACGAGGACCTCGCGGGCGGCGAGGACGAGAACGACGAGTGGGCGACCGACGCCGACGAGCGCCCGGTCGATCTGGATCGCGAGGATCGCGAGGATCGCGACGAGGATCGCGACCAGGGCGAAGAGCAGGACTGACCGGGCAGGCGCTTCAGGGCTCGTCGCCCGGGTCGAGCGGATGCTCCAACTCGTCTCGGGACATCCGGAAGATGACGATCGCACTCAGCGCGAGGACCGGCGGCACGAGTCCGGCGACCAGGAAGGCCGGTGCGAGGCCGATGGCCTCGCCGACCGGCCCCGCGAGCGCCATCGAAACCGGCATGAAGGCCAGAGAGACGAAGAAATCCAGGCTCGATACCCGGCCGAGCATCGCCGGGGGGACCCTCCGCTGCAGCAGGGTGCCCCAGATCACGGTTCCCGCCTGGAAGGCGAACCCGACCAGGAAGAGCGCGACGATCATGACCCACAGCTCGGTTGTCAGCCCGATGACCGCCAGGGGCACGCAGCCGAGCCCCCAGAGTGCGTTCATCACGGTCAGGTAGCGGCGCGGCAGCCGGCGCGAGGCGACGACCACCGATCCGGCCGCCCCGCCGATCCCGAAGGCGGCCAGGGCCAGGGCGAAGCCGCCCGGTCCGCCGCCGGCCTGGTCCTTCACTGCGAACGGCAGCAGCACCTCGATCGGCCCCATCAGCACGAGCACCAGCAGGGTGAAATAGGAGAGCGTGCCGAGCAGCCACGGAGTCCTGATCATGTAGGCGAAGCCCGCGCGCACATCCACGAGCACCGCCAGAAACGGATGCTGCCGGGGCGCGTCCGGGGCGGGCGGCTCACGGCGCAGGGCCGTGGGGCGCAGGAACGCGAGGGCGACGGCGGCCAGCAGCTGGGCGCCGGCAATCAGCGCGAGGCGAAGCCCGGCGAGGAGGCCGCGATGGCGGCGCTGGCGACGGCGGGGCCGGCCGCCTGCATGACCATCGGCCGCAGCACCCCCTCGACGCCGTTCGCGGCGAGGAGTTCCCCGGCCGGGAGGATCGAGGGCAGCAGCGCCGAATAGGCCGGGTAGAAGAATCCGTCGGCCACGCCCAGCGCGAAGGAAATGACGGCCAGGTTCCAGACGTCGACGGACCCCGTGAACGCCAGAACGGCGGCGACCGCGATGACCACGGTCTTGGTGGCCTCGACCGTGACCATGATCCGGCGCTGGGGGATGCGGTCGGCGGCGACCCCGCCGATCAGGACGGCCGCGAGCAGACCGGCTGCCGAGCCGGTGGCGACCACCGAGAGCTCGATCGGGCCTCCGCCGAGCTCGATCACCTGCCAGACCACGGCGACCAGCCACATGCCGGCACCGAACAGCGACAGCGTCATCGCGCCGATCAGGATGCGGTACTGCCCCTCCGGGAAGGGCCGCGCGGCCCGGGGCAGCCCGGGCCGACGGCGCGGAGGCGTGCCCGTGGCGGCGTCATCCCTCATGGCGAGCGTGGTCCTTCCGGCCGCAAGTGCGACCTGTCCATGATTCCGTGCCGCCGCGCAGGGCCGCAACCGCCGGGCCGGGCCGCACTCCGGCGAATCCGGCCGGGCCGCGGCGGGTTCAGCGGGGCGACCGGACGCGGCGAACCAGCAGCGCGATGCCGCGCCAGCCGAGCAGGAACACGCCGAGGACAAGCACGGTCACGATCGCGAAGCCGGGCTGCACGCCCTGCCCGCCCACCAGGCGCAGCGCCAGTCCGCCCGCGGCGGTGCCCAGCCAGATTCCGATGCCGGTCCAGACGATCCGCCGCGGGCTGCGCCACGCCCGCATGACCAGCCAGCCGGCGAAAAGCCCGCCGAGGAACGGCCAGAGCGTGTTCAGGACACCGAGGAGATCCTCGCCGTGGCTGGCTCGCCCGATCAGCACGAACGCGAGCACGAGGGCGACGTCGATGGCCGCGGCGAATATCATCCCTCCATCCTCCCGCGAAACCGCAGTTGTGCGCGTTATCCGGCACGTATAACGCGCACAACTGCGGTTTCGCGGTTAGACGGCGGTGCCGATCAGGGCGCCGATCGCGTAGGTGACAACGAGGGCGAGGCTGCCTCCGAACACGATCCGGCCGATGGCGCGGCCCTTCGGACTTCCGCCGAGGTGGGCGCTGAGCCAGCCGGTGATGACCAGGGCGATGGCGACGGAGACGAACGTGGCCGGCACGCGCCACTCGGGCGGCGGGAGGAGCGCCGACAGGAGCGGCAGGATGGCGCCGACGGTGAAGGCGAGCGCCGAGGCGAACGCGGCGACCCACGGGTTGGACAGTTCCTCGGTGCCGATGTGGAGTTCCACCTCGAGGTGGGCGCCGAGTGCGTCGTGCTCGGTCAGCTCGACCGCCACCTGCCTGGCCGTCTCGGGGCTCAGCCCCTTCGCCTCGTACAGCCCGGCGAGTTCAGCGAGCTCCTGTTCGGGCATGTATTCGAGTTCGTAGCGCTCCTTGGCGATCAGCGCCCGTTCGGTGTCCCGCTGGCTGCTCACCGACACGTACTCGCCCAGGGCCATCGAGATGGCGCCGGCGAGCAGGGCCGCGACGCCCGCGATCAGGATCGCAGCGGAATCCGTCGTCGCGGCGGCGACACCCACGACCAGCGCGGCGACGGACACGATGCCGTCGTTGGCGCCAGCACCCCGGCCCGGAGCCAGTTGAGCCGGGACGCGTGTCCGGCCGTGTGCGGGTCTACGCCATGTGCCTGCTCAGTCATGGGTACAGCAAATCACCCCGGGGATGCCCGCGCCAGCGACGCGCGGTATGCCCCGGCCAGGCCGCCTGCCGACGGCGGCGATTAGCGACTGTTTGGCCCGGACTGTAGAGTTTGACCGGGCCGTATGTCTTGATGTCAAGCTAAATCCGACATCGACCGCGTCGCCCGACACCCCTCACCATGCACGAACGCTATGACGCGGATTGGAAGAGCAGCGTGGATCTTTACGAATACCAGGCAAGAGACCTGTTTGAGCAGTATGGAGTGCCGGTGCTTCCGGGAATCGTCGCGGACACACCCGAAGAGGTGCGCGTGGCCGCCGAGAAGCTGGGCGGCGTCGTCGTCGTCAAGGCGCAGGTCAAGGTCGGCGGCCGAGGCAAGGCCGGCGGCGTCAAGGTCGCGAAGACCCCGGATGACGCGGAAGCAGCTGGCCGCGCCATCCTCGGCCTCGACATCAAGGGCCACACCGTCAACCGGGTCATGGTCGCCGGTGGCGCGCGCATCGCGCAGGAATTCTACTTCTCCGTGCTGCTCGACCGGGCGAACCGCTCGTACCTCTCGCTCGCCAGCTACGAAGGCGGCGTGGAGATCGAGGTCCTGGCGGTCGAAAAGCCGGAGGCGCTCGCCTACGTGTCGATCGACCCGCTCGCCGGAATCGACCTGGCCAAGGCCCGGGAGATCGCGATCGACGCGAAGTTCCCGGCCGAGCTCGTTGACAAGGTCGCACCGATCTTCGTGCAGCTCTACAGCGTGTTCACGGGCGAAGACGCGACCCTGGTCGAGGTCAACCCGCTCGTGCTCACCGAAGAAGGCGACATCATCGCCCTCGACGGCAAGGTCACGCTCGACGAGAACGCCGGCTTCCGCCACCCGAAGCACGCGTTCCTCGAAGACGCCGCGGCGGCCGACCCGCTCGAGGCGAAGGCCAAGGAGAACGACCTCAACTACGTCAAGCTCGACGGCGAGGTCGGCATCATCGGCAACGGCGCGGGGCTCGTCATGAGCACCCTCGACGTCGTCGCGTACGCGGGTGAGAACCACGGCGGAGTGAAGCCGGCCAACTTCCTCGATATCGGGGGCGGAGCATCCGCAGAGGTCATGGCTGCCGGCCTCGACGTCATCCTCGGCGACCCGCAGGTCAAGTCGGTCTTCGTCAACGTCTTCGGCGGCATCACCGCCTGCGACGCCGTCGCCAAGGGCATCGTGGGCGCGCTCGCCGAACTCGGCACGTCTGCGAACAAGCCGCTCGTCGTGCGCCTCGACGGCAACAACGTCGACGAGGGCCGCCGCATCCTGGCCGAGGCCAACCACCCGCTCGTCACACTGGCCGCAACGATGGACGAGGGCGCCGCCAAGGCCGCCGAACTCGCCCACGCCGCGAAGTAAGGATTCCGAGAATGTCAATCTTCCTCAACAAGGACTCCAGGGTCATCGTCCAGGGCATCACCGGCGGCGAGGGCACCAAGCACACCGCCCTCATGCTCAAGGCCGGCACCCAGGTCGTCGGCGGAGTGAACGCCCGCAAGGCCGGCACCACCGTGGTGCACGGCGACGTTGAGCTGCCCGTGTTCGGCACGGTCGCCGAGGCGATGGAAAAGACCGGCGCGGATGTCTCCATCGCGTTCGTCCCGCCCGCCTTCACCAAGGACGCCGTGATCGAAGCGATCGACGCGGGCATCCCGCTGCTCGTCATCATCACCGAGGGTGTCCCGGTGCAGGACTCCGCCGAGTTCTGGGCCTACGCCCAGGCCAAGGGCAACAAGACCCGCATCATCGGGCCGAACTGCCCCGGCATCATCACCCCCGGTGAGGCGCTCGTCGGCATCACGCCGGCGAACATCACCGGCAAGGGCCCGATCGGCCTCGTCTCCAAGTCGGGCACCCTGACCTACCAGATGATGTACGAACTGCGCGACCTCGGCTTCTCGACCGCGATCGGCATCGGCGGCGACCCCATCATCGGCACCACCCACATCGACGCCCTCGAGGCGTTCGAGGCGGACCCGGAGACCAAGGCGATCGTCATGATCGGCGAAATCGGCGGCGACGCCGAGGAGAAGGCGGCGGACTACATCCGGGCGCACGTCACCAAGCCCGTCGTCGGCTACGTCGCCGGCTTCACCGCCCCCGAGGGCAAGACCATGGGCCACGCCGGCGCCATCGTCTCCAACGGGGCCGGGACCGCCCAGGGCAAGAAGGAGGCCCTTGAGGCCGCCGGGGTCAAGGTCGGCAAGACGCCGAGCGAGACCGCCACCCTGCTGCGCGAGGTTCTCGCCGCGCTGTAAGGAAGCATTCAGCGGATGGGCCCGGCGTTCTCGCCGGGCCCTTTCGCGTGCGCCATACTGGTTCCTATGGAGACTTTTCTCACCCTCTTTCTCACCGGATTCGTCCTCGTCGGCGCCGCTCTCGGCGTCGCGGCGATCGTCGCGATGATCAAGGAGCCGTACCGCAAGTAGAATCTCCGTCGAATTCGCACGCACCGGTCGCGCGTGCCCGGTGCGGCCGGATCGGCGGGTAGGCTCAGAGGCCGATGAACCGCTTAACGACAGCCCTGCTCGCCGCGCTCGAGGCGCTCATTGTCGTAGCCATGGGCATCGGCATCGCGCTCGTGCCCCTGACCGTGCTCTGGGCGACGCAGGTGGACCGGGGCCTCGACTGGATCGTCTTCTGGCGGGCCGCCGCCGACGCGTGGTTGCTCGGCAACGGGGTGGACCTCCACGTGCAGCTCGGCCCCGCCGTCGTCTCCGCGCTCGGGATGCCGGCCGCCCTCGAGCCGTTCCCGGTCACCATCGCCTTCCTCGGCGTCGCCCTGCCGGCCGTCGTGCTCGGGGTGCGAACGGGCCGCCGCGCCGCCGCGACCCCGCACCGCTGGGTCGGTGTGCTCTCCGCGATCTCCGCCTACGGCCTGCTCGCCACCCTGGTCACCCTCTCGGCGGGCACCGAGCTCGTGCGTCCCTCCGTGCCGCAGGGGATGATCCTGCCGACCCTGGTCTACGCGTCCGGCGTGCTGGTGGGCTCGGAGCTGGGCTCCGGCGCCCGCGGGATCCGTGAGCGGTTCGCGGACCTGCCGAAGACGGCCCGCGCGGTCGTCGCGGGGGCGCTCCGCGGAGGGAGCGCGGCGGCCGTCGGCGTGATCGGGGTCTCCGCAGTCGCCGTCGCCGTGCTCACCCTGATCAACTACGCGACCATCATCGGCCTGTACGAAACCCTGCAGTCCGGGGTCCTGGGCGGCATCATTCTCACCCTGGCGCAGCTCGCGCTCATCCCGAACCTCGTCATCTGGGCCGCGGCCTGGTTCGTCGGCCCGGGCATCGCCGTCGGCGTCGGCACAAGCCTGTCGCCGGTCGGGACCGCCCTCGGCGCGGTCCCCGGGCTCCCGATCCTCGGCGCGCTGCCGCACGGCACCCTCGAACTCGGGTTCGTCGGTCTGGTCGTGCCCGTGCTGATCGGCTTCGGCGCCGCACGGATGACCCGCCGCAGATCCGAGGGGACGGATGCCCCGCTGCCGGGTGCAGCGGAGCGCCTGGTCACCGGACTGTCGATGGGGCTCGTGGCCGGCATCATGCTCGGGCTGCTCGCCTGGTGGTCGGCCGGTGCGATCGGCCCCGGCCGACTGTCGATGGTCGGACCCGACCCGTTCCTGGTCGGCGCCCTCGCCGCTGTGGAGGTCGGCCTGGCCGCCGGCCTCGGCATGCTGGTCGGTGGGCGCCCGGCGATCGTACGGGCCGAAGGGCGCTCCTTCGCGAAACGGTAAGCTCGAAGGGTGCTGTCACTGGTCGTTTTGATCTCCGGCGGGGGATCCAACCTCCGCGCCCTGCTCGAGGCGTCCGAGGACGCCGAGTTTCCCGCGCGGGTCGTCGCGATCGGCGCCGACCGCGACGCCGACGGACTCGCCCTCGGCGAAGAGTTCGGCGTGCCCACCTTCACCGTCCCGTATTCCTCGCACGCCGACCGGGAGGCCTGGGGAGACGAACTCCTCGCGCAGATCCAGCAGTGGCAGCCGGACCTCGTCGTGCTCAGCGGCCTGATGCGCCTGCTGCCGCCGCGCGTCGTCGCCGCGCTCTCCCCGAACCTGGTCAACACGCATCCGGCCTACCTGCCCGAGTTCCCCGGCGCCCACGGCGTCCGGGACGCCCTGGCCGCGGGGGCCGGCCAGACCGGGGCCAGCCTCATCGTCGTCGACAACGGCGTCGACGAGGGACCGATCATCGCGCAGGAACGGGTGCCCGTCCTGGCGGGCGACACCGAGACCACCCTGCACGAACGCATCAAGACCGTCGAGCGTCGCCTGCTGGTGCAGGCAGTGCTCGACATCGCCAACGGACACGTCAACCTCAAGGAGCTTTCCCACACATGAGCGGCCACACACAGAGCACCGCAGCGAGCCTCTACCGCGACCGGGACGTCATCCCCGTGCGGCGCGCCCTCATCTCGGTCAGCGACAAGGCCGGCCTGATCGACCTCGCCGACGCGCTCGTCGCCGCGGGAGTCGAAATCGTCTCGACCGGGTCGACGGCGGCCACCATTCGCGCGGCCGGCCACGAGGTGACGGATGTCTCCACGGTCACCGGCTTCCCGGAATCCCTCGACGGCCGGGTGAAGACGCTGCACCCCGCCGTTCACGCCGGCATCCTGGCCGACCTGCGCCTCGAGGCGCATGAGGACCAGCTCAAGGACCTGAGCATCGCCGCCTTCGAGCTCGTCGTGGTAAACCTGTACCCGTTCGTCGAGACCGTGCAGTCCGGCGCTGCCCCGGCCGACGTGATCGAGCAGATCGACATCGGCGGCCCCGCCCTCGTGCGCGCCTCGGCGAAGAACCACGCGAACGTCGCGATCGTGGTCGACCCGGAGGACTACCCCGAGATCATCGCCGCGGTCGGGACCGGCGGCACGACGCTGCGCCAGCGCCAGAAGCTCGCCTCGCTCGCCTTCGAGCACACCGCCGGCTACGACCTGTCGGTGTCGGCCTGGTTCACCGAGAACGTGTACGACCAGTGGGCCGACGATACCGAGACGCTCGCCGAAGGCATCCTCGAAGCATTCGACGCCGTGACCGGCGCCGTCGAGGACATCGACATCCCGTTCTTCCCGGACGCCCTGGTCATCGAGGCCACCCGCAGCGCCGTGCTGCGCTACGGCGAGAACGCCCACCAGTCCGCCGCGCTCTACGCCGGCGAGGGCGGGCAGGGAATCGCGCAGGCCGTGCAGCTGCACGGCAAGGAGATGTCCTACAACAACTACGTCGACGCGGATGCCGCGGTGCGCGCCGCCTTCGACTTCGACCAGCCGGCCGTCGCGATCATCAAGCACGCCAACCCCTGCGGCATCGCCGTCGCCGCGGGCAAGGCGCCCGATGCGATCGCGTCGGCCCACCGGCGGGCGCACGACTGCGACCCGGTCTCCGCGTTCGGCGGCGTGATCGCCGCCAACCGCACGGTCACCCTCGGCATGGCCGAGACGGTCAGCCAGATCTTCACCGAGGTGCTCGTCGCGCCGGGATTCGAGCCGGCCGCATTCGAACTCCTCCGCGCCAAGAAGAACATCCGCCTCCTGGAATTGCCGGCCGACTACCGCCGCTCCTCACTCGAGCTGCGCCAGATCTCCGGCGGCCTGCTGGTGCAGGAGTCCGACACATTCGAGGAGTTCAGCTCGGCCGGCTGGACGCTCGTGGCGGGCCCGGAAGCCGACGAGGCCACTCGCGCCGACCTCGAGTTCGCGTGGAAGGCCTGCCGCTCCGTGAAGTCGAACGCCATCCTGCTGGCGCGCGGCGGGGCATCCGTCGGCGTTGGCATGGGCCAGGTCAACCGGGTCGACTCGTGCCACCTCGCGGTGCTGCGCGCCGGTGACCGCGCGTCCGGCTCGGTCGCGGCCTCCGACGCGTTCTTCCCGTTCGCGGACGGCCTGCAGGTGCTGCTGGACGCCGGGGTCACCGCGGTCGTGCAGCCCGGCGGCTCGGTGCGCGACGAGGAGGTCATCGCCGCCGCGGCCCTGGCCGGCGTGACCATGTACTTCACCGGCGAGCGCCACTTCTTCCACTAGCCCGCGAAACCGCAGTTGTGCGCGTTATGCGCGGGTTTTAGCGCGCACAACTGCGGTTTCGCGGGGAGGGGAAGGCTTTAGGGTTGAGGTATCCGCCCGACACAATCAGGCGCCACACACCGCCCACAAGGCCACCACAGGAAGAACCATTCATGACCCTCTCGCAACCATCACTGTCGCTGGATGCTCTCGCCGGAATCCCGTTCACGCACGAACGCGTGCTCATCACCACGGGCGTCCGCTCCGGGCTCGTCATCACGGTCGCCGTGCACTCCACCCGCCTCGGCCAGGCCCTCGGCGGCGCCCGCGTCTGGCAGTACGAGAACTGGACCGAAGCCGTCGCCGATGCGCTGCGCCTCTCGGCCGCGATGACGCTCAAGAACTCGGCCGCGGGCCTCACCCGCGGCGGCGGCAAGTCCGTCATCTACCTGCCGGTCGGCACCGTGCTCACCGACGAGCAGAAGCGCGACGCCATGCTCGACCTCGGCGACGCCATTGAAAGCCTGAACGGCGCCTACATGACCGCTGAGGATGTCGGCACGAGCGCCGAACTCATGGCCATCGTCGCCGAGCGCACCCCGAACGTCTGCGGCCTGCCCGCCTCCAGCGGGGGCGTGGGCGAACCGGCCGACGCGACCGCCGCCGGCGTCTACGCGAGCCTCGTCGCCACCCTCGAGGCGCTGTTCGGCAGCCGTGAGGTGTCCGGACGCCACATCGTGATCTCCGGCCTGGGCCAGGTCGGCGGCCGCCTCGCCCGGGCGCTCGCCGCCGCCGGAGCTCAGCTGACCGTGACCGACGTCAACCTCGACAAGCGCGAGCTGGCCGAGGAACTCGGCGCCGACTGGGTGCCCGTGGCCGGAGCGCACCGCGTGCAGGCCGACCTGTTCGTGCCCTGCGGCCTCGGCGGGGTCCTCACTCCGCAGGTGATCGGCGAGCTCAATGTGCTCGGCGTCGTCGGCGCCGCCAACAACCAGCTCGAGTCGTCCGAGGGCGCCGCCGAACTGGACGCCCGGGGCATCCTCTGGGCCCCCGACTTCGTCGTCAACGCGGGCGGCGTGATCTACCTCGCGTACGCCGGCGAGCCCGGCGCCGACCTCGACGCCATCGCCGCCCGGGTGGACGCCATCGGCGACACCGTCGCGACCATCTTCACGGATGCGCGCGCGCAGGGCATCACGACGCTGGAGGCAGCCGAGCGCCTCGCCGCCGCCCGCCTCGACGCCGCCGAATAGCCCCGCACCACCCTCGCGATTCCGCAGTCGTGCACGTTATGAACGCCGAATAACGCGCACAACTGCGGTTTCGCGGGGGTGAAGCGGCGGGAAGTAGGCTGACGGGATGACGCACGCGAGACGCATTGCCCTGGTCCGGAGGCCGGCCGCGAACCTCGCCGCGGGGCAGCTGACCCACATCGAACGCACCCCGGTCGACCTGGAGCTGGCCCGCGCGCAGTGGCGCGACTACGTCGAGGCGCTCGCCGCCGCGGGATGGGAGACCCGAGAGGTCGATCCGGCCGACGAGGCTCCGGACTCCGTTTTCATCGAGGATGCCGTCGTCATGTTCGGCGACGTGGCCGTCGTCACGAGCCCGGGGGCCGAGAGCCGGCGCGGCGAGAGCACCGGGGCGGAGGCGGCCGTGCGCCGGCTCGGCGGCACCGTGCACCGGCTCGAGCTGCCGGGCACGCTCGACGGCGGCGACGTGCTCAAGGTGGGGAACACCGTGTACGTCGGCCGGAGCCTGCGCACGAACGCCGAGGGCGTGCGCCAGCTGACCGCGATCGTCGGCCCGCTCGGGTACACCGTGGTTGCCGTGCCCGTCAGCCGCGCCCTGCACCTGAAGACCGCGGTCACCGCGCTGCCCGACGGAACCGTCATCGGCTTCCCGCCGCTCGTCGACGACGAGGGCCTGTTCGATCGTTTCCTGGCCGTGCCGGAGGCCGAAGGCACCGCCGTCGTCGTGCTCGACGAGCAGACCGTGCTCATGTCGTCCGCAGCGCCCCGCAGCGCGGACGTGTTCCGCGGGCTGGGCTACGCCGTCGTGACGGTCGGCATCTCCGAATTCGAGAAGCTCGAGGGCTGCGTCACCTGCCTCAGCGTGCGGGTGCGTTGACACACCCCCGCGAAACCGCAGTTGTGCGCGATATGCGGGTGTTTTAACGCGCACAATTGCGGTTTCGCGGGAATTGGCGGTTGCGAAGCGGGGGGCGGGGGCCTAGTCTGAAAGGCTGCCTGATCAGGGGGGCAAAGACGAAGAACGACGCGCTCAGGAGGCCGACATGACAAAGACAGCACTGCTCAGGGTCGCGATGGTTGCGAACACCGGCACTGCCTTTGGCGCCTCCATCGCCGCCGCCCCCAGTGCTGCCACCGCCGGCCCGCTCACCGCTCCCTAGCGGCCCCGCGCACAGCTACCCCAACGCAGCACGTCGTCGGCGGCACCTGCCGCCCGTCACGCCGGAAGCGCACGTCTTCCGCCGCCCTCGAGCGACTTCGATCGCCGATGCCCGTTTTTCTCTACGCCACGCCCACTTTTTCAGGACCCACACAGATGACCGCACTCGCCGAACACTCACCGCCAGCCGGCCCGGACGCCCGGGAAGACGGCCGGAAGAACACCTTCCGCACCCTGCTGCGCCTCTACCCGTACGCGAAGCCGGCCGTGCCGCGCATCTACCTCGGCATGGTCTCCGCCCTGCTCGCCGGCCTCGTCGCTCTCGCCATCCCGCAGGTGCTGCAGCGGCTCGTCGACGGGCCGCTGTCGCAGGGCGACCCGAGCCGGATCTGGCCGGCCGTGCTGATGGTGCTCGCCCTCGGCGTCGTCGAGGCGATCCTGATCGCGCTGCGGCGCTGGTTCGTGCTGCGCCCCGGCACGTTCATCGAGGCCCGGATGCGCAACGGCCTCTACGCCCGACTGCAGGACCTCCCCGTCACGTTCCACGACCGCTGGCCGAGCGGGCAGTTGCTCTCCCGCGCCGTGAGCGACCTGAATCTCATCCGCCGCTGGATCTCGTTCGGGCTCGTGCTGCTCGTCGTGAACTTCCTCACCATCGTCGTCGGCGTGGTGATCCTGGTCTCGATGAACTGGATCCTCGGCGTGATCTTCGTCGTCTGCTCGATCCCGATCTGGATCTACGGCTACGTGTTCGAGGAGAAGTACTCGATCATCGCCCGGCGCAGCCAGGACCAGGCCGGCGACCTCGCGACCGCCGTCGAGGAGTCGGTGCACGGCATCCGCGTGCTCAAGGCGTTCGGCCGCGGCACGTACGCGATGAAGAACTTCGCCAGCCAGGCCGAAAGCCTGCGCGGCACGGAGATCGAGAAGGCCAGGGCGATCGCCGGCATCTGGCTCTGGCTGCTGCTGGTTCCGGATGTCGCCTTCGCGCTCTGCCTCGTCGCCGGTGTCTGGCTGGCCGGGCAGGGGCAGCTCAGCGCGGGCGAACTCGTCGCCTTCTTCGCCACGGCGACCGTGCTGCGCTTCCCGGTCGAATCGATCGGGTTCCTGCTGTCGATGACGTTCGACGCGCGCACCGCGACCGACCGGTTCTTCGACATCCTCGACGCGCCGAACACGATCACCGATCCCGAGCGTCCGGTCACGGTCGAAAAGTCCCTCGGCCGGCTGGCGTTCGAGGACGTGCACTTCCGGTACCAGGATTCGCCCGAGCGCTTCCCCGATCTGCTGGACGGCATCGACCTCGTGCTCGAACCGGGCGAGACCATGGCCCTGGTCGGGCTCACCGGCTCCGGCAAGTCCACGCTGACCGCCCTGACCACGCGCCTCTACGACGTGACGGGCGGCCGGGTAACCCTCGACGGCGTCGACGTGCGCGACCTCGGCCGTGAGGAGCTGCGCACGCACCTGGCGATGGCGTTCGAGGACGCCACCCTGTTCTCGGCATCCGTGCGCGACAACGTGCTGCTCGGCCGGTCCGAGTTCGCGGAGCCGAGCCCCGAAGCGGATGCCGTGCTCGAGGAAGCCCTGCAGATCGCCCAGGCCGGCTTCGTGCACGATCTGCCCCAGGGCGTCGACACGCTCGTCGGCGAGGAAGGCATGAGCCTCTCCGGCGGCCAGCGGCAGCGCCTCGCGCTCGCCCGCGCGGTCGCGGCCAGGCCGGCCGTGCTCGTGCTCGACGATCCGTTGTCGGCGCTCGACGTCGACACGGAGGCGCTCGTCGAGGCGGCCCTGCGCCAGGTGCTCGCGTCGACCACGGCGCTGGTCGTGGCCCACCGCCCCTCGACGGTCATGCTCGCCGACCGGGTGGCGCTGCTCGAGAACGGCCGGATCACGGCTATCGGGCGGCACTCCGAACTGCTCGCGACCAGCGAGCACTACAAGTTCGTCATCTCCAGCCTGGAGGACGAAGAACGACGAGAGTCGATGCGGAAAGAGGACTCGCTGTGAGTGTCACCGGGGTAGAGGGCGAAGAACGCCATGACTTCACCCGGGCGGAAAGCGCCCAGATCCGCCGACGGTCGCTGAGGCTGCTCGGCTCGCTGCTGCACCCGCTGCGCTGGCCGGTGGTGGGGGCCATGCTCGTCGTGGTCGTCTCCACGGCCGCGCAGGTGGCCGGCCCGCTGCTGATCGCCTTCGGCATCGACAAGGGCCTGCCGGCGCTCATGCAGCAGGACTGGATGCCGCTGGCCCTGGCCGGCGGCGCCTACCTGCTGACCGGGATCATCGGCGCGCTGCTGATCGCCTGGTACACCGTGCTGTCCGCGAGGATCAGCCAGGCCGTGCTGATCGACCTGCGGAAGCGTGTGTTCCTGCACACCCAGAAGCTGAGCCTCGAGTTCCACGAGTCGTACACGTCGGGCCGGATCATCTCGCGCCAGACCAGCGACCTCGACGCGATCCGGGAGCTGCTCGACTCGGGCATCAACCAGCTGGTGCAGGGCGTGCTCTACATGGTCTTCACCGCCATCGCCCTGTTCACGCTCGACGGGCAGAGCGGCCTCGTGCTGTTCGCCGCGCTCGTGCCGCTCATCGTGCTCACCCGCTGGTTCCAGCTGCGCTCGCAGACCCTGTTCCGGCAGTCCCGCGTCGCCTCGGCGAGCCTGATCGTGCACTTCGTCGAGACGATGACCGGCATCCGGGCGGTCAAGGCGTTCCGCAAGGAGAAGCGCAACGAGAAGCAGTTCGCCGGCCTGGTCGAGAGCTACCGCGACGTGAACGGCCGGGTCATCCAGCTGTTCGGCATCTTCGACCCCGGCCTCGTGCTGATCGGCAACGTCACGGTCGCCGCCGTGCTGCTGGTGGGCGCGTTCCGCGTCGCCGACGGCCAGCTGGCGATCGGCGCGCTCCTGGCCGCGCTGCTCTACACGCGACGCTTCTTCGACCCGATGGAGGAGATGGCGATGTTCTACAACTCCTACCAGTCGGCCGCGGCGGCGCTCGAGAAGATCTCCGGCGTGCTCGAGGAACGCCCCGGCGTGCCCGACCCGATCAAGCCGGTCGACCTGTGGAAGGCCGACGGCGACGTGCGCTTCGACAACGTGCAATTCGCCTACAAGACCGATCGGGTCGTGCTGCCGCACTTCGACCTCACGATCCCGTCCGGGCAGACGATCGCCCTCGTCGGCTCGACCGGCGCGGGCAAGTCGACGCTGGCCAAGCTGATCTCGCGGTTCTACGACCCGTCGGAGGGCCGGGTGCTGCTCGACGGCGTCGACCTGCGCGACCTGCACCCGAAGGACCTGCGCCGGGCGATCGTCATGGTCACCCAGGAGGCGTACCTGTTCAGCGGGTCCGTCGCCGACAACATCGCGATCGGCAAGCCGGATGCGACGCTGGACGAGATCACGGCGGCCGCGCGGGCGGTGGGCGCGCACGACTTCATCGAGGGGCTCCCCTCCGGGTACGACACGGACGTGAACAAGCGCGGCGGGCGCGTATCCGCCGGCCAGCGCCAGCTGATCTCGTTCGCCCGGGCGTTCCTCGCCGACCCAGCGGTGCTCATCCTCGATGAGGCGACCTCCTCGCTCGACATCCCGAGCGAGCGGCTCGTGCAGGAGGCGTTGCAGACCCTGCTGAGCGATCGCACCGCGGTGATCATCGCCCACCGGCTGTCGACCGTCGCGATCGCCGACCGGGTGCTCGTGATGGAGAACGGCCGGATCGTCGAGGACGGCACCCCGGAGGAGCTCATCACGGGCACCGGCCGGTTTGCGCAGTTGCACGCGGCCTGGCGCCAGTCGCTGGTCTAGCCGGAAGGGTGCGTGCCGGGCCGTCGTTCATCGCGCCGGCCCGGCCCGTCAGGGCAGGTGGGCCCCCACGTGCAGGGCAACGGCGCCGCCGGGCGGCACGGTGACCCTGGCCGTGCCGTCGGCGGCGACCTCGACGGACCCGCCCGAGCAGGCTTCGGCGGCCATGGGTGTGCCGCCACCGGTCACGACGTCGCAATAGCGGCCGGCGGCCCCGGTCTGAAACCGGCGGGCCAGCGGTTCGTCGCCCGCGTTCATGGCGACGAACCCGCGCTCGCCGCGGCTGAACGCGTAGCCGTCGCCCCGGGTCCACGAGTTTTCGAGCGGCGCGTCGCCGACGGCGCTCCGCCAGAGCACCATGCCGGCGATCGCGTCCCAGCGGTGCTGGCAGACCCAGTCCCCGTCGGCATGGCTCACCTCGGGCCCGACCGTGCCGCAGTCCGCGTCCTGCACCCGGCCGGATGCGTCCTGCGCCGGCCCGTCGTCGCCGGCGCTGAAGGCGTAGCCGGAGTAGAGCACGGGGGAGCCGTAGGGGAGGGCCAGGGTGAGCACATTCGCGAGAACGTACTGGGCGCCATCCGTGTAGTTCAGGGTCTCCCCGTTGCGTTCCGTGTCGTGGTTGTCGACGAAGGTGCGGGCGATGCGGCCGGGCAGGAAGCCCCAGTCCTCGCCGAATCCCTCGCTGACGCTCATCGTGCCGGACTCGACCATGCCCTCCAGTTCGCGAGCGAAACCGAACTCGAACACGTCGCCGTTGCCCGTGTACATCTCGGGCCGAACCGCCTCCCGGGAACCGCGGATGACCTCCTGCACGACGTAGGTGTCGAGTGGCAGCGGCGCGAGGATCGCCGCCAGGTCGGCGGCCGGGATGTGCTTGGCCGCGTCGATCCGGAAGCCGTCGACGCCGAGCGAGAGCAGGTCGGCCAGGTACGCCGTGATGGTGGTGCGCACGTGCGGCGTCTCGGTGGCCAGGTCGGCGAGGTTCACGAGTTCGCAGCTCTGCACGTCGAACGCGGCCCGGTAGTTGGCGATGTCGTCGCCCTCGCCCCGTCCGCAGTGGTGGAAGTCCCCGGCGGCGTCGGAGTAGAGCCCCGGGTAGTCGTAGTGCCCGTGGCGGCTGCCGGCCCAGCCGACGCCGGGTTCGTCCCGGCCGGTCATGTGGTTCACGACGGCGTCGGCGAGCACGTCGACCCCCGCCTCGTGGCAGGTCGACACCATCGACTCGAACTGCTCCCGCGTGCCGAGTCGGGACTCGACGCGGTAGCTGACCGGCTGGTAGCTCGTCCACCACTCCGGCCCGGTGACGTGCTCGTTCGGGGGAGAGGCGAGCACCCAGGCGATGCCGTTGGGGCCGAGGGTGTCGGTGCATTCGCGGGCGATCGAGTCCCAGTTCCACTGGAACAGCTGCACGCCCACGTCGTGCGTGCCGGCCGGCTGGTCCGCGGCGACGGTGCCCGCAGTCGACAGCCCGGAGCATCCGGAGAGCAGGGCGACGGATGCCGCGATCAGCGTCGCCGCGGCCGGCATTCGAACAGAGACCACGGCACCGCTTCCCGCGCAGCCCCAATGCAAACGCTTGCACCGAGACTAGTACGGCCGGCGTTCAGGAGGGTGACCACCGTGCGGCCGGGTAGTCGATCCGATACGCCGTCGCGCTCGTGACGAGCGGTGTGCCCTCGGCGAGGTAGAACGGCAGGGCGCGGTCCTCGTGCTCGATCGGCGGGTGGCCGCCGGCCCGGATGACACGCCACCACGGAACATCCGACCCGTAGTTCGACATGACCTGGCCGACGGCCCTCGCGGCGCGCGAGCCGAGCGCGGCGGCAACGTCGCCGTAGGTCATCACCCGGCCGGGTGGGATCGTGTCGACGATGTCGAGCACGTGCGCCACGAACGCGCTGTCGGGGGTGAAACGCACCGCTACAGCTGCAGCGCGCCGATGGTTTCGCCGTACTGGGTCTGCCCGACGTCCCGGAAGCCGATCCGGTGGAAGAACTCCTCCGGGCCTTCTTCGCCCGGCTCCCAGATCACGTTGATGTGGTCGAACCCGCGCGAGCGGGCCTCCTCGGCGAGGGCCTCCGCGGCGAACTTGCCCACGCCCTTGCCCTGGGCCGCCGCGTCGACGTTGATCCGCCAGATGCACGCGCGGAACTCCTCGTGCTCGGCTTCGGGGTCGAAGTTGCCGTGAATGAAGCCGACGACGTCGTCGCCCTGGAGCACCACGCGCTGCCAGGCGGTGGCCGGGTTGATGACGGTGGCCGATGCGGAATAGGAGACCGGTGCGATGAATTGCTCCTGGCCCGGTTTCAGGCTCAGGTTATTGGCCGCAACGATGTTGCGTGCGGACAGTTCTTCCAGTCGTAGCGTCGCCATGGGAACAGGCTAACCTGCGGCCGGTCCGGTCGGTAGTCGGCAGCCGTACGCAGAGGATGAACTCTCGGCAAAGTCTCTCGATGTCAAGATACTTGCACTCCTCTAGTAAGCTTGGCGTCGGCCATTCGCGGCCCACCTACTTTTTGAGGAGAACCATTGTCGAAGATCAAGGTTGAAGGCACAGTCGTCGAGCTCGACGGCGACGAGATGACCCGCATTATCTGGCATGCCATCAAGGACACGCTGATCCACCCGTACCTCGACATCGACCTCGAGTACTACGACCTGTCGATCCAGAAGCGCGACGAGACCGACGACCAGATCACGGTCGACGCGGCACACGCCATCCAGAAGCACGGCGTCGGCGTCAAGTGCGCGACCATCACGCCCGACGAGGCGCGGGTCGAGGAATTCGGCCTGAAGAAGATGTGGGCCTCGCCCAACGGCACCATCCGCAACATCCTCGGCGGCACGATCTTCCGCGAGCCGATCATCATCTCCAACATCCCCCGCCTGGTTCCGGGCTGGAACAAGCCGATCATCATCGGCCGCCACGCGTTCGGCGACCAGTACAAGGCCACGAACTTCCGCTTCGAAGGCGAAGGCACGCTCAGCATGACCTTCACCCCGAAGGATGGCAGCGCGCCGCAGCAGTTCGAGGTCTTCCAGTCGCCCGGCAGCGGTGTCGCCATGGGCATGTACAACCTCGACAAGTCGATCACGGACTTCGCCCGCGCCTCGCTCAACTACGGCCTCGAGCGCAACTACCCGGTGTACCTCTCCACGAAGAACACCATCCTCAAGGCCTACGACGGCCGGTTCAAGGACATCTTCCAGGAGATCTTCGACGCCGAGTTCAAGTCCGCCTACGAGGCTGCCGGCCTCACCTACGAGCACCGCCTCATCGACGACATGGTGGCATCCGCCATGAAGTGGGAGGGCGGTTACGTCTGGGCCTGCAAGAACTACGACGGCGACGTGCAGTCGGACACCGTCGCGCAGGGCTTCGGCTCGCTCGGCCTGATGACCAGCGTGCTCTCGACGCCGGACGGCAAGGTCGTCGAGGCCGAGGCCGCCCACGGCACCGTGACGCGCCACTACCGCCAGCACCAGCAGGGCAAGCCCACCTCGACCAACCCGATCGCGTCGATCTACGCCTGGACCCGTGGGCTCACCCACCGGGCCAAGCTGGACGACAACGCCGCCCTGGCCGAGTTCGCGCTCACGGTGGAAGACGTCGTCATCAAGACCGTCGAGAGCGGCAAGATGACCAAGGACCTCGCCCTGCTCGTGGGTCCGGACCAGGCGTTCCAGACCACCGAGGAGTTCCTCGCTGCGATCGACCAGAACCTGCAGGCGCGCCTGGCCTGACCGTTTCGCACGGCCCCGCCGGGCTGTGCGGCGGATCGACGGCCCCGACCTCACCAGGTCGGGGCCGTTCCGCGTCCGTGGCGGGGCATCGGTCAGGAGGGCCTGTCCTTGCTGGCGAGGGGCGCCTGCCGGGGGAAGAATGTTGAGCATGCGAACCTTTGCCCATGCCGCACGCCGGTATCCGATCGTCGCGGCCACCATCCTGGTCGCCCTGGTCGGGGTGGTCCTCTGGCTGAGCGGTGAGACCGCAGGGGTGCGGTGGCTCTTCAGTGGCTTCGGCCTGTTCGTCGCCGGGATCGAGGCCGTCGGCATGGTCAGGCAGCTGCGCCGGGGCAGCTTCGGCATCGACTTCCTCGCCATCACGGCCATCGTCGCCACCGTGCTCGTCGGCGAGTACATCGCCACGCTCATCATCGTGCTCATGCTCTCCGGCGGAGCCGCCCTCGAGGACTACGCGGTCAGCCGCGCCAAGCGGGAGCTGAACTCCCTGCTGAAGCGCGCACCGCAGATCGCGCACCGGGTGCGAGACGGGCAGGGAGAGGTCGAGGATGTCCCGGCGGGCCGGGTGCAGGTCGGCGACGTGATCCTGGTGCGCCCGGCCGAAATCGTCCCCGTGGACGGCGACCTCGTGTCCGAGACGGCGTCCTTCGACGAGTCGTCCCTGACCGGGGAAAGCCTCCCGGTCGAGCGCGGCAGCGGCGATCCCGTGCTCAGCGGATCCATCAACGGAACGGCCGCGGCCACCGTCCGGGCGACCGCGACCGCCTCGAACAGCCAGTACCAGCAGATCATCGCGCTGGTCGAGGAAGCGGCGGCCAGCAAGGCGCCCGTCGTGCGCCTCGCCGACCGCTACGCGGTGCCGTTCACGGCCGTGTCGCTGGCCATCGCGGGCCTCGCCTGGTTCTTCAGCGGAGATCCGGCCCGTTTCGCCGAGGTGCTCGTCGTCGCCACCCCGTGCCCGCTGCTGATCTCGGCGCCGGTCGCGTTCATGGGCGGCATGAGCCGCGCCGCCCGCAACGGAATCATCGTGAAGGGCGGCGGCGTGCTCGAGAAGCTCGCCCGAGCCCGCACCGTCGTGTTCGACAAGACCGGCACGCTCACCCACGGCCAGCCGACCATCGTCGCCGTGCGCCCGGAGCATCCGTTCACGGAGCGCGAGGTGCTCGCGCTCGCGGCGTCCGCCGAGCAGTACTCCTCCCACGTGCTCGCGGCGTCCGTCATCGCGGCCGCCCGGGACCAGGGCGTGGAGCTCACGAGCACCGAGCAGGCCGGCGAAGTCGCCGCTCGCGGGGTGGTCGCCCGCTTCGGCGAACGCGAGGTTTCGGTCGGCAAGCTGTCCTTCATCATCGACCGTGCCCCGGATGCCGCCGCCACGCCGCTCGACGGCGGCGAACTCGCGATCTACGTGGCCGTCGACGGGGAGTTCGCCGGGAGCCTCGTGGCCAGCGACCGGCTGCGCGACAACGCGAAGGCCACGATCGCTGCATTCGCGGCCCGCGGGGTGCGCGACACCGTCATGCTCACCGGGGATGCCCGGCCGACGGCGGAGCACATTGCGGGGCTGGTCGGCATCACTCGCGTGCAGAGCGACTGCCTGCCGGGCGACAAGGTGAACGCAGTGAAGGCGATCTCCCGCCGCCCGGTCATCATGGTGGGCGACGGCGTCAACGACGCTCCGGTGCTCGCGGTCGCCGACATCGGGATCGCGATGGGAGCCAGGGGTGCGACGGCCGCCAGCGAATCGGCCGACGTCGTCATCCTGCTCGACGACCTGTCCCGCACGGCGCGCGCCGTCGCCATCGGGCAGGACACGATCCGGATCGCGCTGCAGAGCATCTGGCTGGGAATCATCCTGAGCCTGGGCCTCATGGTGGCGGCCGCGTTCGGGTTCATCCCGGCCACCGCCGGGGCGCTCGCCCAGGAACTCGTGGACCTGGCCACGATCCTGAACGCCCTGCGCGCGATCGGCGGCCGGCGGGATGCCGCGCGCTCCGCCGTGGCGGTGCCTGGGCGCGCTGCACCCTCATTCGCCAGGGATTGAGCGTCATGCCCCCAGTACGGGGGTGATTGTCGACACAATGCACCGGTCATCGGCTAGTTTTTGACTCGTGCACGTCCCTCGGCCGGGGGGCAGCATGCCATTCAACGACGAACGGATTGGACACCACAAGTGACCTTACGCACCCGGCGACCGAGCACCTCGGGCCACGAACCACGATCAAGCCGCGCGCTGCTCCGCAGCGCGACCGCCCTCACACTGACGGTCGGGATGGTGGCCGCTGCGGCCCTCCTCGGCGGAACCGCGGCAACGGCCGTGGCCCAGCCCACAACCAGCGCGGCGGCGGCCAAGCCGTCCGCGAGCTTCGAGGACGGCCGCTACGTGGTCACCCTGGCCGCCAGCGCAGTCGCCACCTACTCCGGCGGGGTCAACGGTTTCGCGGCCACGAAGCCGGCCAAGGGCAAGCAGCTCGACGCCCGGTCGAAGGGCTCGAGGGCGTACGCCGGCCACCTCAAGGCCCAGCAGAAGAAGATCGCGGCGGCCGCGGGCGTGAGCATCGACTACTCCTACACGACCGCCATCAACGGCTTCGCTGCCACCCTCACCGCGGCCCAGGCCGCCACGCTCTACGCCAACCGTGCCGTGCTCTCGCTGGAGAAGGACTCGATCCGCCAGATCACGGCGCAGTCCTCGACCGAGTTCCTCGGCCTCGGCAAGGCCGACGGCCTCGGCGGTCTCTGGGAGTCCACGGGCGGCGTCGCCACGGCAGGCGCCGGCGTCGTCGTCGGCATCGTCGACACCGGCATCGCGCCGGAAAACGCCTCGTTCGCCGGTGCTCCGCTGGGCACGACCAGCGGCGCCGCGCCGTACCGCACGGCCGACGGCAGCATCAGCTTCGCCAAGTCCGACGGGGGCACCTTCACCGGCGCCTGTGTCACCGGCGAGCAGTTCACCGCCGCCGACTGCAGCACCAAGATTGTCGGAGCCAGGTACTACGTCTCGGGCTTCGGAGCCTCGCAGATCGGTGACGCGAGCGTCGGCGAGTACGTCTCCCCGCGAGACGGCGACGGACACGGTTCGCACACCGGCAGCACCGCCGTGGGCAACCACGCCGTCGCGGCATCCGTCGGCGGCATCGACTTCGGCACCATCTCGGGTGTCGCTCCGGCAGCCAAGATCGCCGCATACAAGGTCTGCTGGTCGGGTCCCGACGCGGTCAGCCAGGACGACGACGGATGCGCAACCAGCGACCTCGTCGCCGCGATCGACCAGGCCACCACGGACGGCGTTGACGTGATCAACTTCTCCATCGGCGGCGGAGCGGCCCAGACCACGGTGTCCGCCACCGACATGGCCTTCCTCGGCGCGGCATCCGCCGGCATCTTCGTCGCAGCCTCGGCCGGCAACTCCGGCTCGGCGGCGTCGACGCTGGACAACGCCTCACCGTGGATCACCACCGTCGCGGCCAGCACCATCCCGAGCTACGAGGCCACCGCCACCTTCGGCAGCGGCGCGAAGTTCGCCGGTGGCTCGATCACGGTCCCGACGACCGGTGTGACCGGTTCCCTGGTGCGCGGCGACCTCGTCGCGGCCCGCCGCGGCGTCGACCCGCTGCTCTGCGGACCGGGTTCGCTCGACCCGACCAAGGTGGCCGGCAAGATCGTCTTCTGCGCACGCGGCGTGTACGCCCGCGTCGACAAGTCGGCCGAGGTCAAGCGCGCCGGTGGTATCGGCATGGTGCTGGTGAACCCGTCGTCGAGTTCGCTCGACCTGGACCAGCACTCGGTTCCGTCCGTGCACCTGAACGGCGACGCCTACGCCACGGCCTTCGCCTACGCCGGCACCGCCGGTGCGACGGTGACGCTCACGCCGGGCAACGAACTCGGCACGACGCCGGCCACGCCGCAGGTTGCCGGATTCTCCTCGCGGGGACCGGTCCTGGCGGACGGCAGCGACATCATCAAGCCGGACATCTCGGCCCCCGGTGTCGCCATCCTCGCCGGCGGCGCCAACGCCGCGGGCCAGGCCGGCACGTACAAGTTCCTGTCCGGAACGTCGATGTCGTCGCCGCACATGGCCGGTCTCGCCGCGCTGTACTTCGGCGAGAAGCCCACGGCCAGCCCGGCCGAGGTGAAGTCGGCGTTCATGACCACCGCCTACGACACGAAGAATGCGACCGGCGGAGCAGTGACCGACCCGTTCACGCAGGGGGCGGGCCACGTCGACCCGACGAAGTTCTTCAACCCGGGCTTCGTCTACCTCAACGGCGCGGGCGACTGGTGGTCCTACATCAAGGGCGCCGGCTACACCTGGCAAGGCTCGGACGATGTCACCGCGATCGACCCGTCGAACCTCAACCTGGCGTCCATCGGCATCGGGTCCCTCACCAAGGCCGAGACGGTCACCCGCACGGTGACGTCCACGCAGGCGGGCACCTTCACCCCCACGGTGATCGGACTCAACGGCATCACCGCGGTGACCTCACCGGCGGAGCTCGTGTTCGACTCGGCCAACCAGGTCAAGTCCTACACGGTGACGTTCACCCGCACCACGGCGCCCCTCGACACGTTCGCGACCGGTTCGCTGAACTGGACGAGCGGCACCACCGTGGTGCACAGCCCGCTGGCGGTCAAGCCCGTCACGATCGAGGCGCCCGGTTCCGCCAACGGAACCGGCGTGTCCGGCTCCGTGGAGATCGCCGTGACGCCGGGTTCGACCGGCCCCATCGCCCTGACGACCGACGGCCTCGCGGCCGGCGTGCAGCTCAAGGAGAAGAAGGGCGGCCCGGGCAAGGCCTACAGCGGTAACGGAGTCGCCGGCACGGAGATCACCTTCAACGTGCAGGTTCCGGCGGGGACGGCGCTGCAGCGCTTCGACCTCGACTCGCTGACCGATGCCGCCGACCTGGACCTCATCGTCTACCGGCTGGACGGCAAGGGCGGCACCGCGGTCGATGGCTGGCAGTCGGCCACGGCGGCGACGGACGAACACGTCGACCTGATGAACCCGACCGCCGGGTACTACCAGGTCATCGTGTCGGTCTTCAGCGGCAACGACACCTACGACCTGACCAGCTTCTCGGTCATGCCGGACGGCGGCGTCGGAACCCTCACGGTCCCGGCCTCCATCGACGGTGTCCAGGGCATCGAAACGCAGTACACGGCGTCGTGGTCCGGGCTGGCTTCCGGGACCGATTACCTGGGGCTGGTGCGCTACGGCACCTCCGGCTTCTCGACGATCGTGTCGGTGAAGAACTAGCACCAACCGAACCAGCACTAGCGGAGAGGCGGCGACGGATGGCAACATCCGTCGCCGCCTCTCTCTCTGCCTGCCGCGCACACCGTAACCTGAGGGGATGCGACGAGAGGGGATGCGACGAGCTCGGCCGGTGAGGCCCCGCTTCTCCCGTGACGTCTACGTGCTCGGCGTCATCGCGTTCTTCGTCATGGTCGGGTTCGGCGTGGTCGTGCCGGTGCTGCCCGTGTACGTGCGCAGCTTCGGAGTCGGCTATGTCGAGGTGGGGGCCGTCGTCTCGGCCTTCGCCCTGATGCGGCTGGTCGCCAGCCCGTTCTGCCCGCGCTTCATCGACTGGTGGGGCGAGCGCACGACGCTGGCCGTCGGGATCGGAATCGTCGCCGTGTCCAGCGGGCTGGTCGGCATCGCCCAGGACTACCCGCAGCTGCTCCTGCTCCGCGGTGTCGGCGGCATCGGCTCGGCCATGTTCACCGTGTCGGCGATGACGCTGCTGCTCGGTTCGACGTCGCCGGGCATCCGGGCCAGGGCGATCGGTTTCTACCAGGGCGGCTTCCTGATCGGCGGCATGGCCGGCCCCGCGCTCGGCGGGCTGCTGGCCACGATCTCGCTGACCGCCCCGTTCTTCTTCTACGCGGCGACCCTCGCGGTCGCCGGACTGGTCGGCCTCGTCCTGCTGCGCCCGGCCACCCGCGCCGCCGCCGCCGGTTCCGGCGCCCAGGCCGATCGCATCCCGTTCCGCACGGTGCTTCGCGACCGCCGCTTCCGCGCCGCCTGCCTGGCCAACTTCTCGCAGGGCTGGACCTCGTTCGGCGTGCGCAACTCCCTCATCCCCGTGCTCGTCGTCGAGGTGCTCAAGGGTCCCAGTTCGTGGACGGGCCTCGCCTTCGCCGCCGCGGCGGTCGCCCAGACGCTGGCGCTCGGCCCGGCAGGCCGGTTCGTCGACCTGGTCGGCCGCCGGCCGGCGATGATCGGGGCCTTCGCGCTCGCCGCCGTGACGATCCTGGCCGTACCCTTCGCGGGCAACATCTGGCTGCTCACCGGCCTGCTCTGCCTGTACGGGGTGGTGGCGGCGTTCATGGGGACCGCGCCGGCCGCGGCGGTCGGGGACGCGGCCGGGGCATCCGGGGGGCGGCCCGTGGCCGTGTTCTCGATGTTCGCCGACGTCGGCGCCATCGTCGGGCCGCTGGTCGCGGGCCTGCTCGCCGACACCCTGTCCTACCCGGCCGCGTTCGCGGTGGGGGCGGTGCTGTTCCTGGCGACGTCCGCCTACGCGATGCGGATGCCGCGGGAGACGCGCGTCAGCTGAGTTCCTTGCGGCCGGAGATGACGCCGCTGACCGTGGCGACGAGCGCGAAGACCGCTGCGACGACGGGCTGGTCGAGGTCCCACCAGGCTAGTGCCGCCGCACCGAAGACGGCGATCTCGACGACGGCCTTGCCGAACGGGTCGAGCCGGAACACGGCCTTGGGCGAGCGGAACAGGCCCCAGAGCACAATCGCGACGGCCGGCGCCAGGATGCCCACGAGCACGCCGGGCCAGGGCAGCGGCCACGCGGCGAACCCCCAGAAGCCGAGGCTGACGAAGGCGAAGAGCTCCAGCAGGAACCTCAGGACGTCGTTGGGGCCGATCGTGGTCTCGCCTGTCTCTTTCACCCGCCAATCCTACCGACCCTGTCCCGTCACCGACTCCCCGCGAAACCGCAGTTGTGCGCGCTAAAACGCGTTCATAACGCGCACAAGTGCGGTTTCGCGGGAGGGGAGAGGGGGTTATCTGAAGATGATGGTGCGGGCGCCGTCGACGAGCACCCGGTTCTCCGCGAACCACTTGACCGCCTGGCTGAGCGTGCGGCTCTCCTCGTCCTGGCCGATCGCGACGAGCTCGCCCGGCGTGCGGGAGTGGTCCACGCGCACGACGTTCTGCTCGATGATCGGTCCCTCGTCGAGGTCGCCGGTCACGAAGTGCGCGGTCGCGCCGATCAGCTTCACCCCGCGGGCGTGCGCCTGCCGGTACGGGTTGGCACCCTTGAAGCCGGGCAGGAACGAGTGGTGGATGTTGATGGCCCGGCCGGCGAGGCGCTCGCACAGTCCGGGGGAGAGGATCTGCATGAACCGGGCGAGCACGACGAGCTCGATGTCGTTCTGCTCGACCGCGTCGACGACGCGAGCCTCGAACGCGGCCTTGCTGGCGGCATCCGTGATCGGCAGCGACTCGAAGGGCACGCCGTAGAAGCCGACCAGGTCACGGAGGGTGCCGTGGTTGCTGAGCACCAGCGGGATCTCGACCGGCAGCTGGCCGGCGCGCTGGCGGAAGAGCAGGTCGTTGACGCAGTGCCCGGCCGTCGAGGCGAGCACGAGCGTGCGGAGAGGGCGGCCGACGACGTCGATGACGGAGGTCATCTCGTAACGGTCGATCACGGGGGCCAGCCCGGCCTCGAGCTCCGCCCGGTCGGCGGGGGACTCCACCTGCAGGCGCATGAAGAACCGGCCGGTGTCGGCGCTGGAGAATTGCTGGCTCTCGGTGATGTTCCCGCGGGCCCGCACGATCGCCCCGCTGACCGCGTGCACGATGCCGGGCCGGTCGGCGCAGACCAGCGTGACCACCCAGTGGTGGTGGGCAACCGGCGGCGGGTTACTGCTCATGCCCCCAGATTAGCGGCCCCCAGGCGGCCGCGCGCCCGTCGGTTAGACTGCTTGCGGCCGTCGGAATCCGCTCGGCCCCGGGCGCGCACGTTGGCGCGCAGTCGATCCTTGCCCCGCCCCACCGGTGTGAACGGCAGGATCCGCCGTCCGTGAGCCATGGCCCCATGTCGAAAACCACCCCCCACGTTCCGCTCCGCGGCCAGGCGGCCTTCCCCTGGCTCGGTCTGATCACGCTCTCCTCCGCCGTCTTCCTCTCGGTGACGAGCGAGATGCTGCCGACCGGGCTGCTGCCGGAGATGAGCCGGGACCTCGACGTCACCCAGTCCCGGATCGGGCTGCTCGTCAGCTGGTTCGCCTTCACCGTGGTGCTCACGAGCACGCCGCTGGCCCACCTGACCCGACGCCTGCCCCGGCACGGGCTGATCGTGGCCGTGCTGATCGTCTTCGCGCTCAGCAACGTGCTCACTGCCGTCGCGCCCACCTACGAGTTCCTCGTCGTCTCCCGGGTGGTCGGCGGGATGGCCCACGGGCTCTTCTGGTCGGTCGTCGGCGCCTACGCCGCGCACCTCGTGCCGAAGGAGCAGATCGGCCGCGCCGTGTCGATCACGATCGCCGGCGGAACCGTGGCCTTCGTCTTCGGCGTGCCCGTCGCAACGGCCGCCGGGCAAGTGCTCGGCTGGCGCCTGTCGTTCGCCGTGCTTGCCGGGCTCATGCTCGCCGGTGCCGTGCTCGTCTGGCGCCTGCTGCCGCCGGTCGAGCACTACGCCGGCACGACGGATGCCGCGGCATCCGCCCCCGGCGCCGCCCCGCCCCGCGGGGACCCGACGGTCCCCGCCGTCGTGCTGATCTGCATCATCACGGCGGTGACGATGATCGGCCACTTCACGTTCTACACCTACATCGCGCCGTTCCTGATCGAGGAGGTGGGCGTCGGGTCCGAAGGCGTCGCGCCCCTGCTCTTCCTGTTCGGGATCGCCGGCGTCGTCGGCCTCATCCTCGCCGGAACGGTCTTCGGCCCCCGTCCGCAGCGCGGCCTGCTGGTCAGCCTCGCGCTCGCCGCAGTCAGCGTCACCGTGCTCGCCGTGTCCACCGAAACGCTGCCGGTGGCCGTCACGGCCTTCGTGCTCTGGGGGCTCGCCTTCGGCGTGCTGCCCCCGCTGATGCAGACCAGGCTCCTGCACGCGGCCTCGCACCGCATCCGCGACACCGCGAGCGCGTTCTACACGACCGCGTTCAACACCGGGATCGGCGGCGGCGCCCTGCTCGGGGCGGTGCTGCTCGACACCGTGGGACTTGACGTCGTCCCGTTCGTCTACGCCGGCATCCTCGTCGCCGCGTTCACGCTCGCGCTGGTCAGCGGGCGGATCGTGCGCCGACGGGCGACCTGAGCCGGCCAGGGAGCCCGACAATACGCGGGCATGTGCCGGTGACAGACGTGCTCGTCACAGACGAGCCGGGCACCCGCCCGGGCTGATAGGATCGTTCGTGTCGCAACTGGCGTAGCACGAAGATGGGTCACCATCGGGGAGCGACTGACACGGTTAGTGGCCGCACGCCTGGGCCGCAGCATCCACCGATATGTCTAAGGAGACCCCGTGTCCACCACCGTGCCAGCCCACTCCGTGCCTTCCACGTTCAACGATTCCCTGCAGGACGTCGACCCCGAGATCGCCGCCGTCCTCGAGCAGGAGCTCGGACGCCAGCGCGACTACCTCGAGATGATCGCCAGCGAGAACTTCGTTCCGCGCGCCATCCTGCAGTCGCAGGGTTCCGTGCTGACCAACAAGTACGCCGAGGGCTACCCGGGCCGCCGCTACTACGGCGGCTGCGAGTACGTCGACGTCGCTGAGCAGCTCGCGATCGACCGGGCCAAGGCCCTCTTCGGCGCCGAGTACGCCAACGTGCAGCCGCACTCCGGGGCGACCGCCAACGCGGCCGTGCTCTCCGCGATCGCCACGCCCGGCGACACCATCCTCGGCCTCGAGCTCGCCCACGGCGGCCACCTCACCCACGGCATGAAGCTCAACTTCTCCGGCAAGCTGTACAACCCGGTCGCCTACGGCGTCGACCCCGAGACCTTCCGTGTCGACATGGACGTCGTGCGCGACAAAGCACTCGAGCACAAGCCCAAGGTCATCATCGCCGGCTGGTCGGCCTACCCGCGCCACCTCGACTTCGCGGCCTTCCGCAACATCGCCGACGAGGTCGGCGCGCTGCTCTGGGTCGACATGGCGCACTTCGCCGGCCTCGTCGCCGCCGGGCTGCACCCGTCCCCGGTTCCGCACGCCGACGTCGTCTCGAGCACCGTGCACAAGACCCTCGCCGGTCCCCGCTCGGGCTTCATTCTCTCCCGCGACATGACGCTGGCCAAGAAGCTCAACTCCAACGTGTTCCCCGGCCAGCAGGGCGGCCCGCTCATGCACGTCATCGCCGCGAAGGCGACCGCGTTCAAGCTGGCGGGCGAGCCCGAGTTCAAGGAGCGCCAGGAGCGCACCCTGCGCGGCGCGAGCATCCTCGCCGACCGCCTCACCGCCGAGGACTCGAAGGCCGGCGGCGTCGACGTGCTCACCGGCGGAACCGACGTTCACCTCGTGCTCGCCGACCTCCGCAACTCGCCGATCAACGGCCAGCAGGCCGAGGACGCCCTGCACGAGGTCGGCATCACGGTCAACCGCAACTCCGTCCCGTTCGACCCCCGCCCGCCGATGGTGACCAGCGGCCTGCGGATCGGCACGCCGGCCCTCGCCACGCGCGGCTTCGGCGACGCCGAGTTCACCGTCGTCGCCGACATCATCGCCGAGGCGCTCAAGCCGGATGCCGACATCCCGGCCCTCCGCGCCCGGGTGAAGGTGCTCACCGCGGCCTTCCCGCTCTACCCGGGCCTGCAGCAGTAACAGCCAGACCCGGCCCCGGCCCTCGCCGGGGCCCGGGCCGAATTCGCTGAAGGACTGACCGACAGAATGGATCACTCATGACGGCAATCACTCTCGACGGGGTCGCGACGGCGTCCGCGGTCAAGGCCGAGCTGGCCGAACGCATCTCGGCCCTCCGCTCCCACGGCATCGTGCCGGGCCTCGGCACCCTGCTCGTCGGCGACGATCCCGGATCCCGCTCCTACGTCGCGGGCAAGCACCGCGACTGCGCCGAGGTCGGCATCGAGTCGATCCGGATCGACCTGCCCGCCTCGGCGACCTCGGCCGATGTGCGGGCCGCCATCGCCGACCTCAACGCCAGCCGCGAGGTGACCGGGTACATCATCCAGCTGCCGCTGCCGGTCGGCCACAACGACAACGCCATGCTCGAACTGATCGACCCGGCCAAGGATGCCGATGGGCTGCACCCGACCAACCTCGGCCGGCTCGTGCTCGGTATCGAGGGCGAGCTCAACTCGCCGCTTCCCTGCACCCCGGCGGGCATCGTCGAGCTGCTGCGCCGCTACGACGTGCCGATCGTCGGCCGGAAGGTCGTCGTGATCGGCCGCGGACTCACCGTCGGCCGTCCGCTCGGCCTGCTCTTCACCCGCAAGGGGCTGGATGCCACGGTGACCCTCACCCACTCGCGCACCGTCGACCTGCCGGGCGAGGTCCGACGGGCGGACATCGTCGTCGCCGCCGTCGGGGTGCCGCACCTCGTGCAGGCCGACTGGGTCAAGCCCGGGGCGGCCGTGCTCGACGTCGGCATCACCCGGGTGACCGACCCGGTCACCGGCAAGGGCACGCTGACCGGGGATGTGCATCCGGATGTCGCGGCGGTCGCCGGCCACCTCTCGCCCAACCCCCGCGGCGTCGGACCGATGACCCGCGCCATGCTGCTGGGCAACGTGGTCAAGGCCGCCGAACAGTCCCTCCGCAAGTAGCGGGCCCCCGGCACATCCGGGGCACGATGGAGGCAGAGCGACCGAGGAGGTCCGGTGGATCGCCAGCCAGGGCACGACACCCGGACCGTCCGGCTGGCCATGCTCCAGGCGAGGGCGGAGCCGCTGGCCCTCACGGAGAACCTCGCCCTGGTCGACGCCTCCGCCCTCGAGGCCAGGGAAGCCGGAGCGGACCTTCTGCTCACGCCGGAACTGTTCGCCACCGGTTATGCACCGACGCTGATCGCCGAGTCCGTCTCGGCGGCGTCGGTCGCGGGCGCCCACGAGTCGCTCCGGGCGATCGCGGCGAACCGGGGAATCGCGCTCGCCTTCAGCCTGCCCGGACCGGGCCCGGCCGACGAGCGGGAGATCACGGCGACCCTCGTCGACAAGACCGGCACGGTCATTCTCGGCTACGCCAAGTCCCACCTGTTCGGGCCGGCAGAGCGCTCCAGTTTCCGGCCGGGCGCGGAGGCGCCCCGGGTCGCGGAGCTGCTGGGCCTGCGCATGGCGTTGCTGATCTGCTACGACGTCGAGTTCCCGGAGACGGTGCGTGCCGCGGCGCTCCGGGGCGCCCAGGTCGTGCTCGTGCCGACCGCCCTGGCCGCGGGGTACGAAAACGTCGCCCGGGTGCTCGTGCCGGCCCGCGCGCTCGAGAACTCCCTGATCGTCGCCTACTCGAATCACGTCGGCGTCGAGGACGGACTCGAGCTGGCCGGTGCGAGCGTCGTCGCCGGGCCGGACGGAAACCTCCTCGTCGACGCGGGGAGCGCCTCCGGCCTCGTCTACGCCGACCTGTCGGTCCCCGACGTGGACGTGGACTACCTCGCCGACCGCAGACCCGGGCTCTACCGAGCCTGGGAACAGAACCGCACGACTGAGGAAACGTGAATCAATGACCCTGGCAACCAATCTTCCGCACACACCCCTCTCCGGCGAGGCCGGCGGGCTGCCGATCACCATGCTGAACCCGGACTTCCCGTTCAGCTACGACCACTACCTGGCGCATCCGGCCGGACTCGGCGAGGTGCCCGCACTCAAGCACGGCACGAAGGTCGCCGTGATCGGGGCCGGGTTGTCGGGCGTGATCGCCGCCTATGAACTCCTGAGGCTCGGCCTGCACCCGGTGCTCTACGAGGCCGATCGCATCGGCGGACGGCTGAAGACGCAGGGGTTCGCCGCCGCGCCGGGTGTCGTCGCCGACCTCGGCGGTATGCGGTTCCCGGAGTCGGGCCGGGCGTTCTACCACTACGTCGACACGGTGGGCCTCGAGACCCGGGAATTCCCGAATCCGCTCTCCGACGTGGCGCCGAGCACGTTGATCGAGCTCCAGGGCGAGTCGTGGTACGCGGAGACGGACGAGGACCTCCCGCCGTTCTTCACCGAGGTGGCGGATGCCTGGCGCCGCGCCCTGCTCGAAGACGCTGACCTCGCCGCGATCCAGGGCGCGATCCGGCGGCGCGATGTCACGGGGATCAAGAAGATCTGGAACCGGCTCGTGGCCGACCTCGACGAGCAAACCTTCTACGGTTTCATCGGCGCCAGCGCGGCCTTCCGGGAGAAGAGCTTCGCCCACCGGGAGGCGTTCGGGCAGGTCGGCTTCGGCACGGGCGGCTGGGACACCGACTTCTCCAATTCCATCCTCGAAATCCTCCGGGTCGTCTTCACGGACGCCGACGACAAGCACCGGCGTATCGTCGGCGGGGCGCAGCGGCTGCCGGACGGACTCTGGACGCACGCACCGGAGAACATCGTGCACTGGCCGGCCGGGACGACACTGTCGAGCCTGCACAACGGAGTGCCCCGCGGCGCGGTGGCGTCCATCCGGCGCGGGCCGGGCGGCGGCATCCGGATCGGCGAGAAGTGGGGCGGGGCCAGCGAATTCGAGGCCGCCATCGTGACCTGCCAATCATGGCTGCTCTCCGCGCGCATCGACACCGAAGAGGGCCTGTTCCCGCCGAGGCTGTGGACCGCCATCGAACGCAGCCACTACATGCAGTCCTCGAAGACATTCGTCATGGTGGACCGCCCGTTCTGGAACGACATCGACCCGGAGACCGGCCGCCACGTGCTGAGCATGACGCTCACCGACCGCCTGCCCCGGGCGACGTACCTGATCGACGACGGACCGGACAAACCCGCGGTGATCCTGCTCTCGTACACCTGGAACGACGACGCACTGAAGTGGCTGTCGCTCAGCGCGGACGAGCGAACGACCCTCATGCTGCACTCCCTGCGTCAGATCTACCCCAAGCTGGACATCGGTTCGCACATCGTCGGTGAACCGATCACCGTCTCCTGGGAGGCCGACCCCAACTTCATGGGGGCGTTCAAGAACAACCTGCCCGGCCACTACCGGTATCAGGAGCGTCTCTTCGGCCACTTCATGCAGGACGAGCTTCCGGACTCCCAGAAGGGCATCTTCCTCGCCGGTGACGACATCTCGTTCACCGCCGGCTGGGCGGAGGGTGCCGTCACGACCGCGCTCAACGCGGTCTGGGGAACGGTGAAACACCTCGGCGGACGCTCCGCGGCCGGCAACCCCGGCCCGGGGGACCTGTGGGAGGAACTCGCGCCCGTCGTCCTGCCGTAGTCAGGACGCGCCCGGGCTCGCGCACGCCGGCTCCAGCCCCGGATGCGCGCCGGCTCAGCCCGGATGCGCCCCGGCTGCGCGCCGGCGTGCGCCCCGGATCAGTCCTGGATGGCTGCGCGGTGCAGGGCGGAGTGCCTGAGGTACTCCTCGGCGTTGTGGCGGTTGCCGGCGATCTCGTCGTCCGTCAGTGCCCGGCGCACCTTCCCCGGCACCCCGGCGACCAGCGAGCCGGGGGGAACCACGGTTCCCTCGAGCACGACCGCGCCGGCAGCGACGAGGGAGCCGGCGCCGATGACGGCGCCGTTCATGACCGTCGACGCCATGCCGATCAGCACGTCGTCTTCGATCGTGCAGCCGTGCAGCACCGCGCCGTGGCCGACCGACACATTGCGCCCGACGGTGAGCGGGTAGCCGCCGTCGACGTGGCAGGACACGTTGTCCTGCAGGTTCGACCGCTCGCCGATCGTGATCGGCTCCGCCTCGGCACGGAGCACGGAGTTGTACCAGACGCTCGCCTGCCCGGCCAGGCTGACCCGGCCCACCAGGACGGCTCCCGAGGCCACGAAGGCGGAGTCGGCCACGCTCGGGGCGGGAAGGTTCGGGAGCGCGATGATGCGCGCGGAAGGATCGATTGCCATACCCGCAGCCTAGTCGCGGCGGCCGTTTAGACTTTCGGGCATGGTGAACACCGAACATCCCGCCGTCGACCTCGTTCGCAGCGCGCTCGGCCGGCACGGCCTCCACCCCGAGGTCCGCTGGTTCGACGAGGCGGCCACCACCGCCCAGGCCGCGGCAAAGGCCCTCGGCATCGAGATCGGCGCGATCGCCAACTCGCTCATCTTCACCCTCGACGGCGAGCCGCTGCTCGTGCTCACCAGCGGCGCCCACCGCGTCGATGCCGCGTGGCTGGGGGAGCAGCTGGGCGGCACGATCGGGCGGGCCTCCAAGGAGACCGTCAAACAGGCGACCGGGCAGGTGATCGGCGGGGTCGCGCCGGTGGGGCATCCGTCGCCGGTGCGCACCCTGGTGGATGTCGCGCTCGCCGGCTACCCCGTCGTCTGGGCGGCCGCGGGCCACGCCCACACGGTGTTCCCGACCACGTTCGACGAGCTGATGCGCATCACCGGCGGCAGGGCCACCGCCGTCGTCCCCTAGGGTGGGACCACTCCCAACCAAAGGATCGTCCATGCGCGCTCGTCATGCCCTCCCCGCCCTCGCCGCCATCGCAACCCTGTTGCTGACCGGCTGTGTCGACAATTCCGCGCCGAGCGCGGAGGGGAGCCCGGCACCGTCCGGGACGGTCGTCGAGAAGGATGACGCGGCCGCCGCGCTCCTGCCGGACTCGCTCGCGAAGGCGGGCACCCTCGTCTTCGGGACCAGCCCGAACTACGCGCCGAATGAATTCAAGAACGATGCGGGCGAGCCCATCGGCTGGGCCATCGAGGTCAGCGACGCGATTGCGGCGAAGCTCGGGCTTACCTCGAGCTACACGATCGCCCGGTTCGAAAACATCATCCCCGGGATCGTCGGAGGCACGATCGACGTCGGCCAGTCCTCCTTCACCGACAACCTGGAGCGGGAGAAGCAGGTCGACTTCGTGAACTATTACACCGCGGGCATCCAGTGGGCCTCGGCCACCGGCAAGACGGTGGACCCGGACAATGCCTGCGGACTCAAGGTCGCCGTGCAGTCGACGACCTACCAGGACACCGTCGAGATCCCGGAGAAGAGCGCCGCCTGCGTGGCCGCGGGCAAGAAGCCGATCGAGAAGGTTGCCCTGGACACTCAGGATGCCGCCGCCACCGCCGTGACGCTCGGCCAGGCCGACGCGTTCACCGCCGACTCGCCCGTCACCCTCTATGCGATCGAACAGCTCAAGGGCAAGCTGCAGACCGCGGGGGAGACCTTTGACGCGGCGCCCTACGGCATGGCCGTCGCCAAGGATTCCGGCATGGCCGAAGCCGTGCAGGCGGCGCTGCAGTCCATGGTCGACGACGGCTCCTACGCCGAGATCCTCGAGGCCTGGGGAGTTTCGGACGGTGGGATCGACACGATCACGATTAACGCGGCCTCGAAGGGCTAGGGTCCGCGCCGGCGCGAGGCGCTCCGGGCCGGAATAGGCTGAACCCATGCGCGCAGCAACGGGACACCAGTACGAATTGACGGCGGCGACGCCGGCCGGGCCGGCCCGGGCGACCATCACCGAGGTCGCGGCCGGCCTCCGGGCGTATTCCGTTGGCGGCATAGACCTGGTCGAAACCTTCCCGGCCGGGGCGGTGCCGCCGAAGGCCGCCGGAATCGTGTTGGTTCCCTGGCCCAACCGCATCCGCGACGGCGTCTGGGTTCACGACGGCGTGAAGCGGGAGCTCGCGCTGACCGAGCCGGCCCTGCGCAATGCCAGCCACGGCCTGCTCCGGTTCGCTCCCTACCGCGAGCTCGACCGCACGGCGGGATCGGTCACCCTCGGCGCCACGGTCTTCCCGCAAACCGGCTACCCGTTCCAGCTCGACACCGAGGTCACCTATACCCTGGCCGCCGACGGCCTCGAGGTCACCCACCTTCTGCGGAACGTCGGGCAGGCGGATGCCCCGGTCGCACTCGGCGCCCACCCGTACCTGAAGATCGGCGACGTGCCCACCGGCGACCTCGTGCTGCGGGTCGCGGCCGGTACCCACATCGACGTCGACGACCGGCTGAACCCGGTCGGCGAGACGCCGGTCGACGGCACCCCCTTCGACCTCCGGAACGGCCAAACGGTGCGGGACCTCGACCTCGACGACGGCTTCGGCCGCGTGGCCTCCACGAACGGGCGCACGGAGCACTCTCTCACCGCGCCGGACGGACGCCGCGTCGTCCTTTGGGGCGACGAAAACATGCGTTACGTGCAGGTCTTCACGCCGCGGAACTTCCCGATCAGCGCCGGGGACGGCGAGCCCGTGCGCGGGCAGGCCGTAGCGATCGAGCCGATGACGGCGCCCGCCAATGCCTTCAACACGGGAGCAGGTCTCCACTGGCTGACGCCGGGGGAAACCTGGACCCTGCGCTGGGGCATCCGCCACAGCGGCTTCTAAGACAGGACGTCCCTGACCAACGATTCGTTCTCGGTCTTCCCGGCGCGCAGCACCGCGTACCCGCCGACGAGCAGCGCGAACGGCAGGACCACCAGAACCCAGCCGATCGGGCTCAGCCCCCACGACGTCACCGTCGGGTCAACACCCTCGGCCACCGTCCCGGCGAGAAGTCCGAACCGGCTCATCAGCAGGTACTCGCCGAGCACCAGGCCGACGGTGGCCAGGATCGGGGCGATTACCGTCTGGAAGACGTTTTCACTGCCCTTGTTGCGGTGGAAGTACACCACGATTGCGACGCACACGAGGATCTCGATCAGCACGATGGAGATCACGGCCAGGCCGCTGAACCAGAAGAACAGGTTGAGCACCGGGTCGAGCCCGAACACGGCAAACACGGTGATCACGAGCCCGGTCAGCACCGACGTGACGATGGATGCCGCCGCCGGGGCGCCGCGGCCATTGACCCGGCTGAGCGGTTTCGGCAATGCGCCGCCGCGACCGAGCGCGAACAGGCAGCGGCTCGCGGAGTTCTGGAAGGCCAGCAGACCGGCGAAGAGGCTGGAGAGCACAAGGATGCTCATGACCGTGGCCATCCACGGCCCCACGTACTGGGTGGCCAGGGCGAAGAGAACGGCTGCCGGGTCGGCCAGGGGTACGTCTCCGACCGTCGAGAACTCAACGGTCTTCTCGACCACGGACGACGCGCCCATGCCGGTCACCATGGCGAACGCCGTCAGTGCGAAGAGGGCAGTGATGAGACCCACCGCAAGGTAGGTGGCTCGCGGGACGACCTTCTTCGGGTCCTTCGATTCCTCGCCGTAGATCGCCGTGGCCTCGAACCCGATGAAAGAGGCGAAGGCGAAGGCGAAGGCGATGCCGGCCGAGCCGGCGAGGCCGCCGGCAACAATCGCAGCGGGATCGAAGGAGGCCCAGACGTTGATGCCCTCCGGGCCGCCGTCGGCGAGGATGGCCACCGAGGTGACGACCAGGGCCGCCACCTCGAGCAACATCAGCACTCCGAGGACCTTCGCCCCGACGTCCACGCTGAGCAGGGACAGCAGGGTGACGACCGCCCAGGAGAGGAGCGACCACGCCCACCAGGGAAGCAGGCCGACCTGACCCGACATGACCGCGCCGAAGAACCCGTAAATCGCCAGCTGGATCGCGAGGTAGGCGAGGATCGAGACGAACGCCGATGCCCCGCCGAGGTGCTTGCCGAGGCCCCGGCCGATGTACGCGAAGAACGCCCCGGCGTTGGTGACCCGCTGACTCATCGCCGCGTAGCCGACGCTGAACAGCAGCAGCGTGATGCCGACAACGAGGTAGGCGCCGGGGGCCGCCGCCCCGTTGCCGAGCACGATGGCGACCGGGACAGCCCCGGTCATGCCGACCAGCGGGGCCGCTGCGGCGACCACGAAAAAGACGATTCCGATGACGCCCAGTCGCCCCTGGCGCAGGCTCGTTTCTGGTTCGGTGGGGGACGTGGTGCGGGTGGTCGTCATGGTTTTCTCCTCTGTGACGTCATGGGTTCAGTGCGGCGGCGGGATGGAATGCCGGATCAGCTGCCGTAGTGCATCCAGACGCCCTTGGTCTGGGTATATGCGTCGATGGAATAGGGCCCCATTTCGTTGCCCCAGCCGCTGGTTTTGAACCCACCCCAGGGCGCGGCCATGTCGGGCACCGGGGGCATGTTCACGAAGATGGCGCCGGCGCGGATGCCGTTGGCCAGGCGGTGAGCCACCGTCATGTCCTTCGTCCAGACCGTGGCGGCGAGCCCGTAATCGGTGTCGTTGGCGCGGTTGATCAGGTCCTGCAACTCGTCGTCATCGTCGTAGGACATGATCGAGAGCACCGGTCCGAAGACCTCCCTGGTGGCGATGTCCATGCCGTCGCGGACGCCAGCGAAAATGGTCGGCTGGTAGAAGAAACCCTGGTCGCCGGACCTGGCGCCACCGGTGATCAACTCCGCGCCCTCTGCCCTGCCGGCGGCCACGAGGGCCTCGACGTGGGCGAAGTGCTTGGCCGAAACCAGCGGGCCCAACTGGCTGGTCGGGTCGATTCCGGGTCCGATCTTCATCCCGCTCACGCCGGCAGCCATCTTCTCGACGAACTCGGCCTCGCGCTTCTTGTTCACGTAGAAGCGGGTGTACGCGGCGCACACCTGGCCGGAGTTCAACATCCCGCCGGCAATGTTCCCGCCGACTGCCGCGTCGATGTCCGCATCGGCTGCGATGATCGAGGGGGCCTTGCCGCCGAGCTCGAGCGTGACCTTCTTGAGGTTGGAGGCGGCAGAACCGGCGACGATCGAACGGCCCACGGCGGTGGAGCCGGTGAAGGAGACCTTGTCGACCTTCGGGTGGTCCACGAGGGCCTGGCCCGTTGTCCCATCGCCGGTCACCAGGTTGATCACGCCGGCCGGGAAGCCGGCCTGGACGGCCAGTTCGACAAGACGGATGGCGGTCAGCGGCGTCTGCTCCGCGGGCTTGATGACGACCGTGTTGCCGGTGGCCAGGGCCGGGGCGAGCTTCCAGGAGAGGATCATCAGCGGGAAGTTCCACGGCGTGATCAGCGCGCAGACGCCGATGGGCTCGCGGCGGGTGTAGTGGTGCGTGTCCGGGAAGGAAATCGGGGAGGTGCGGCCCTCGATCTTGGTTACCCAGCCGGCGTAGTATCTGAAGTGCTCCGCGGCCCCGCTGACCGAAATGTTGCGGGAGATGCCGATCGGCTGTCCCTGATCCCTGGTCTCGAGTTCTGCCAGTTCGTCGGCGTGGGCCTCGATCAGGTCGGCGAGCTTGAACAGCAGCCGCGCCCGCACGACCGGGAGCATGTCGCGCCACTCCGGGGCGTTGAAGGCCACCTGGGCCGCGTCGACGGCGGCATCCACATCGACGGCACTGGCAAAGCCGACCTCCTCGATGATCTCCTCGGTGGCCGGGTTCCACGTCGTGATGGTGCCGCCGGTCGCGCCGGTCCACTCACCGTTGATGAACAGCTTCGTTGGCATTGTGTGACTCCTCGTCGAGTACCTAGCCGGCAGGATGCGGCAGTGGCCCCCGGTGATCGGAGGCTCTATCCCGACTCTCTCCTGGACAGGGGCCGGCCGTCTTGTCTTTCCGGGAACGGCAGTTGACCGACAGTGAAGACTTCAGGCGCGGCGGTAGGCGCTGGGCGGTTCGCCGAACGCCAGGCGGAAGGTGCGGCTGAAGTGCGCGGCATCCAGGAACCCCCAACGCGCGGCGATGGCACCAACCGGGCGATCGTCCAGGATGGGATCGCGCAGATCCCGGCGGCAGCGCTCCAGCCTCCGGGTGCGGATCCAGCCCGCCACCGTCGTGTCCGCCTCATGGAAGATGCTGTGCAGCTGGCGGGTAGACATGAAATGAGCGGCGGCGATGCCGGCCGGGGAGAGCTCCGGGTCGCCCAGATTCGCCTCGATGTGCTGGCGCATCTTCTTCAGCATCTCGCCGCGCGACCCGCCGACCGGGTCACGACGCACATTCAGTTCGCTTTCGAACATGGTGGCGATCAGGTCAACCGCGTTGTAGGCGAGCCGGTGGCCGCTGGCGCCCGAGAGGACGTCCAGGTTCTCGGCGAGTTGGACCATGAAGGGGCTGATCATTCGCCCGAGCCCTGCGTCACCGGCCATGCGCACGGCCGTCAGCTGGGCGATGGAGTCAGCAGGCAGGTCGAAGGCGTCGTGGGGGATCATCAGCACGAGGAGTCGGAAGTCCTCCGCGAAGGCCAGGGTATACGGGCGGTGGGTGTCGTACACGGCGATGTCCCCTGGGCGCAGCGTGGCCTCGCGTCCGTCCTGGATCAGGATGCCGTGGCCGGACAACTGCAGATTCAGCTTGAAGTACAGGCGATCCGACTTCGAGATGAGTGCTGGAGTGCGCAGCACTTCGTGGCCGTGGGCGGTGACTTCGACGATCGAGAGGTCATCCAGCACGCGCGAGCGGAGGCGGCCACGGAAGTGCGCCGCATCGGATCGGACCTCGAGGGGGACGAAGGATTGGGAGACCAGGTTGCGCCACTGGGCGAAACTGTCCGCGACGGCCGTTTGTACCGGGTCCAGGGCGCCTCGGGACCCGGTGCGGATGTTCGTCATGGTCACGAGAGGCCTCTTCCGGTAGCGCTTCAGCGCGCATCCCCAGCAATCTAGTCCGGAACGAGGCCGTTGTCACTCTTTTTTCGACACTCGGCGAAGAACCCCGGTCAGTCCCCGGTGGCGAGTACCCGCAGGTAGCCCTCGAGCTGGGTGATCAGCCGGGCCGGAGAATGCTCCGCAGGGGAGAGGACGGCGGTGATCTGCGCGCCCAGCACCACTGTCATCAGATGCCCGACGATGTCGGCATCGGGCGCGGTCGTGTGAATGTCGCCGGCTGCCCTGGCCTCGCGCAGATGCTCGTGCAGCCGACTGCGCCATTGCCGCATGGACTCTTCGTTCAGTGTCGCCTTCGACGGGTCGGTCAGCGCCTTCTGCCAGAAGGGGATGACGATTCGGGCCTCCTGGATCCGGGTGTCGTCGAGCGGGAGGATCTCGTGGCAGAAGGCGCGCAGCGCGGCCAGGCCGGTGTGGCCGGCGGTCGATTTCTCCATGCGCTCGTTGGTCTGGTTGAACACGTGGTCGAAGGCGAAGGTGAGCAGGTCGTCCTTGGTGGGGAAGTAAGGCTTCAGCGCCCCGTTCGCGAAGCCGGCCTCAGCCGCGATGTCACGCATGGTTGCGCCTTCGATGCCGTGGCGGGCGATGATGCGCCAGGTCGCCTCGACGAGGTCGACCCGTCGCTGGTCGTGGTCGACGACTTTCGGCATGCTGTCCCTCGAAAAAATACTGCCCGGAAAAAGAACTTGTCAGCGAGCCTAGTGAAAAGCTATGGTTCTACAACCATAGAAATAAAACCGCTATCGGCTCGCAGTGCTGCGGCTCGAGAACACCGGAAAGGTGTAACCATGACTTCCTCTTCACCGACCGCCACGGCCGCTCCACTGACCGCCACGGCCGCGTATGCCCTGGCCACGGCCGAGGAAATCAGTGCGGTTCGCGGCGTCCTGGTCGGCGCGGACCTGCTCGGGGACAGCGTCCGCATCGCGTACCTCGGCTTGCTCGATCCGCCGCGTGGTGCCGAGGGGGAGCGGCCGGACCGGCGCTTCCGGATCTTCCTGCACGACACTTCCGGTGCCGCCCCGCGCGATGTCGTCGTGTCAGCCACGGCAGGAAAGGTCGAGTCGGTTGTCGTGCTGGACACCGCGGTCAGCGGGGAACTCCCCGTGCTCGAGGAGGAATTCGCCGCCGTGGAGGAGCTCCTGACCCACGATGAGCGCTGGCTCCGGGCCCTCGCCGATCGCGGCCTCGATGTGCAGAAGGTGCGGGTGGCGCCGCTGTCCGCCGGTGTCTTCGAATACCCGGAGGAGAAGGGCCGCCGCATCCTCCGCGGACTCGCCTTCGTTCAGGACTTTCCGGAGGACAGCGCCTGGGCGCACCCGGTGGACGGCCTCGTCGCCTACGTGGACATCGTCAGCAAGACCGTGGACCAGGTCATCGACTACGGCGTCGTGCCGATTCCCGCTGAGCACGGCAACTACACGGATCCGATCCTGACCGGACCGGAGCGCACTTCGATCAAACCGATCAGCATCACGCAGCCCGACGGCCCCAGCTTCACGGTGACCGGCGGCAACCACGTCGAGTGGGAGAAATGGAGTCTGGACATCGGCTTCGACGTGCGAGAAGGCCTCGTGCTGCACAACATCGGTTTCCAGGACGGCGGCCGGCGGCGGTCCATCATCAACCGGGCCTCGATCGCGGAGATGGTGGTGCCATACGGCGACCCGTCGCCGGTGCGGTCCTGGCAGAACTACTTCGACACGGGCGAATACCTGGTCGGCCAGTACGCCAACTCGCTGGAACTGGGCTGCGACTGCCTCGGCGACATCACTTATCTCAGCCCGGTCATCGCGGACGGCTTCGGCAACCCGCGCGAAATCCGCAACGGGATCTGCATGCACGAGGAAGACTGGAGCATCCTGGCCAAGCACAGCGACCTCTGGACCGGCATCGACTACACCCGACGCAATCGCCGACTGGTGATCTCGTTCTTCACCACCGTCGGCAACTACGACTACGGCTTCTACTGGTACCTCTACCTGGACGGCACCATCGAGTTCGAGGCCAAGGCCACGGGCGTCGTCTTCACCAGCGCCTATCCGGGAAAGGGCTACGCGTACGCCTCTGAGCTGGCCCCCGGCCTCGGGGCGCCGTTCCACCAGCACCTGTTCAGCGCCCGGCTGGACATGGCGCTGGACGGCGCCACCAACCGCGTCGAGGAGGAGGAGGTCGTGCGCGTGCCGATGGGCGCCGGCAACGAGCGCGGCAACGCATTCAGTCGCCGCCGCACGCTGCTGGCCACCGAATCCGAGGGGGTCCGAGAGGCAAACATGGCCGCAGGGCGCACCTGGCACGTGTCCAACCCGAACTCGCTGAACCGGCTGGACGAGCCGGTCGCGTACAAGTTGTATCCGCAGGGCCAGCCCACCCTCCTGGCCGATCCGCAGTCGTCGGTGGTGCGGCGGGCCGCGTTCGCCACCAAGGACCTGTGGGTCACCCGCTTTTCGGAGGATGAGCGGTACCCGACGGGGGACTTCGTGAACCAGCACGCCGGCGGGGCCGGGCTGCCGGCCTACATGTCAGCGGACCGGGACATCGATGGACAGGACATCGTGCTCTGGCACACGTTCGGCCTCACGCACTTCCCCCGGGTCGAGGACTGGCCGATCATGCCGGTGGACACCGCGGGCTTCAAGCTGCGACCGGACGGCTTCTTCGATCGGAGCCCCGTGCTCGACGTCCCGGCCAACACGCCCGGCCACGCGCCCGCCGCAGAGGGGCACTGTGCCTGCTAACGAGGACGCGCCCTCGCGGGCGTGTTGATCGGTCCCGAAGTTTGGCAAGCTGGGGGGATGGTTGCCACCCGGATCCCCTCCCCGCCGGATGCCGCGCGCCTCGTGGCCCTCACGAGGATGAAGCGCCTCGCGGCCGGGCTGCTCGGCGTGATGGCCGTCGTCTTCGCCGTCTCCTTCGCCCTGCAGGAGCGCTACCCGGCGCTGGAGTACGTGCGGGCCGCGGCCGAGGGCGGCATGGTCGGCGCGATCGCGGACTGGTTCGCGGTGACCGCGCTGTTCCGCTACCCGCTCGGGCTGCGCATCCCGCACACGAACATCATCGCCCGGCGCAAGGACGAGATCGGCGCGAGCCTGGGCGAATTCGTCGAGACGAACTTCCTCTCCGAAGTCGTCGTGCGCGGCAAACTCGAGTCCCTCGGGGTGTCCCGGCGGCTCGGCGGCTGGCTGGGTCGGCCGCAGAACGCCCGGCGGGTCGCCGACGAACTCGCGGTCGCGGGCACGGGCATGCTCCGGCTGCTCGGCGACGAGGCCGTGAAGGACCTGATCGAGGCCGTGGTGCGCGAGCACCTGCTGCGCCCGGAGTGGGCGCCGAGCCTCGGCCGGGTGGGTTCGCGCCTGGTCGCCGCGGGGCAGCAGGAGGCGGCCGTCGACGCGGTGCTCGAACGCACCGAACACTGGCTGGCCGCTCACCCGGAGGCATTCGGGCATGCCGTGTCCCAGCGGCTGCCGCGCTGGCTGCCCGGTTTCGTCGGCGAGATGGTCGACGACAAGGCCTACCGGGAGGTGCTCGGCTTCGTCGCCGCGGTGCGAGCGCAGCCCGGGCATCCGCTCCGGCAGGCGATCGACCGGTACCTGGCCGAACTGATGAGCGACCTGCAGCACGACCCGGACACCATCGCCCGGGTCGAGTCGCTCAAGGCCGGCCTGTTCGACAACGCCCGGCTGCGTGAGTTCGCCGGCGAGGCCTGGGAGTCGGCCAAGGCGACGCTGGCGGACGCACTGGCCGACCCGTCGAGCGGCCTGCGCGCCGGCATCCAGTCGACCGTGACGGATGTCGGGGAGCGGCTGGCCGAAGACGCCGCCCTCGGCGCCCGGATCGACCGCTGGCTGGCCGACGCGCTCAGCCACCTCGTGCAGAGCTACCGCCACGAGATCGCCGGGGTGATCACCGAAACCGTCGAACGGTGGGATGCCGCCGAGACGTCCGAGAAGATCGAACTGCAGGTGGGCCGGGACCTGCAGTTCATCCGGATCAACGGCACGGTCGTCGGCGCGCTCGCCGGACTGGTGATCTTCGCGGTGGCCCAGGGAATGCTCGCCCTGACCCGCTGACCCGCTGACCCGCTGACCCGCTGACCCGCCGGGCGCTCCGCGGCCAATCTCCTTATGGCCGTAGCGGAGACTCGCGCGCCCGGTGTACCGTTTTTGCTGTCCGGACCTCCTTCGACTCGTGCATGTCGCAGGCTCCGTCGTCGTCATCGTGGGCAGCGCGCCCGGCTTGGAGCATCCGTGCGATCCAGGAAATTCGTCCCCGTCATTGCAGCGGCGCTCCTGCTGGTCGGCCTCCCGCTGGCCGGCGCCCCGGTGCCGGCCGCCGCCGCCGATTCGTTCTCGTTCGCGGTGATCGGCGACGTGCCGTACGGGTCCGCCCAGATTGCGGCATTCCCCCGTCAGATCGACCAGATCAATGCCGACCCTACGGTTCAGCTGGCCAGCCATCTCGGCGACATCAGTAGCCCCCTCAATTGCACCGACTCGTACTACTCGGCGATCAAAACACAGTTCGACCGATTCGTCGACCCCTTCGTCTACACTCCCGGCGACAACGAATGGGCCGATTGCCACCGCGCGACCGTGGGGAAGGCCAACCCCCTGGATCGGTTGAGCGCTGTGCGCAGAACGTTCTTCCCGGCCCCGGGAACAACGCTGGGGATGAACCGGATCGGCGTCAGCGCGCAGTCAGGGTACCCCGAAAACGTGCTCTTCGACGCCGGCGGGATGACCATCGCGGCCGTGCACATCGTCGGCTCCAACAACGACCTCAACACGTGGACGGGCCTGGGCTACTCATCGCCGACGACGACGCAGAAGGCGGAGGTGACCGCCCGGACGAACGCCGGCAACACCCTGATGCGCGACGCCTTCGCGCAGGCCAGGGCCAACGGAAGCCGTGCCGTGGTCCTGATCACGCAGGCCGACATGTTCGCCCCCGGAGCGGACGGCTCGACCTACCGAACCGCCTTCCAACCGCTCGTGAAGACGATCGCAGCCGAGAGCCTGAGCTTCGCCAAACCGGTCTTCCTGGTCAACGGGGACACCCACAGCTGGGCCAGCGACAAGCCCCTGATGTCGTCGACCTGGCGCTCCTACTATGGCGTCGCATCCGCTGTGCCGAACCTGTCCAGGATCACCGTCAAGGGCGGCACCAGCGAGTGGACGAAGTTCACCGTCGTGGCCGATGCGGCGGTGCTGAAGGTCCAGCGCATCCCCTTCGGCGCGGTGACGTCGAACGCGGCGCCCGTCGCGGCGTTCACGAGCAGCGCGAACGCCCTGACCGCGACCGTGAACGGGTCGGGGTCCACGGACGCGGACGGGACGATTGCGTCCTACGCGTGGGACTTCGGTGACGGCCAGGCGGGGACCGGCGTGACGTCGAGCCACACCTATGGCACCGCGGGAACCTACCAGGTCACCCTGACTGTGACGGACAATGCCGGCGCCACGGGCAAGGTCGGCCACGCCGTCACTGTGTCCGAGGCCACGCCGCCGCCACCACCGCCGCCCGCGGGGTCGACATTGGCGCAGGACTCGTTCACCCGAACGGTCAGCAATGGCCTCGGGTCGGCCGAGATCGGTGGGGCCTGGACGACCTCCGGCACGGCGGCCAACTTCGCCGTCGACGGCGGCGCTGCCGCCGTGACGAGCCCGGCCGGGTCGAACCGGTTCGCGTACCTGGACGGCGTGTCCTCCAGCGACACCGAGGTCAGCACAACGGTGTCCTTCACCAGGCCGACGGCCAGCAGCATCTATGCGGGCCTGATCGGGCGGCGCGTGGGCGCGGGCACCTACGGAGCGCGCGTCGTCGTGGATGCGAACGGATCGGTGAAGCTGCAGCTGCAGCGCAGCACGAACACGGTGCTGCTCAGCACGACCGTCCCCGGCCTGACCTACCTCTCAGGCGACCGCCTCCAGCTTCGCGTGCAGGTGACGGGACTCTCGCCGACGACGATCCGGGCCACGGTGTGGAAGGTCGGCACGACCGAGCCGGTCGCCTGGCAGCTCACCGCCACCGACTCCGCCGCCGCGCTCCAGTCGGCGGGAGGCATCGGCCTGTACAACTACCTGAGTGGCAGTGCCAGCCCCAGCACCCTCGTCGTCTCCTTCGACGACCTCCGGGCCGGGCCCACCGGGTAGCACCGGGGCACGGGTCCCGGGAGCTCAGGCCCCGGGAGCTCAGGCCCCCAGGCGCATCCGGGCGATCGCCTCGTCCCGCATGTCGATCTTGCGGATCTTGCCGGAGACCGTCATCGGGAAGCTCTCCCGGACGTCCGTGAACCTGGGCACCTTGAAGTGGGCGAGTCGGCCGCGGCAGAAATCGGCGAGGTCGTCGGCCGAGATCATCTCGGCGCCGGGCTTGAGGATGATGCAGGCCATCAGCTCCTCCCCGTACTTCTCGTCGGGGACGCCGATGACCTGCACGTCCTGGATGGAGGGGTGCAGGTAGAGGAACTCCTCGATCTCGCGCGGGTAGATGTTCTCCCCGCCACGGATGACCATGTCCTTGATCCGGCCCTCGACGCTGATGTACCCGGCCTCGTCCATGACGGCGAGGTCGCCGGTGTGGATCCAGCCGTCGCCGTCGATCGCCTCGGCGGTCTTCTCCGGCTCGTTCCAGTACCCGGAGATGACGCTGTAGCCGCGCGTGCACAGTTCGCCGATGACGCCGCGCTCCACCGTCAGGCCGGTGTCCGGGTCGACGATCTTGTTCTCCAGGTGCGGCATGGTCCGGCCGACCGTCGACGTGCGGCGGTCGATGCCGTCATCGCTGCGGGTCATCGTCGAGACGGGCGCGGTCTCCGTCATGCCGTAACAGATGGCCACATCCTTCATGTGCATCTCGCCGATGACGCGCTTCATCACCTCGACCGGGCAGGTCGACCCGGCCATCACCCCGGTACGCAGGGTGGAGAGGTCGTAGTCGGCGAAGTCGGCCAGCGCCAGCTCGGCGACGAACATGGTCGGGACGCCGTAGAGCGAGGTGCCCCGATGGTCCTGCACGGCCTGCAACACCGCGGCCGGGCTGAAGCTGCGGCCGGGGAGGATGGCCGCGGCGCCGTGCGAGTAGATATTGAGGTTGCCGATGACCATGCCGAAGCAGTGGTAGAACGGCACGGCCAGCACGACCCGGTCCTGCTCGGTGTAATCGAGCAGCTCGCCGATGAAGAATCCGTTATTGAGGATGTTGCGGTGCGTGAGCGTGGCGCCCTTGGGGAAGCCCGTGGTGCCCGAGGTGTACTGCAGGTTGATCGGGTCGGTCGCTTCGAGTCCGGCCAGGCGCGCGGCCAGCTCCGCCGGGGCGACGTCGGCCGACCCGGCCGCCACCTCGGCGTAGCTGAACTCGCCCGGACGCCGTGCGTGGCCGTCGGGCTCGATGAAGACGAGCTCGGCCAGGTCCTCGCAGTCCTGGTGCGCGGTGCGCGCCATCGCGGCGTAGTCGCTGTTCTTGTCCGACGGGGCGGTGATGAGCATGCGCATCCCGCACTGCCTGACGACGTATTCCAATTCGCCGTAGCGGAACGCCGGGTTCACGTTCACGAGGATCGCTCCGACCTTCGCGGTGGCGTACTGCACGATCGTCCACTCGGCGCAGTTGGGCGACCAGATGCCGATCCGGTCGCCGCGCCGGACCCCGAGGGAGAGCAGGCCGCGGGCCAGCGCATCCACCTCGGCGTTCAGGGCGGTGTAGGTCCATTTTCGGCCCGTGGCGGCCTCGATGAGGGCGTCACGATCGCCGAACAGCGCCACATTCCGTTCGAAATCCACACCGATGGTGCATTCGAGAAGCGGCTGGTCTGACGGTGCGTCGGTGTACGAGAGCATGCAGGATCTCCTTTGATCGCCGGGCCAGCCTCAGCGAAGAGAGTGACAACTGCTACCGAGCAACGTACCAATGGCGGCCCCAGGCGCACGAATCGCCGCGGTGCTGCCGGGTACAACTAGTCGTTGACACAGTGACCGGATGCGACCGGTGAGCTAAGCGATGCCGCCCGGGCCGCGACCGGCGCGAGTTCCTCCATCGCCAGCGCGTAGCCGACGTTGGGCGTGTCCTCGGCCTTGGCGAAGATGACGCCGGCCACCTCTCCGCCGAGGCTGAGCAGCGGCCCGCCCGACTCGCCCTGCTGCACGTCGGAGGCGAGCGTGTAGACCTGCCGCGGCGACGGGTTCTGGCCGTAGATGTCGGCCACGCCGACCGCGGCGACGGAGATCACCTCGGCCGGATCGGAGTCGAAGGGGCCGCCGAGGGGGTAGCCGTCGGTGACTGCCTCGGTTCCCGGCGCGAGGTTCCCGGTCAGTTCGAGCGGGGCGGCGGTGAGGCCGTTGACCGCGATCACGGCGAGGTCGTCGACCGGGTCGAAGTAGACCACCCGGCCCGGCAGGGCGCCGCCGCCCGGCACCTCGACGACGGGTTCGCTCACGCCGGCGACGACGTGCGCGTTCGTGACGACGCGGCCGGCGGCCACGACGAAGCCGCTGCCCGACTGGTTCTGCCCGCACGCATAGGCGTTGCCGGTGATCTTCAGCACCGACCGCGCCGCGGTGACAAGGGCGGGGCTGCCGGTATCGACAGTGGGGATGTCCGGGCTGGGACCGGTGAAGGCCTCGACGATGCGGGGCAGCCCATCTTCCACTGCGCTCGAGCGAAGCTGGGCGAGGAAGCGCTCCACCGGGTCGGGGGTCAGCTCGTTGATCGTCCGGACCGTTCCGGACGAGGCGATCGCCGGCGACAGGAACGGCACCCCGAGGGCGCCGATGCTGAACGCCAGCATGGAGACCACCAGGGCGGTCGCGACCAGGGCGACGCCCGCGCCGAGCACCCGGTCGACCACGCGGAGTCTCGTGCGGTGCGCGCGGCGACGGATGGCGTGGCCGATCGACTCCCCGACCGTGAAGCCGCCGAGCACGAGCACCAGTGCGGCCCCCAGGGTCACCGGCGTGCGCCATTCCGGTGCCTGAATCCAGGGCCCGATCAGCGGAACGAGGAAGAACGCGACGGTGCCGCCGGCGATGATCCCGGCGATGCCGCTCAGGCTGCGGACCAGGCCGCTGCGATAGCCGTTGACCAGCGAGGCGACGAGCACGAGCACGAGCAGCACGTCCAGGAGGATCGGGTCCTGCATTCGGCATCCTTCCGTATCGCTCGTAGTGTTCGCGGGCCGGGATCAGGATAACCGAGGGAACTGTGAGCGAAGGTTGCCCCGGCCCCGGAAAGCCGGAGCCGCCGTCACGCCCGGGGCACTGCCTGCCGCCGTGGCCGTGGCAGCCGCCTGCACGCTGCCTGATTCGACGCCGGAGGCGCACGAGAGGCGCGAGGGTGGGCCCCGTCGGGCTCGAACCGACGACCCAAGGATTAGAGTTAGGCGGTTTTCGGGGGTTATCGCAAGTTGTCCGATGCCCGCGCTTCCCTTTAGTGCGTTGACTGGGCGCTCGCGGGGATTAGCTCGCGTTTACTGTGAATGTTCGGGATAGATTCGGGGTTGTGGCATCGGTCGCGTGCGGCGTCGGGGGAGTGCCAACCAACTCTCGCACGCCCTCGGGCTCCCAACGTCTTAGACGGGCGCACAGGGCCGCGCATGGTCGATACCGAGGGTTCTACTAGTGCGCGTCGATGGGACCGTGCCAGACTCCCCGCATGGACGACCTCGACACCCCCAACTGTCCCGACTGCGTGGTGCGCATGGAGCCCGTCGAGCGATGGGGTGCAACGTTCTGGAAGTGCTGGGAATGCGGGTTAGTGAAGCTGTAGCCGTCGAGGTTTCCTAGCTGTATTCCGTGATCGTGCGCGCCGCGATCATGAAGAAGAAAACGAACGCGGGCATAAGCCCCAAGAATCCACCCCAAAGCGCCCGTGAATGTCCGAGTCCGTTGAGGCGCTTGGCCTTGGCGTCGCCTATGAAGCCGAAAATAACGGCGATCAATCCCGGCAGGATCGCCAACGGAAGCAGCGCAACAGATAGCGCCAGAGGTGCTGTGACCAAGCCGAGCACTAGGGACGCGGTTGCCAGGCCGTTCGTTGACGGTGTCGCCACCACTTGCGGGGCAGCGTTGGAATGCTCGGTCCACTCGCGCCCGTTCCACCAACGCGACAGAGGGCGCCCGCTCGGATCGTTGTACCAACCTGCCGGCGGCTGATCTGTGGACTGTTCACTCATGGGGCTCCCCTCGGTGCAACACTCTCACCGGTCGATCATCTGGCATATCCGGACTCTAGGGCAATGGAAGCGCCCCGGTCCTCGATACGGGCAAATTGCTGCCCATCTTCTTATAGATCCAGCGATGCGGACAACCGCGGCGTTTTCCAAAAATCCCCCTCCGAGGGATACCGGGGGGTCGCGCGCGCGAGGCGAGGCCGGCACAGGTTCCGAATATTTACCGGGGAGAGAGGGAACGGACCGGAGCGCGGTGTCCCGTTCCGTCGATCCAAAAGAAAATGTGCCGAAGTGCTGCCAGGGTCGCGCGCGATGGGGTGGGGGGTCACTCGCTAATTTTTTGGACCACTGAGCGGTAGACCGCTATGCCGAACACCAAAGAAAATTCCCCCGATCAAGCGCTATTTCCGCTTGTCGGGGGCTGCTGTCGTGCTGTGGAGCTGTTGAACTAGAGAGTGCCAGGAGGTATCTGCTTTGATACCTGCTGGCACTCATTCCGCTGGTGGACGTGTCTGAATCCACCATACATTCCAGGCTCCCTTAGCCCGTATGCGTGTCTCGCGGTACGGGTGCTGGGTGGTGAGCTTAACGGAAGCTTTGGGGGTTGAGCGCCGCCCGCCTGGGAGGGTGGCGAGCGGCGCTCAGGTTGGTGCTAGTTAGGTGGCGCTGTGGGCGAAGTACTTGATTGCCCCGGTGGTGTCGACCATGCTGCCGTCGAGTCGAGCGAGGCAACGGAAGGTCACCAGGTCGTTGGCGAATGCGTATTCGTTGGACCGTTCGAAGCGGAGCCCGTTGACCTGTCGCACCCAGTAGCGGCTGATGTCACCGAATGCGACTGACTTCGCTCCTGCTGCCATTGCTGGCATGGTCGGGTCGGTGTAGACCGGGCGACCGAGCAGGGTTCCCGCGGAGCCTGAGCCGGGGATGATGTCCGTTGAGAACACGTAGCGGCCGGTGCTGTCGCGGAGCTTGCGGATCGCGTTGAGCGTTGCGCTGCGCATGAGCCAGGCGGCGGACGAGCTGCGGGCGTACGGTTCGGATACCGATGCGGCGAGGTCGAGCAGCAGGTCGCCACCCTGCCCTGCCGTGGTCTGCGTACCGAACGAGGTTGCGGTGCCGGTCGGGCCTGTAACGCCGAGTACGGCGTCGGTGAGGATGCCGCGGGGCTGTCCGGAGCCAGTTCCGGTGATCGCGTGGGCGCCGAATGCGTTACCGATCGCGACGCCGGCCTGTTCTGCGAGGAAGCCGAGCAGGTCGAATTTCGCGTCTTCGGCAAGCTCGTAGCTGACCTGAACGAGGAAGCCGTACTTGTACGCTCCGAGGCTGACCGATCCGAGGGTCGGGTCGCTTGTGCCAATGAGCGAGCCTTCGGTGACGATTGCGGCTGCGCTGAGTGCGGTGGACTTGGGAACCTTGAGGGGTTCGCCGCTGTCGGACTGCAGGACCGTTGCGCCGGCTGCGAGGATGGAGCTGGATTCCACGAGGTGACGGGTGAGCTTGTTGAAGAAGGTAGTTCCGACGAGTCCGCTGCCGGAGGTCGTGGCGAGGGCGCGCTGTTCGATGCCGGGCTGGTAGCCGGAGCGCAGCTCGTGGCTGGGTACGTGTACTTCGATCGGCTCGAATGAGCGGGTGCGGATCGAGTTACGGAAGCGCTCGTTGAGGTCGCGGTCTGCGCCGGATCCGAACGCGGGGCGCTGGCTGGACTGCTCGCCGTACTGGCGCAGGAGTGCTACAGCCTGAGCGCCTGCTGCTTCGTCGGCGTCGATGCGCTCGATCTGACCGTTGAGGGAGCGGATGTCTTCGGCGATCTGCTTGTAGTCCTTGTCTTCGGCGTGGTTGAGGTTGCGCTTTTCCTTCTGGGCCGTGTTCAGCAGTCGCTCTGCGGCTTTGACTGCGGTTGCCTTCTTTTCGAGAAGTTCTGTCTTGTAGTTGCTCATCTTGTTTCCCTTGGTAGTCATTTGCGCCCGGCACGAAAGTGGCTGAGTGCTTCTCTGCTGATCCGGTATCGTCCGGCTACGTTTTCGGCTTGTAGTCGTCCCGTTGCTATCGCGGTGCGGACACCTCGATCGGTTATCCCGAGCCGGGCTGCGACATCGTTGGTTGACAGCCATTCTGAGTTTGGAGCCAGTTCCGGTTTCGGTGCGGAGCTAGTTCCGGTGGCGGATTTAGCCCATGCCAGTCCCGCTACGTGGAAGGCGACGAGCAGCGCGTCTACTTCCGCATCGATGCCGACGTTGGTGCGCCGGAAGGTGTCGAGTCCGGCGTACCTGTTGAGGTAGGCGCACACCCTGGCGGGGATGACGATGACGCCACCCCCGGCATGGATGTAGTGCTCCGCGGGGCGGGCGTTAGCCATGATCGGTAATCGTGTACGTGAGGCGGTCGAATTCCAGAGCGAGCCAACCGGCTTGTACTTGGTCGCAGAGTTCCGGCTGTTCTGCGATTATGTCCAGCAGGACGCAGGAGAAGTCGAGCAGCTCGAACAGGGTTGTCTTGACCGCGGCCGACTGCTCATCTGGGGGAAGATCGCCTAGCAGTAGACCGATGATTGCCATGCGGTAGCTGGCGCTCGTTGGGGAGTCGAGCAGGATCTTCGTCAGGGGCATGCTCATCGGGTGACCTCGACTGCCTGCTCAACGTCGAAGTCCACGCCTGAGCGGGCTGCCTTCACGAGCCAACTGAACGAGCGCCCGGCCTCCCCGTATGCGGTGAACGTGCCGCCGCTGGGCAGGTCAGCTCCCACCGGGTACGGCTTGCCGATTGGTGTGATTAGAACTGTGCGCCCCTCGGTTTTCGTGAGTGCTTCGAAGTAGTCGGGCAGCATGACAACGCATTCGCCGTTGGGGTCAAACGTGCCTACTGCCGTGTACTCGACGCCGTGCACGGGGGACTCGGTTACGCCGTGCACGAGCCAGGTGTCTTCCTTGATCGGGTGCGGGATCTTGAAGCTCTTGGTGGTGGCGCTGAACGAGCCGCTGACGACGGTTGTGCCAGTCAGGGTGATCTGTGTGCCACTGATTGCAACAGATTTGGTGCCATATGCCATTGACACCACGCCCGACGATGCCGCCACACGTCCGCCGGTCGTGCCCGACTTCATGAGCAGGCCGTCCGTGGACGATATGAGTGCGTTGCCGGCTGAGAACTCGAGGCCGGGCAGCCCAAGCGACGTGACACCCAACGTCGCCGGGGTTGCGCCTGCGACGGTTATGCTGCCGGAGCCGTTGACTGTTACATCGCCCGTGATCGTCGTTGGACCGCGAAGGCTCGTGGCTCCGTCAACGAGCAGCGGCCCGTCAACATTGAGGGTGCCGGTTACAGTCTCGGTGCCCGAAACATTCAGCGTCCCCGTGACTGTCTCTGTCCCCGTGACAGAGAGAGTGCCCGACACCCTGGCGCTGCCGTCAACGATCAGCCCCTCGGGGCTCTTGATTGTCAGAGCGCCACGGCTGATTGATGCATTAGCGAGCGGCGTTGCCATCTCAAGCGCGCGAATCCGGCGCGTGATTGCGGCGAGCTCGCCGCTGTTCAGGTTGTCTATTCTTGCCATGATCTAGTGCTCCTGGTTCGTTGGTTTGGTGGATGCTGCTGGGGTGGCGCGCGTCATCAGGCGACCCTCTCGCCTGCGTTACGGGCAGCGATCCTGTCCGCGATTGCCTCGGCGCGACAGATCCCGCAAGAGCCGTCCTGCTTCGGTTCAGCGGCCGGGTGGAACGCGCAGCGAGTCGAGCCGATGATGCTCAAAGGCGACACATTTCCCCCAAAGGTGCCAAAGGTGCCAGGCTCACGAACCCTTGTCGCCTTTGTCGCCTTTGTGTCGCCTTTGGCAAGATCGAGGGTCCAGACCCAAGCGCCCTGGAATCCGGACTTCGCCTTTTCTGCGACTCGCTGACTTGCCCGCTGCACGGTTCGCCACTCGAGGCCGTCTACCTGTGACCCCTTCTTGATATCCCGTGCGGCCGCGCTTCCCCCCTGGTCCTCGAGGTAGCTAATGAGCCACCGTTCGGCCTCGGAGCGGTCAGACTCCATCCCGTTGTCATCGGCACTGCGGTTCACGATGTCGTTTACGCTGACATCCGTTTCTCCCAAGTACTCGACCCGGGCAACCTCCGTCGTGTCTCCGTCATCAGTGGGAACGATTACGCTCTCGAGGTTGAACGCGAACGACTGGCCCTTCGCGTCGGAATAGCTGGACTTGTCGAGGGTGACAATGCGCCGCCCCGTCTCTTCGTCGGTGGCAAACAACATGACCGAGCGGGAAGCGTCCCGGAATGCATGGGAGCCGCTGAGCTTGTCACTCACGTTGCCGGTGCCCTTGTTGAAGTGCATGATCGCGATGACTGCGGAGCGTGTTTCCTGGGCAAGCTCCATGAGCGGGTTGAGCGCCCGCCGAACGTCTGCGACTTTGTGGAGATCCCCGTCGATGGTGGAGGTGATTGGGTCAACGATGATGAGTCCCGCGTTTGTCTCTTCAATCGCTTTACGGATCAGATCAATGTCGAGCGGGAAGGCCGGCACGGTCTCGCGGGTCACCTGGTCCACTACGGTTTGGATGCCCAGCTTGTAGACGCTGTCCAGGTCGGCCCCTGCAGCCACGAGACGGGGCTTCATGACCGTCCCCCAGTCGTCTTCATGACCGACGATGAGAACCGCTCGAGGCTCCCCGTGAAGGTCGCCCGTCAGCACACCCGCTTGCATCTGACTCCCCAGGTGTAGGGCGAACGATGACTTTCCTTCTCCTCCCCGGCCGGCAAAGATCGTGACCGTGCCAAGCGGGAGGTAGGGGTCCCAAGCGAACTTCTGTTTGGCTGATCTGATCTGACTTGCCGGGGTGAGCGTGAGCTGTCGTGCTTCGGCCATTACGCGGCCTCCTTGTCGGTATGAAGTTGTGATGTTTCGGAGTTCAGGAATTGCTGCCAGTACTCTTCGGCGGCGATGTCGAGCTGGTCGCGTCGAACCTCTGCGAGCTGCGCGCCGGGGTTCAGCCAGCGTGCATAGAATCGGTCGGCCGCTGAGTTCGCCTGGTCGATCTCGCCCTGTCGGGATGCTGCCCCCGCTGCGAACGCAAACGCAAATACCTGCGCGAGCGACGGGGGCAGCTGCCAGAGTTCAACGCGGCCTAAGAGCAGATCCTCAGAGAGCTTCGTGAGGTAGTGCTCTGCCGGCTCCGAGAGCGTTATGCGCTCCGGGTACTCTGCCGCCATGCTTACGCTGCCGTGATGATGTAGCTGGCTCGGTCGCTGAAGCTGCGGTCATTGTCCCCGTTCACGAGGATCTGCATGAGCAGTTCGTCGGGCTGCACGGTGCGGCCGCTTGGCCCGGTGACGGTCGCCATCAGAGCGCCTGCCCGGCCGTGGTGGGGACCCTCTGGGGAAGGTCACGGAACCATGCGGCCCCGGCAGACACGCCGAGGTGGTCGCCGATGCGCATGATGTCGCTAAGTTTGAAGTCTGACTGGCCGAGGAGCTGCCGGCGGAGCGTGGATACGGGCATTCCCGTTGCCGTGGCGAGGGCGGAGACTGTCAGCCCCGCGGCTTCTCTCGCTGCGTTCACCCTGCGGACGAGAATGGCGCGGCTGCTGGCGTGGTCGATGGTGGTTGCTGGTACGATTGAGGTGGAGCTGAACATTAGATGATCCTTACTTGCTGGTAGCGGTTCGGTTTATTGCGGTTCGGTTTAGGTCAGTCGGAGAGGTGCAACTCTCTGAGTGGCCTTTTTCTTTGAGTCGGGCTCGAAGGTTCGCGCCTGCTCGTGTTGCGGTGAATGTGTAGAGGCGGAGTGCCGGCCTCAGGGCTTCGGCGTCGATCCAGATTGTGAAGCCGTGCGCGTCGGTGATTGCGTATTGCCCCGGTTCGAGATTCCGGACAGCCTGATTCCCGGTGGGGTCCCGGTAGGTCAGGGAGTTGGAATCAAGCGAGCGGTCAGCTTGATGGGAGCGCATGAGTCGCGCGCCGGCTGCTAGGCGGCATCCTTGGCGATCTGGGCATCAATCCACAGGTCCACGGCTTCCTGTGCCCAGCGCACGCGGCCGCCGATCTTGAAGCCCTTCGGCATGTCCGTTCCGTCTGATCGCCAGCGGTAAATAGTCGCAACGCTCATGCCGAGCTGCGCGGCCAGGTCGTTGACATCGAGGTTGCGGCGCTGCCGGCCAGTTACGGCGGGGTCCAGGCTGGTTATCGTCATGGTCTTCTCATATGCGTTTTTCTCACCTTTAGCCGGATGACTAATCGCTTATCTCATACGCTAGCGGAAGTTTCTGCACTATGCAAGTTTCTCCCGAAAATTGTTGGTAGTATGCGATTTATGAAGACTGACGAGAGAAAGTTCTCCCTTGATGACCTGCCCGGCGACGACTGGGAGGTGCGGTTTACGAAGCAGGTGGTGCGGAACGTTGCCCGCTACCGGGACCTCCGAGGCTTGACGACCGAGCAGTTGGCCGCGGGATGCAGCGAGGTTTTCGGAGAGCCCGGGAAGGTCAAGGGCAACACTCTGAATGGGTTGTTTGCGGGCAAGCGAAAGAACATTGGCATTGCAGAGTTGCTGGTGTTCGCCCAGGCGTTGAACGTGCCGCCAATTGCTCTGGTGCTCCCGATGGACAACAGCGACGTTGTGATTAGCCCAAAGCAATTTGGAGCGGCGAGCGCGTTTCACGCGTATCTCTGGTTCAACGGAGAGTCCGCCCCTGACTCGAGCCCGAGCAGCGAAGAGTTTTTTGCTGCCAGCGCGCCTCTGCGCTGGGTTCGCGCAGCGACGGACCAAATGCGCAAGGTCATTCAGATGAACTACGAAATGATTGCGCTCGATCGTGCGGAAAACAAGACTGGGATACGGGAGACTCGATATACGACTGACTTTGATCTGGAATCGGCAATTGAAGCGCTGGCGATGCTTCGCCAACGGCTCAACGAGAAGTCAATCTCCGCCCCGGCGCTTCCAGACTGGCTTTCGTTCGTTGATCGAGAGCCGTTATTGGTTCCCTCACTCCCCATCGTCGCGGGGCTTTCCGCTAGCGCTCTTGCGTGGATTGAAGCCAGGACTGAGAGGGACGTACTCGACTTGATCGAGATGGACTCTCAACATGAGGCCCAGGCCGCCTACGAGAAGAGCGACGAGTATCGGGCCATTTTGAAGGACGAAGCCGAAGTGCGAGAGTCCATCGACAAACTCAGCCAGGACCCCTATGAGCCGCCCGCGTAACCCGGTCGGCACTCACGGCGTCGTCAACGTCCAGGAGGTGACGCCGGGTAAGTGGCGCGCGCGCACGCTGTACCGATTCCAAGACGGTAAGCGCCGGCAGGTGGAGCGGTTTAGCGTCTCCTCGGCCAAGGCATCGCACGCGCTGAAAGTTGCCCTGACAGCGATTGAGGCCCCGTCGCACCTTGCGATTACGAAGCGCACGAAGCTTGCCGATCTTGCGGATGCTTACCTGCAGCTGAAGGTAGACACGGGGCGCGCGCCGCGCACAGTTTCCACCTATCGGCACAATGCCGACACGATCATCAAGCCGGGCATAGGGCAGCTAACGGTCGGTGAGGCGACGACAATGCGGCTGCAGCGCTTCATCACGGAAACGTCCTCTAAGCACGGTCACGGGTCAGCCAAGGGCTGCAGGTCGGTGCTGTCGGGGATGCTTGCTCTCGCCGTGCGGAATGACGCGCTGACGACAAACCCGGTAGTCGGCATTGCTGGTATCGAGCGCAAGCGATCGCGTGCGGCAACGGCGCTGGGGGTCGATCAGGTGCCCGCATTCCTGGCGACCGTTCGCGCCGATGCGGAGATGCAGCGGCTGGATCTGGTCGAGCTGTGGGAGTTCATGGCGAGTACCGGCTGCCGGATTGGTGAGGCGCTGGCGCTGCGGTGGGAGTTTGTAGACCTTGATGCGGCAACGGTCACGCTCGGCCCAAGTGTGTCCCGCGTGAAAGGTCAGGGGTTATTCATCCATGAGTCAGGAAAGACGGCGACCTCTGAGCGCACATCCGTTGTGCCGGCCGATCTGGTCACGATGCTGCAGGCACGCTACCTAGCGCAGCCTGAGAATGAGTTGAGCCTGGTGTTCCCGTCGATGCTAGGCAAGCTCAGGGACACATCTAATACCGAATCTGACTGGCGCGATAACAGGGACCGGCTGGGATACCCCGGCTTCACGTCCCACGGCTTCCGAAAGACGGTGGCGACCGCGCTTGATGCTGCCGGCCTATCGGCTCGAGACATTGCCGATTACCTCGGCCACAAGCATCCGTCTATGACTCAGGATGTCTACATGGCGCGCAACACTCAGAGCGCAAAGGCAGCGGCCGCGCTAACTTCAATGTTCGGGGTAAGTTCGGGGTCGTGAACCGGCCGCGGTGCTTTGTGCCGTAACTATCGCGTAATTACGGGGAAAAAGTGGGCCCCGTCGGGCTCGAACCGACGACCCAAGGATTAAAAGTCCTTTGCTCTACCAACTGAGCTAGAGGCCCGCGGGTAATAATCTATCGCGGATTTCCCGGAGCTTTTGTCGGTACCGTTGATGCAGGCCCACGACCATCCGACAAACCGAGGGAGGACACGATGGCAGAGGACTTCCACAAGCCGACCCAGTTCTCCGGCAGCAAGTTCGAATCGTTCCAGGGCGGGGACGACCCGGCGTCGATCAGCCGCGTCGCCCATGAAACCGCCCAGGCCCTCCTGGCCCGCGTGCGCAGCGACCCGGATCCGCGCATCGTCGAGCGCCTCATCGCGTACACCGACGAGCACGGAATCGACACGGTCGCCGAGCTGTGGTCCCGGGCCACGCCCCGCAGCCTGCCCGGCGCGCTCTGGCGCATGTACCTGATTCGGCTGCTGATCCGGCAGGACCCCGACGGCACGGCGTTCCTCTACCAGCGTGGGGTGGACGTGACCGTGTCGATCGACCCCGTCGTGGCGGGCGCGTCGATCCCGACGGGACCGGCCGAGATCATCGCGGTGGCCGACGAGATCCTCCGCGGCGCGTTCTCCGGCGACTTCGCCGTCGCACTCGACCGCGCCGCCGCGTTCTGCCGGGTCACCGGAGCCGGGTGCACGAGCGTTGCCGACGACCTGGATGCCACCGAGCCGGCCCGGTCGTCCGAGCTCACCACGCGGGCGCTCCGGTTCTCCACCACCGCCCAGGACTTCGCCGCCTGCGCCCGCCTCTGGCGCCACCACTCGCTCGACTGAACGAGCCGCCCCGGGCGAGGCCATCGCTCAGGGCGAACAGCGCGCCGACCGCGGCCGACCTCGTTTACACTGGGTTATGGTCGGGCCGCAGTAACCCCGGGCTCCAATATTCGCCGCCTAGAGCGGCCGCACGCCGAGAGGCGTTCTGCGGCCCGACCTTCACCTCCGGTCGTCCCACGCGACTGTCGAGGGGGCCACCGGTTGCCCGGACACGAGACATTCGACCAATCCGCGCGGGACTCGGCACCGAACCCTCTACATGGAACATGACGAGACCTGACATGCTTGTTCTCATGACTGCCGACTCCACGTACGACTCCGAGTCGACGGCTCCTGCCACCAGCGAGGAGCTGCTCGGCCGGATCGCGCACGGGGACCAGGCGGCATTCGGAGAACTGTACGATCAGATCGCCCCGCGGGTTCTTGGCCTCGTCAAACGCCTGCTGGTCGACCATGCACAGTCCGAAGAAGTGACCCAGGAGATCTTCCTGGAGATCTGGCAGAGCGCTACGCGGTTCGAACCGACGCGCGGCGGGGCATCGACCTGGATCATGACGATGGCCCACCGGCGGGCGGTCGACCGGATTCGCGCGTCGCAGGCCGGGCGCGACCGGGACCAGAAGATCGGAATCCGCGATCTCGCGGTCGAATACGACCATGTTTCCGAAACCGTAGAAGTTCGAATCGAGCACGAAAGGGTGAAGAAGGCGATGTCCAGACTGACGGAACTCCAACGCGAGGCGGTCAGCCTCGCGTACTACGGCGGGTTCAGTCACAGCGAAGTCGCCGAACGCCTGGACATTCCGCTCGGCACCGTGAAGACCCGTCTGCGTGACGGGATGATCCGCTTGCGAGACGAATTGGGGGTGGCGTCATGACCGAGCAGAAGCAGAACCCGGCCGACCTGTCCGGCGCCTATGCCCTGAACGCGCTCGGCGCGGACGACAAGGCCGTCTATGAGGCGTACCTGGCCGGATCCGACGAGGCCAGGACCGAGGCGGCGGAGCTCGGCGACACCGCGCTCGCGCTCGGCCTGGCGGCGGACCCGGTCCAGCCGTCCGAAGGCCTCAAGGCGAGCCTGATGGCCCGGCTCGCCTCCACCCCGCAGCTGCCTCCGCTTCCCGTGCCCGAGGCCGCTCCGGCCGAACAGTCGGCGCCCGAGGACGCTCCGGCCGCCGGCGTGACCGAGTCCGGCGTCGGCGTGCCCGCCGCGGCGCCCGCCGAGCCCTCCACCAGGCGCTCCGCCGCGGCCGACCGCGCCCAGAGGCGCTGGTTCCAGCGCCCGGCCGGGATGCTGGTCGCCGCCGCGGCAGCCGTCGCCCTGTTCGCCGGCGGTACCTTCGTCGGCCAGGCCCTGAACTCGAACCAGTTCGAGCAGCAGCAGGCGGCCCAGCTCGCCGAGATCAACGCCGCTCCCGACGCCCAGCGCGCCGCGACCACGACCACGGACGGCCAGCCGGCCACCCTGGTCTGGTCGGGTGAGCTCGGGCTGTCGGCACTGATGGTCCAGGACCTGCCCGCGCTGTCGGCCGACCAGGACTACCAGCTCTGGTACATGAACGACGCCGGGGCGGTCCCCGCCGGAACGTTCGACTCGACCGGATCCGGAACGGTCTGGCGGGTGCTTGAGGGCACCATGCATGCCGGCGACCAGGTCGGCGTGACCGTCGAGCCGCAGGGCGGCTCGCCGCAGCCCACCTCGGCGCCGATCGTCGCCATCCAGAGCTGACACTCAGAGCTGACACTCGCCAGCGGCCCTGCCCGGGCCCGGAGATCCCAGTAGGCTCGGGGCATGAACCTGCCCTTCACCCTGCTGATCGACCCGGTGCCCGCGGATTCGTCCCGCACAAACTTCGAGGACACCTTCCACGAGATGGACTCCGCCGCACCGGCGTTGCGGGTGGGGGAGCTCAGCACGCAGCGCGGCGACGGCATCTTCGAGACGCTCAGCGTGGTCAACGGCCACCCGCAGGAGGTTGAGCCGCACATCAGCCGCCTGGTGAACTCCGCCCAGATCTGCGAACTCCCGGTACCGAATCCGGCCCAGTGGCGCGCGGCCATCGCCCACGCGGTGGACCGTCTTCCCCGCGACGGCGAACTCGCCCTCAAGTTCGTGCTGAGCCGCGGCGTCGAGTCGGGGCCGGCGCCGACGGCCTGGCTGCATGCGACCAGGGCGCCCGACTACCGCGCCGTTCGCGACCAGGGTGTGCGCGTGATCACGCTCGACCGCGGCTACCCGCGGGGGGTCGCCGAGGTCGCGCCCTGGCTGCTCATGGGCGCCAAGACGCTCAGCTACGCGATCAACATGGCCGCGCTGCGCGAGGCCAAACGCCGCGGCGCGGACGACACCATCTTCGTCACCCACGACGGCTACGTGATGGAGGGACCCACCTCGAGCGTGGTCATCCGCTCGGGCGGCAGGTACGTCACCCCGGCGCCGAGCGGCGCCATCCTGCACGGCACCACCCAGCAGAGCCTGTTCGAGTACCTGGAGGCGGCGGGGGAGAGCGTCGAATACCGCGACATCCCGGTCGACGAGCTGCGGGCAGCGGATGCCGCCTGGCTGGTCTCCAGCGTGCGCCTCGCCGTCGCCGTGACCGAGCTCGACGGCGCACCGTTCCCGGTCGACGCCGAGCGCACCAGCGCCTTCAACGCCTACCTGCTCGGCCGCACCGCCTGACGGGTGGGTTCAGCCGAAGCGGCCGGAGACGTAGTCCTCGGTGGACTGCACGCTCGGGTTGGAGAAGATCGTGGTCGTGTCGTCGTACTCGATCAGCTTGCCCGGCTTTCCGGTGCCGGCGATGTTGAAGAAGGCCGTGCGGTCGGAGACGCGGGATGCCTGCTGCATGTTGTGTGTCACGATCACGATCGTGTAGTCGGCCTTCATCTCCTCGATGAGGTCCTCGATCGCGAGCGTGGAGATGGGGTCGAGCGCCGAGCACGGCTCGTCCATCAGGATGACGTCGGGCTCGACCGCGATCGCGCGGGCGATGCAGAGGCGCTGCTGCTGGCCGCCGGAGAGGCCCGAACCCGGCCCGTTCAGGCGGTCCTTGACCTCGTTCCACAGGTTCGCGCCGCGGAGGGACTTCTCGGTGAGGTCATCCGCGTCGCCCTTGGACATCCGTCGGTTGTTGAGCTTCACGCCGGCCAGCACGTTGTCCTGGATCGACATGGTGGGGAACGGGTTCGGGCGCTGGAACACCATGCCCACCTGGCGGCGAACGAGCACCGGGTCCACGCCGGGACCGTACAGGTTGTTGCCGTCGATGAGCACCTCGCCCTCGACGTAGGCGCCCGGGATGACCTCGTGCATGCGGTTGAGGGTGCGCAGCAGGGTGGACTTGCCGCAGCCGCTGGGCCCGATGAAGGCCGTCACGCTGCGGGGCTCGATCGTCAGGGAGACCCCTTCGACGGCGAGGAACTTGCCGTAGAAGGCGTTGAGGTCGGTGACTTCGATGCGCTTGGACATGTAATCCTTCGAGTTGACGGCTAGCGGCCGAGCTTGGGGGAGAAGATCTTGGCGATGAGCCGGGCGAGGCCGTTGAGCACCATGACGATCAGGATGAGCGTCAGCGCGCCGGCCCAGGCCCGGTCGATGTAGGCCTGCGCGTCGGTGCCCTGGTTGGCGTACTGGTTGTACACGAACACCGGCAGCGTCATCATCCGCTCGCTGAACAGGTTGTAGTTCATGCTCGCCGTGAAGCCGGAGATGATCAGCAGCGGCGCGGTCTCGCCGATCACGCGGGAGATCGAGATCATGACGCCGGTGATGATTCCGGCGATGGATGTCGGCAGCACGACCTTGACGATCGTGAGCCACTTCGGAACCCCGAGCGCGTACGCGGCCTCACGCAGTTCGTTGGGCACGAGCTTGAGCATTTCCTCGCTCGAGCGCACGACCACCGGAATCATCAGCACGCACAACGCGATCGCCCCACCGAACCCGAAGCGGATCCCGGGGTCGTCGAACAGGAGCGAGAAGAGGGCGAAGGCGAACAGCCCGGCGACGATCGAGGGGATCCCGGTCATCACGTCGACGAAGAAAGTGATGCCGCGCGCGAGGCGGCCGCGCCCGTACTCGGTGAGGTAGATCGCGGCGAGCAGCCCGATCGGAACCGAAATGATCCCGGCCAGTCCGGTGATGAGCAGTGTGCCCACGACCGCGTGCAGGGCGCCGCCGCCGGCGCCGACCACGTTGCGCTGCGACGACGTGAAGAACGTCGGCGTGAGGAACGCGGGCAGGCCGTTGGTGACGGTCGTCACGACCAGTGACACGAGCGGCAGGAGCGCGACCACGAACGCTGCCGTCACGAGGGCGGTGACCAGGCGGTCCTTGGCCTTGCGCACTCCCTCGACGAAGTAGGAGAGCAGGTAGATGGCGATGCCGTAGAGCACGGTGCCGAAGACGAGCGTGCCGGCGATGTTGAAATCCTCGCTGGCTCCCGACAGCTGCAGCATCAGGAACACGGCACCGGCCACCAGCCAGCTCGCCGCCAGGACGGCCAGGGACGTGTGCTTGGGGAGTTTGCCGGCGGTGAGCGAGTTGGTGAGCGGCGCGCCGACGGTGGTGGTGCTCATCAGTTCGCTCCCGAGAATGCCTTGCGGCGGTTGATGATGTAGCGGGCGAGCATATTCACGGCGAGGGTGATGACGAACAGGATCAGCCCGGTCGCGAGCAGGATGTTCACGCCGACGCCGTGCGCCTCAGGGAAGTTCAGCGCGATGTTCGCCGCGATGGTGGTCGGGTTCTGCGAGGTCAGCAGCTGGAAGATGACCTGGGGGCTCGGGGAGAGCACCATGGCGACGGCCATGGTCTCGCCGAGGGCGCGGCCGAGGCCGAGCATGGCGGCCGAGATGATGCCCGCGCGTCCGAAGGGGAGCACGGCCATGGTGATCATTTCCCAGCGGGTGGCGCCGAGGGCAAGGGCGGCTTCCTCGTGCAGGACCGGCGTCTGCAGGAAGACCTCCCGCGAGATCGCGGTGATGATCGGCAGGACCATGACGGCGAGGACGATCGCGACGGTGAAAATCGTGCGGCCGGTACCGGAGACCGGCCCAGCGAAGAGCGGGAACCAGCCGAACCATTCGACCAGGGTGCTGTAGAACGGCTGAAGCATGGGCGCCAGCACGCCGATGCCCCACAGGCCGAAGACCACGGACGGCACCGCGGCGAGCAGGTCGATGATGTAGCCCAGGCCCTGCGACACCTTGCGCGGAGCGTAGTGCGAGATGAACAGCGCGATTCCGATGGCCACGGGGATGGCCATGATCAGCGCGAGCAAGGCCGACCAGAGGGTGCCGAACGCGAGCGGCCAGACGTAGGCCCAGAAGTTGGACACGCCCGGGTCGAAGTCCTCCGGGACGGCCAGGAATGCCGGGATGCTCTGCCCGAACAGGAAGATGGCGACGGCGGCGAGCACCGCGAGGATGAGACTGCCGGCCACGATCGTGGCGGTGAAAAAGACCCGGTCGCCGACCCGCTGGGTGGTCCGGAGTGCATCGCGGTCAACTGCGGTGGTCATTGCCGGTGTCTCCCTGGAGCGCTTGGGTGAAGTCGTTGTAACGGGGGAATGGAGCCGACGGCCACAAACCCCAGTCTGCCCGACCCGTCAGCCGCATGCAATGCGACGTTCCGGGCCGGGCAGGTTTGACTGGTGTGTTACTTGACGGTTTCCAGTACCGCCGCGACCTTGTCCTGCAGGTCGGTCGACATCGGGGCGGCGCCGGCGGACTTCTCAGCCTCGGCCTGGCCCTCGGCGCTGGCCATGTAACCGACGTACGCCTTGACGAGCTCGGCCTTGTCGGCGTCGGCGTACTCGGTGCAGACGACCGCGTAGCTCACCAGAACGAGCGGGTATTCCGCGGGGTTGGTGGTCTTGCGGTTGAGTTCGAAGGCCAGGTCGTTGGCTTCGCGGCCCTCGACGAGGGGCGAACCGGTCACAACCGCGGCAGCCGCCTCGGCCGAGTAGTCGACGAACTTGTCGCCGACCTTGAGCTTGGCGACACCGAGGTCACCGGCGCGCGAAGCGTCGGCGTAGCCGATGGTGCCCACGCCGTTCGTGACGGCGTCGACGACGCCCGACGTGCCCTGTGCGCCCTCACCGGTCTTGTACGGGAAGGGGTCTTCGGCCTTTTCGGTCCACACGTCGGGCGCGTTCTGGCCCAGGTAGTCGGCGAAGTTCTTCGTGGTGCCCGAGTCATCCGAGCGGTGCACTGCCGTGATGGCCGTGTCCGGGAGGGTCGTTCCCTCGTTCAGGGCGACGATGGCCGGGTCGTTCCACTTCGTGATGTCGCCCTTGAAGATCTTGGCGAGCGTCGTGGCGTCGACGTTGAGGTCGGTGACGCCCTCGATGTTGAAGATGACGGCGATCGGCGAGATGTACACGGGCAGGTCGACTGCCTTGGCGTCCGGGGCGCAGGTGGCGAACTCGCCGGCCAGCTCTTCGTCCTTCAGGAACGAGTCCGAGCCGGCGAAGTCGGAGCCGCCGGAGATGAAGGCTTCGCGGCCCGCTCCGGAGCCGGAGGGGTCGTAGTTGATCGTGACGTCGGGGTTCGTCGTCTGGAAGGCGGCGGTCCACGCTTCCTGTGCTGCCTGCTGCGAGGAGGCGCCGCCGGCGTTGATCGTGCCGGACAGGTCGCTCGCGGCCTTGTCGGGGGCTGCGCCCTCGTTGGCGGCGCAGGAGGAGAGTGCGAGGGCGGCTGCGATAGCGATGACCGCGGGTCGGCCATACTGCTTGAAATTCACGAGGATCCCTTTCGAGGGTTGAATGCAAGTGACTAACTGCTGGGCAGGGCCGGTGCTGGCCCGCGAGCTACGCTACCCGGGCGGGTTAACGGACCTCCCCCCGGTTGGTGAACGGGAGGTGAACGGCTGCGGGCAACCTGCCACCGACCGGGTCACACCCGGGGCGAATGAGTTTCTATTGTGATGATGCCCGAACTCGGGTTATCCGTCGACAGGTGAACGACCGAGAATCCGCCGGGTTCGAGGTCGGCGGCATCCGCAATGTACGCGCCGATCGTGGTTCCGGTGGCCAACGCGATTTCGCGCAGGATCTCCGGGAGCACCGGGCCGTGGCTGCAGAGCACGGCCGTCTTGCGGGCCCGAACCCGTTTGCCGATTGCCGCGCGCACATCGCCGGTGCCCTCCTCGAAGGCCTCCTGGCTGAGTCGCTCGGTGCGCTTGATCTTCATGCCGGTGGCTGCGGCCAGGGGAGCGACGGTCGTCACGCACCGCGTCGCGGTGCTCGTGAAGATCCGACGGGGCCGCCACGCGGTGATCGCCTCCACGATTCCGGCCGCCTGCTGCACGCCGTGTTCGGTGAGCGGTCTCGTGCTGTCCGGTCCGTCCCAGCTGCGCGGCGGCGCGGCCTTCGCATGGCGCAGGGCGATGAGGGCGAACGTGCTCGTGACCCCGTTGTCGACCAGCCGGGCGAACGACTCGAGAATTTCGACGTCGGCGCCGTAGCTCAGGTAGGTCCTGGCCTTCTTGATCGTGACCCACTCGATCGCGGCGACCTCACCGTTGGGCACGAACGTCGAACGCCGGATCGCCTCCGGGGTCACCTCGGCGGCCCAGTAGTGCACGATCTTCTCCCGCCCGCCCGGCAGGTCGTAGTGCGATACGCCCAGCGGCACGCCGAGTGCGACGGCCAGGCCGGTCTCCTCCTCGATTTCCCGCACGGCGGTGCGGGGGAGGGACTCGCCGGGGTCGACCTTCCCCTTGGGGATGGTCACGTCGCCGTGCACGGTCCGGTGGATCAGGAGCACGTGCGGCTTGCCCTCGACGAGTCGCCAGCACACGGCGCCCGCCGCGTATACCGCGGTCTCGGTCATCGGCGGCCCACCGGGCGCTTGCGGTGAATCGTCTGTTGCATGAGCCGGTTCTGCATGTCGTCGAGCGGGTGGCCGGCGTCGTCCTGGTGATGGCGCGTCCACTCCCCGGTCGCGTCGAGCCACCACGAGGACGTGCGGTCGTCCATTGCCCGGGTGAACAGCGCGTCGATCTCGGCGAGATGCTCGGAGTCGACCAGGCGCACCAGCGCCTCCACCCGACGGTCGAGGTTTCGGTGCATCATGTCGGCGCTGCCAATGTAAACCTGCGGGTCGCCTCCGGTGTGGAAGGAGAAAATCCGTGAATGCTCGAGGTAACGGCCCAGGATCGACCGCACCCGGATGTTCTCGCTCATCCCGGGCACGCCGGGTTTCAGGCTGCAGATGCCGCGCACCCAGACGTCGACCCGCACCCCGGCCTGGCTGGCCCGGTACAGGGCGTCGATGATTGCCTCGTCGACCATGGAGTTCACCTTGATCCGGATGCCCGACGGCTTGCCGGCGACGGCGCTGGCCGTTTCGTCCGCGATCCGCTTGAGCAGCGCCCTGCGGAGGTGCAGCGGGGCGACGAGGAGACGCTTGAACTTCTTCTCGATCGCGTAGCCGGAGAGCTCGTTGAAGAGTCGGGTGAGGTCCTTGCCGACCTGGGGGTCCGCGGTCAGGAGCCCGAGGTCTTCGTAGAGGCGGCTGGTCTTCGGGTTGTAGTTGCCCGTGCCGATGTGGCTGTAGTGGCGCAGCACGCCCTGCTCGTTGCGCACGACCAGGGCCAGCTTGCAGTGCGTCTTCAGGCCCACGAGCCCGTAGACGACATGCACCCCGGCCTTCTCCAGCTTCCGCGCCCAGGAGATGTTGGCCTGCTCGTCGAACCGGGCCTTGATCTCGACCAGCGCGAGCACCTGCTTGCCCGATTCCGCCGCGTCGATGAGCGCGGACACGATGGGGCTGTCGCCGGAGGTGCGGTACAGCGTCTGCTTGATGGCGAGCACGTTCGGGTCGGCGGCGGCCTGTTCGAGGAAGGCCTGCACGCTCGTCGCGAACGATTCGTAGGGGTGGTGCAGCAGGATGTCCTGGCGGCCGATGGCGCTGAAGATGTCCGGTTCGGCATTGGGCTCGGCCGGCATGAGTTGCACGGCCGTCGTGGGCACATGCCTCGGGAAGTGCAGGTCCGGCCGGTCGATCCGCAGGTCGAACAGGCCGCCGAGGTCGAGCGGCGCGGGCAGCCGGTAGACCTCGTGCTCGGTGACATCCAGCTCCCGCACCAGCAGGCCCAGGGTGACGTCGTCCATGCTCTCGGTGATTTCGAGCCGGATGGGCGGGCCGAACCGGCGGCGGAGCAGTTCCTTCTCCAGCGCCTTGATCAGGTTCTCGGTCTCGTCCTCGTCGATTTCGACGTCCTCGTTGCGGGTGACGCGGAAGACGTGGTGCTCGAGGATCTCCATCCCGGGGAAGAGGTCGCCGAGGTGGTTCGCGATGAGGTCTTCGAGGGTGATGAAGCGGAGGTTCTCGACGCCCTCGGCGGGGTCGACCCGCACGAAGCGGGGCAGCATGGTCGGAACCTTGAGCCGGGCGAACTCCTGCTTGCCGGTCTTCGGGTTGCGCACCCGCACGGCGAGGTTGAGGGAGAGTCCGGAGATGTAGGGGAACGGATGCACCGGGTCGACCGCGAGGGGCATCAGGACCGGGAAGACCTGGTTGCCGAAGTAGTTGCGCAGCGACGCGCGCTCGGCTTCGCCGAGGCTCGCCCAGTGGACGATGTGCACTCCGGCGTCGGCCAGGGCGGGGCGCACCAGCACCTCGAACGCCCTGGCGTGGCGATCCTGCAGCACGTGCGCGGCGCGGGAGATGTCGGAGAGGGCTTCCTGCGGCGCCCGGCCGATGTTCGTGGGCACGGCCAGCCCGGTCAGGATGCGGCGCTTGAGCCCGGCCACGCGCACCATGAAGAACTCGTCCAGGTTGCTCGCGAAGATGGCGAGGAAGTTCGCCCGCTCGAGCACGGGGAGGTCCGGGTCCTCGGCCAGCTCCAGCACGCGCTGGTTGAATGCGAGCCAGCTGAGCTCGCGGTCGAGATACCTGTCACTGGGCAGCGCGGGGTCGTTCTCGCTGACCAGCGGGTCGAAATCGTCATCAAAGTCGCTGCCGAGGCCGGAGTCCGCCTGGATGTTATCGCCGTCCATCTGTCCATCCTTACACCGCAGCCCGCGCGCAGGTGACGAAGGCTCGTCGACGGCCGCTTAACTCGGCAGCCGGCGGTACTGGACGTCGACCGTGTGATCGGTGAAGCCGAGCGAGCGATACAGGTTCACGGCCGGGGTATTGTGCGCCTCGACGTAGAGCGTCACCGACGTGCAGCCGCGGTCCCGGAGGCGCTCCATCCCGGCGAGCAGCAGCGCGCGGCCGAGGCCGCGGCCGGCGGCATCCGGGTGGACGCCGACCACATAGATCTCGCCGCTCGGCGACCCCGGCTCGATCTTGAGCCAGGTGTAGCCGATCAGCGCCCCGGTGGCTTCGTCGCGGGCGAGCAGGAAATCGCCAGGGTCGAACCACGGCTCCGTCTGCCGGGCCGCGAGGTCGGCCCGGGTGAGCGAGCCCTGTTCCGGGTGGCTCGCGAAGACGAGTGCGTTGAGGGCGACCCATTCCTCGTCGTCCACGCCGGGGCGGAACGCGCTGGTCCGGGCGCCGGAGTGTGCGGCCGGCGCGGCCTCGGCCGGGATCTCACGGGTCAGCGAGGCGCCCAGCTGGAGCAGGGTGCGAGCGGCGGCCAGGCGGTAACGATTGGCCAGGACGCGCGCGGCCGGATGGTCCCCGTGCGACCAGGCGGTGAGCTGGTCGGGTGCGTCGGCCAGGATCTGCCGGAGGGCTTCGCCGCCGTGGCCGTGGCCTCGATGGGCGGGCGCGATGACGAAGTCGAGTTCGCCCTGCCCGAGGATCGCGGCCCCGACAGGCTCGTCGCCCACGGAGATCAGCAGCGGGGTTCGGCGGCCCGACGCGAGGTCGAGCATCGCCTGTTCGTTGAACGGCGGGTGGCCGTCGACCGCGGTCGCAGCCGCGGCGACGGACTCGAAGCGCGCCCGGGTGGCGGCATCCGACAGGTCAGGAACCGTGAGTGTGAGGGACACGTTCGTCCTCCTCCTCGCTGACATTGAAGCGGTACCCGACGTTTCGCACGGTGCCGATGACCGACTCGTGGTCGCCCAGCTTCGCACGCAGGCGCCGGACGTGCACGTCGACCGTGCGCGTGCCGCCGAAGTAGTCGTAGCCCCAGACCTCGCTGAGCAGTTGTTCCCTGGTGAAGACGCGCGAGGGGTGGGCGGCCAGGAAGCGCAGGAGCTCGAATTCCTTGTAGGTCAGGTCGAGCGGCTTGCCGTGCACCTTGGCCGAGTAGCTGGCCTCGTCGATGACGATGCCGGCCGCCCGGATCATCGGCGACGTCGCGGTGACCTGCGCGCGTCCGACGGCCAGACGGATGCGCGCGTCGACCTCGGCCGGGCCCGCGGTGTCGAGGATCACATCGTCGACGCCCCAGTCCGGGCTGACCGCGGTGAGGCCGCCCTCGGTGATCACGACCAGGAGGGGGACCGAAATCCCGGTGGTCCGGAGGATCTGGCAGAGCGACCGGGAAGCCATCAGGTTGTCCCGCGCGTCGACCAGGATCAGGTCGGATTCGGGCGCCGAGATCAGGTGGTGCGGTTGCGCAGGGATGAGCCGCATGCCGTGCGACAGTAACTGCAGGGCGGGAAGAACCTCATTGTTGACCGCCGAGGTCAGGATCAACAACTGCGCCACGCGCATCCTCCAAGTTCGGTGCGCCCCATACTACCTGCCGCGGAACCGGCCCGCGGCAGGGCACAATGGGAGGGTGAGCTGGCAGTGGAAGAGCATCGGGGTCGTGTGGATCCTCGCCGTCGTGTGCGCGGTACTGACCGGGATCTTCTCCGCCCGGGGCCAGGAACTCGTCTGGATCGGCCTGTCCCTGGCCGGCTGCACGCTCGCCACGCTCTGCGTGCAGCTCGCGACCGGGCGCAAGGAAGGCTACGTGAACCGGGTCACCTCGAGCGTTGTCGGCGCGGTCGTCGTGCTCGCGTTGGCGACCGGATATTTCGCCGTCATCGGACTCGGTTAGAGTCCGGCCCCCTCTCGACGGGTAGACTCAAGCCATGTCGACGATCGCACTCGAACTCCTCTTTCTGGGCCTGCTGGCGCTGGCCAGCCTGGCGATCGCCGGGGTCTCCGTGATCGTGCTGCTCAGGCTGTTCCGGGGGCAGCGGTAACCACAATGTTCGAGCTTCCGGCCCACCTGCCGTCCGAACTGGTGCCACTGTCGTGGCTGATCGGGGTCTGGGAAGGCTCCGGAGTCCTGGACTACACGATCGGCGACGAGTCGGTCACCCGCGAGTTCGGCCAGAGGATCAGCTTCAGCCATGACGGCCTTCCGCACCTGAACTACAACTCGTACACCTGGCTTGAGCCGGCCCCCGGCACGACCGACGAGCCGACCCCGCTGGTCACCGAGACCGGATACTGGCGCCTGCATCGCAGCCAGGGCGAGGGAGATCCGGGACCCGGTCTCATCCCCGGCCTGGGCGACCGGCCCTATGCGAGCGCCGAAGAGGTTGAAACACTTCGAAACCCGGACGGCGGGTTCGACATCGAAGTGACGCTCGTTCATCCCGGCGGCGTCGCCGAGCTCTACCTCGGCCAGGTCAAGGGAGCGCGGATCGACCTGGTGACGGATGCCGTCCTGCACACGTCGGGCGCCAAGCCCTACACCGCCGCGACGCGTCTCTACGGCCTCGTCGAGAAGCACCTCCTCTGGGCGTGGGACATCGCGGCACTCGGCCAGGACCTGCGGACCCACGCATCCGGACGCCTGGCCAGGGCGGAGTAGCACCATGACCACACCAGACGGCTCCCCCCTGCTGCGCGTCGACGGCGCCGTGCAGGCCGACGGCCGGGGCGCCGGCGTGGCCGCTCACTACGGCAACCCGATGATTGAACAGCGCAGGCTGCTGGCCGGCGACGCCATCGTCGACCTCTCCCACTACGGGGTTCTCGGGGTCTCCGGACCGGACCGGCTGAGCTGGCTCAACTCGCTCTCCAGCCAGGAGCTGCGGAGCCTGGCCCCCGGCGTGTCCACCGAAACGCTCCTCCTCGATCCGACCGGCCGGCTCCAGTACGCGATGAGCGTCATCGACGACGGCGTCGAAACCTGCCTGCTCCTCGAGGCGGCCGAGCTTCCCGGGTTGCAGGCCTGGCTGGAGAAGATGCGGTTCATGCTCCGGGTGGAGATCACCGACCGGACGGAAGACTACGCGGTGATCGGCACCATGGCTCCCGAGCCGGCCGCGCTGGGTCTCGAACCGGCCGCTCCGAACGGGATGCCGCTCGTCTGGCGCGATCCGTGGTCCGGCGTGGCCGCGGGCGGTTACCAATACGCCGACGCCCCGGTTCACCCCGGTGCGACCTGGCTCTGGAGCGAAGTCCTCGTGCCCAGGGCCGCCCTGGCCGGACTGCGTGAGGCCGCCGCCCAAGGCAGCATCGCCGTCGCCGGGCTGCTGGCCTTCGAGGCGCTCCGCATCGCGGCGTGGCGTCCGCGGGCGGCCACCGAAGTCGACGAGAAGACCATCCCGCACGAACTCGACTGGCTGCGCACCGCCGTGCACCTGAACAAGGGCTGCTACCGGGGCCAGGAAACCGTGGCCAAGGTGCACAACCTCGGGCATCCGCCGCGCCGCCTCGTGCTGCTGCACCTGGACGGTTCCGACTCGGTGCTTCCCGTGCACGGCGACGAGGTGTGGGCGGACCGCAGGCTGCCGGGCGGAGAGCCGGAACGGGTTCCCGTCGGGCAGATCACCTCGAGTGCCCGGCACTACGAACTGGGGCCGATCGCGCTGGCCGTGGTCAAGCGCGCCATTCCGGCGACGAGCACCCTCTTCGTGCAGTCGGAGGGGATCTCGATTGCGGCCGCCCAGGAAGTGATCGTGCCGCAGTCCGCCGGCTCCGTCGCCGACATCCCGCGGCTCCCGCGCCTCGGCATCCGCACTCCCCACCGCTAACCCCCTTCCCCCGCCCCATCCCCATNCCCATCCCGCGAAACCGCAGTTGTGCGCGCTAAAACCGCATTATTACGCGCACAACTGCGGTTTCGCGGAGGGTGTGCCCGCTCTCGGTAGAGTTGAGACATGCCAGCCCCCTACACACTCATCCTTCTCCGCCACGGCCAGAGCCTGTGGAACCAGCAGAACCTCTTCACCGGGTGGGTGGATGTGAGGCTCAGCGAACAGGGCATCATCGAGGCCCGCCGTGCCGGCGAGCTCATCGCCGAATCCGGCCTGCTCCCCGACGTCGTGCACACCTCAGTGCTGACCCGCGCGATCCAGACCGCCGATCTCGCGCTCGAGCAGGCCAACCGGTCCTGGATCGACGTCAAGCGCTCCTGGCGCCTGAACGAACGCCACTACGGCGCATTGCAGGGCCTGGACAAGGCGGAGACGCTCGACAAGTTCGGCCCGGAGCAGTTCCAGCTGTGGCGCCGCTCGTACGACGTTCCGCCGCCCGTGCTCGCCGACGACTCCCGGTGGTCCCAGGTGAACGACCCTCGTTACGCGGGCCTCGGCGACGCCGTCCCGCGCACCGAGTGCCTGAAAGACGTGGTCGAGCGGATGCTGCCCTACTGGGAGTCCGACATCGCGGCGGACCTGCGCAGCGGCAAGACCGTGCTCGTCACCGCCCACGGCAACTCGCTGCGGGCGCTGGTCAAGCACCTCGACGGCATCTCCGACGCCGACATCGCCGAGTTGAACATCCCCACCGGCATCCCGCTCGTCTACAAGCTCGGCGAAGACCTCATGCCGCTCGGCCCGGGCGAGTACCTCGACCCGGAGGCCGCCGCTGCCGGCGCCGCCGCGGTGGCCGCCCAAGGCAAAAAATAACCCGCGAAACAGCAGTTGTGCGCGCTAAACGTCGTTCATAACGCGCACAACTGCAGTCTCGCGGGGAGGGAAGAAGGGGTCAGGAGCCGCTGAGCTGGTGCCAGTCGCCGGTGCCGAGGTACTGCACCTTCTTCGCGATCGAGACCGCATGGTCGGCGAAACGCTCGTGGTACCGGCTGGCGAGCGTGGCGTCGACCGTGTCGGCGGCCTGGCCCTTCCAGGTCTCGCCGAGCACGGCGTCGAACACGCTCAGGTGCAGGGCGTCGATCTTGTCGTCCTCGTTGCGAATGGTCTCGGCCAGCACCATGTCTTCGTTGGTCAGCAGCTCGGTGAGCATGTTGGCGATCTTCACGTCGAGGGCGCCCATCTCCGCGAAGGTGGGGCGCAGGCTCTTCGGGATGACCTTGTCCGGGAAGCGGTACCGCGCCAGCTGGGAGATGTGGGTCGACATGTCGCCCATCCGCTCGAGGGAGGCGCTGATCCGCAGGGCGCTGACGACGATGCGCAGATCCCGGGCAACGGGCTGCTGGCGGGCGAGGATGGTGATGGCGAGCTCGTCGAGTTCGACGGTGAGAGCGTCGATCTTGTCATCATCCGCGATGACCTCCTCGGCGAGGCTCACGTCGGACTCGTTGAAGGCGCGCGTTGCCTTTTCGATCGAGACGGCGACGAGTCGAGAGATCTCGACGAGGCGCTCCTGCACCTCGGCGAGTTCCTGTTGGAATACTTCGCGCATGGCTGTGTGGTCCTTCCTGGCCGCTGGGATCCTGCACCAGCTGGCGCGTGAGACCCGCCTGGGTCCCGGCTGATCATGCCGGATAAAGGTGAACGGCAGGTGCCGCGGGTTTGAACACTTCCTAACGTACCGTCCCTCCGGCCCGTCCGGCGCGGTCGGCGCGGGAGAAAGTCACTAATCTGGGGGAATGGAATCGACGTGGCTCGTGCTGCTGTCGCTGGCACTCGGGCTGGCCGTTGGCGCCGGTTTCGTGACTCTGCTGCACGTTGCGGAGCGACATGGGCGCCGCGCGGCCGAGGTTGTGAACCCCGCCGTCCCCGATGGGATCGACCAGGTCCTCGACGCGCTCGAGTCCGCGGGCATCGTTCTGGACCCGTCCAACAACGTGATCAAGACCTCCCCGGGGGCGCTGGCCATGGGGCTGGTGTTCAATCAGCAACTCGTGCACCCGGAGTTGCTCGACCTCGCCCGCCGGGTGCGCCGCTCCGGCGACCCGATCTCCGACGACATCCTGCTGGCGCGCGGCCCCTTCGGCGACGCGAGCATGCACGTGCGGGTGCGGCTGGCCCGGCTGGGTACGCGCTACGTGCTGCTGCTGGCCGAGGACCGTACGGAAGCGTTCCGGCTCGACGAGGTGCGCCGCGACTTCGTCGCCAACGTCAGCCACGAACTGAAGACGCCGATCGCTTCGGTGGGCCTGCTGGCCGAGGCGCTCGTCCATGCGGCGGATGAGCCGGAGCAGGTTCGCCGCTTCGCCAACCGCCTGACCACCGAGTCGGCCCGCCTCGGCCGCCTCACCCAGGAGATCATCGAGCTGTCCCGGCTGCAGTCGCAGGAGGCCGTCGCGCAGCCGGAGCTGGTGAAGGTCGACGCGGTCGTCGCCGCGGCCGTCGACCAGGCCCGGATCGTCGCGGACGCGAACCACATCACGATCGCGGTGGGGAAGAAATCGCGCTCCGAGGTCTACGGCGACGAACGGCTGCTCGTGGTCGCCGTGCACAACCTCATCGCCAACGCCGTGAACTACTCACCGGACGGGTCGCGCGTGGGGGTTGGCGTGCGCCGGAACGAGGGCGCAGTCGAGATCACCGTCACCGACCAGGGCGTCGGAATTCCCGAAGCCGACCTGGACCGGATCTTCGAGCGCTTCTTCCGCGTCGACCAGGCACGCTCCCGGCACACCGGGGGGACGGGCCTCGGCCTCGCGATCGTCAAGCACGTCGTGCAGAACCACGGCGGCGACATCCGGGTCTGGTCCCAGCCCGGCAAGGGCTCCACCTTCACCATCCGCCTCCCCGAGGCGCCCCACCCCGCTCCGGCGGCGACAGGAGACACCCCGTGACCCGCATCCTTTTGGTCGAAGATGAGCGCTCGCTCAGTGAGCCGTTGAGCTTCATCCTGGAACGCGAAGGGTACGAGGTGAGCGTGGCCGAGGACGGGCCGAGCGCGATCCGCGAATTCGACCGGGCCGGCGCCGACGTCATCCTGCTCGACCTCATGCTCCCCGGTATCCCGGGCACCGAGGTGTGCCGGGAGATCCGCACCCGGTCAGCCGTGCCGATCATCATGCTGACCGCCAAGGACTCCGAGGTGGACATCGTCGTGGGCCTCGAGCTGGGCGCCGACGACTATATGACCAAGCCGTACTCCACCCGGGAACTGCTGGCGCGCATCCGTGCCGTGTTGAGGCGTCACTCCGACCTCGTCGACGAGCGGGACAAGGCGCCGGATGTCCTCTCCGCCGGCACCGTGGAGATGGACCTCGAGCGCCACGCCGTCATGGTCTCCGGGGAACTCGTGAACATGCCGCTCAAGGAATTCGAGCTCCTGGAATTCCTGCTGCGAAACGCCGGGCGCGTTCTCACGCGCGGCCAGCTGATCGACCGGGTCTGGGGGACCGACTACTTCGGAGACACGAAGACGCTCGACGTGCACATCAAACGGATTCGCTCGCGCATCGAAGCGGTCCCCTCACAACCGGTCATGCTGGTGACCGTCCGGGGTCTCGGCTACCGCTTCGAGGCCTGACCGGCGCCTGCTGTACGGTGCCGGAGCGGCGTCGTGCAGCAGGCACAGCGCCGTTACGGCGCGGCGGTCGGAGTCGGAGTCGGCTCCAGCGTCTCGGTCGGGGCCTGCGGGAGGGGTAAGTCCACCGGCGTGGGCTCCGGCGTGGGCACCAGGGTCGAGTACGGCTCCAGGGTGTCGTCGAGCACCGGAACCAGCAGTCGGGCGCCGGTCTCGTTGCCGTACTGCACGAAGACCGGGAAAAGCGATCCGGGCTGGGCGTCGATGCCGCGCAGGGCCAGGGCCGGCTCGTCCTCGCTGCCGAGGGCGAGCGTCGAGTTGGCCTCGACGGTCAACTCCTCCGTCACCTTCTCGCCGTCCGATTCGTACTGCACGCCCACGATGTGGGCCGAGTCGCCCTGGTTCACGAGCGTGACGATCAGGTTGGCCGAGTCGGCCCCGTCCGAGACGAGGATGGCGTTGCGCACGGCGATGTCGCCGACGTCGCCGCTCACCCCGTCGCTCGCGTCGTAGCGGATGGTCGTTGCCTGGGGCGCCATCAGGCCGCAGCCCGCAGTCCCAGACAGGATGGCAGTCGCCAGAATGGCGGATGCGACGATACGCGCCCTCACAAGACCTCCAGGTCATTTCGGGCCCCGGCCGAGTGGTCGGGACGCCGCAAATTTTCGCTTTGAGTTTAGCCTACCCGCGGCTCGCGGCGGCGGCCGGAGACTCACGGAAAGGCGGCGGTGGAGGGGCGCGTGGCCGGGCGCTGCTCGGCGAACCCTACCACCGCTGGCTGTGGTATCCTAGACGTTGCTGAAGGGATATGAATACATGCTTTTTGAGGTTGGCGAAACTGTCGTTTATCCCCACCACGGAGCCGCAACGATCACTGAGGTGAAGACGCGGACGATCAAGGGTGTAGAGAAACTGTACCTGAAGCTCAATGTCACTCAGGGTGATCTCACCATCGAAGTCCCGGCCGAGAACGTCGACCTGGTCGGCGTTCGCGACGTCATCGGGCGGGAGGGGCTCGACAAGGTGTTCGAGGTGCTTCGCGCGCCGTTCACCGAAGAGCCCACCAACTGGTCACGCCGCTACAAGGCCAACCTGGAGAAGCTCGCCTCCGGTGACGTCATCAAGGTGTCCGAGGTCGTTCGCGACCTGTGGCGCCGCGACCAGGACCGCGGCCTGTCGGCCGGGGAGAAGCGCATGCTTGCCAAGGCACGCCAGATCCTGATCTCCGAGCTGGCCCTGGCCGAGAAGACCGACGAAGAGAAGGCATCCAGCGTTCTCGACGAGGTCCTTGCGTCCTAGCCCCACGTTTCGGTGAAAGGCGGCGCCGAAAGGTGCCGCCTTTCTCGTTGCCCCCGCGCGCGCACCCGGGCGCGGTCCTTCACTCGCACGACCTCACCAGATAGCCTCCAGACATGACTGATTCACCTGCGCCCCTGGTCGCGGTCATCGTCGTCGCCGCGGGCAGCGGAACCCGGCTCGGACACGAACTGCCCAAGGCTTTCGTGCCGCTCTCCGGGCGCACCCTGCTCGAGCGATCCCTCGACTCCGTCTTCGGCATGCGCGAAGCGTCCCAGGTCATCGTCGTGGCCCCGGAAGACCGGCTGGACGAGGCACGTGCCATCGCGACCGAACGCGCCGGCGCGGCCGGCGGCTACCTGGACGTCGTCCCCGGCGGAAACAGCAGGCAGGCATCCGTAGAACGGGGGCTCGCCGTGCTCCGGCCGGATGTGGACACCGTGCTCGTGCACGATGCGGCGCGCGCGCTGACGCCGTCGACGCTCTGCGACGCGGTCGTGGCCGCCGTGCGTGCCTCGGGCGCGGGCGTCGTGCCCGGCCTCGATCTGGTCGACAGCATCAAGCGCGTCGACCCGCGGGGCACGGTCCTCGCCGGCGTCGACCGCCGGGAGCTCTCCGCCGTGCAGACGCCGCAGGGCTTCCCGCGCCGGATGCTGGTCGCGGCCTTCGCCGCGGCGACCGAGGAGCTGACGGATGACGCAGCGCTCGTCACGGCCGCGGGCTTCGCGGTCAGCATCATCCCGGGCGACCCCCTCGCCTTCAAGATCACCACCCCCTGGGACCTGCGCCGGGCCGAACTGCTGCTGGCCACCCCGGCGGACCCCGCCGCCTCTTCGCGCGTCGGCACAGGCCTGGACGTGCACGCCTTCGACGACACGTCCGAGCTGTGGCTGGCAGGCTTGCACTGGCCGGGGGAGCGCGGGCTGGCCGGGCACAGCGACGGAGATGCGGCCGTGCACGCCATCTGCGACGCCCTGCTGGCGGCGGCCGGCCTCGGCGACGTCGGGGGCGTCTTCGGCACCGCCGACGCGGCCCTGGCGGATGCCCACGGCGAGGTCTTCCTGCGCGAAACCCTGCGCCGCGTCGGCGACGCCGGCTTCCGCGTGGGCAACGTCTCGGTGCAGATCATCGGCAACCGGCCCCGGCTCGCACCGCGCCGGGCCGAGTCGGAGGCTCGCCTCAGCTCGATCCTGGGCGCGCCGGTCAGCGTCTCGGCGACGACGACCGACGGCCTCGGTTTCACCGGCCGGGGTGAGGGCATCGCGGCAATCGCCACCGCGCTCCTGGTCCCTGCCGAGGCACAGGGCCCTGTCCTAAGCTGGGAGGCGTGACCATGCGACTGTACGACTCGAAGGCCCAGGCGCTTCGCGACTTCATTCCCCTCGTCCCGGACAAGGTCGGGATCTACGTCTGCGGCCCCACGGTGCAGTCCTCGCCGCACATCGGCCACCTCCGCAGCGCCCTCGTCTACGACCAGCTGCGCCGCTGGCTCAGCTACCGCGGCAATGACGTCACCTTCATCCGCAATGTCACCGACATCGACGACAAGATCCTCGTCAGTTCCACCGGCACCACCGAGCAGTGGTGGGCGCTGGCGTACCGCTACGAGCTGGAGTTCACGGCCGGCTACCAGCGGCTGGGCATCCTCGCTCCCAGCTACGAACCCCGCGCGACCGCCAGCATCCAGAACATGCTCGACCTGATCGGGAGGCTGATCGAGGCCGGGCACGCCTACCCGGCCGCCGACGATACCGGCGACGTCTACTTCGACACCAGGAGCTGGCCCGCCTACGGCGAGCTCACCCGGCAGAAGCTCGACAACATGGAAGCGGCCACGGATGCTGACCCGCGCGGCAAGCGAGATCCCCGCGACTTCGCGCTCTGGAAGGGCCACAAGACCGACGAGCCCGCCTCGGCAGCCTGGCCGTCGCCCTGGGGCGACGGTCGCCCGGGCTGGCACATCGAGTGCTCCGCCATGGCCACCCGTTACCTCGGCGCCCAGTTCGACATTCACGGCGGAGGTCTCGACCTGCGCTTCCCGCACCACGAAAACGAACTCGCCCAGTCCACCGCGGCCGGCGACGCCTTCGCCAACTACTGGATGCACAACGGCCTCGTGCACGTCAACGGCCAGAAGATGTCGAAGTCGATCGGCAACTCGATCTACGCGGCGGAGCTGCTCGAGCAGGCGCGTGCCATCGTCGTGCGCTACTACCTCGGCGCGGCCCACTACCGTTCGACCATCGACTTCCACGAAGGTTCGCTCGCCGAGGCCGAGGCCGCGCTCGAGCGCATCGAGAGCTTCCTCGACCGGGCCGACCGGCGCCTGGCCGACACCCGGTTCGCCGGATCGGGCGTCGAAATCGTGCCGGAGGAGTTCGCTGAGGCCATGGACGACGACCTCGCCGTACCCCAGGCCCTTGGCGTGCTGCATGAAACCGTGCGCGCCGGCAACGCCGCGCTCGATGCCGAAGACCTGCACGCGGCGGCATCCGCCCGCGGCCAGGTGCTCGCGATGAGCGAGGTCCTCGGCATCAACCCCCTCTCGCCCGGTTGGTCCGTTGCCACGGACGAACCGGCCATGATCGCGCTCACCGCGCTCGTCGAGCGCCTGCTCGACGACCGCGAAATTGCCCGGCAGAGCCGCGACTACGCGGCCGCAGACCGAATCCGGGACGAGCTCGTCGCCGCCGGAATCACCATCGAAGACACCCCGTCGGGTGCACATTGGAGTTTTGACTGATGAAGAACACAGACCGCAAGGCTCGCACCGGGGCCGTGCGCAAGGGCAGCCGTGGCCCGCAGGTCGGCTCGGGCGGCCAGGGCCGCCAGGCGCTCGAGGGCAAGAAGCCCACGCCCAAGGCCGAGGACCGGCCGTACCACCCCGCCGGCAAGCGCAAGCTCGCCGAGGACCGCTACACCGCCGCCAGCGGCGGGCGCGCCCGCCCGGCCGCGGCCAAGGGTGCCTCGCGCGGGGCCTCCCGTGGAACCGCGGGCAGCGGCGGCGGCGGAACGTCCACGCGCAAGGCGAAGCAGGTCGACGAGCACGAGATCGTCACCGGCCGTAACTCCGTGCTCGAGGCGCTTCGGGCGAAGATCCCCGCGTCGACGCTCTACATCGCGACCCGCATCGAGATGGATGACCGGGTCAAGGAGATCCTCACCCTCGCCAACCAGCGCAACATCCCGATCCTCGAAGTGATGCGCCCGGAGCTCGACCGCCTCGCCGGCCGTGACTCGGTGCACCAGGGCCTCGCCCTCAAGGTCCCCGCCTACGAGTACGCGCACCCGATGGAGCTGCTCGAGCTCACCATCAGCCGGGGCCACAAGCCGCTGTTCGTGGCCCTCGACGGCATCACCGACCCGCGCAACCTCGGCGCGATCATCCGCTCGACGGCGGCCTTCGGCGGGCACGGCGTGATCGTGCCGCAGCGCCGCTCGGTCGGTGTCACGGCCTCGGCCTGGAAGACCTCGGCCGGCGCGGCCGCCCGCACCCCGGTCGCGATGGCCCCGAACCTCACCCAGACGCTCAAGGCGCTCAAGGAGCAGGGCGTTCTCGTCATCGGCCTCGACGGCGGCGGCGACGTCATGCTGCCCGAGCTCGGCCTCGGCTACGCCGAACGTCCGATCGTCGTCGTCGTCGGCAGCGAGGGCAAGGGCCTGTCCCGCCTCGTCACCGAGACCTGCGATGCCATCGTGTCGATCCCGATCCAGGCGGCGACCGAGTCGCTGAACGCCGGGATCGCCGCCGGAGTGACCCTCTACGAAATCTCCCGCCTCCGCGCCGCAGCCAAGGCCGCGAAGGCCGCCGCCAAGCTGGCGAAGTAACCCGCCCCACCCCCGCGAAACCGCAGTCGTGCGCGTTATGAGTGCCTCATAACGCGCACGACTGCGGTTTCGCGGGGGGTGTAGACGGGGTTAGACCTTCAGGCGCCAGTCGGGCTCGGCGTCGGCGTCGGTAGGCAGTGAGATCGGCAGCGTGATCGACCCCGTCGGCGGCTCGATCACGGTCGCCTCGTCCCGGCGGTGGCGCAGCACGTCCTGCACGTACGAGGTCACCGCTTCGGCCAGCGGGATCTCCCGCGACTGGTTCTGGGCCATGAACCAGCGGTGGTCGAGCAGTTGGTGGAAGACCTCGGCCGGTTCGAGTTTGCCCTTGAGCTCGCGGGGGATCGCGCGCACGACCGGCTCGAAGACGCGCACGAGCCACTCGTGGGCCATCATCTCCTCGTCGGAGTCCGGCTGGGCGTACGCGGCCCGGTAGGAGTCGAGGTCGTTGAGCAGGCGCCTGGCCTGGTTCTCCTCCGCGTCGAGCCCGGTCAGGCGCAGCAACCTGCGCTGGTGGTGCCCGGCGTCGACGACCTTCGGCTGGATGCGCACCGTCGTGCCCGTGTTATCCGTCTTGATGGCGAGCTCGTCGATGTCGAAGCCGAGGTTGTTGAGACGTTCGACGCGTTCGCGGATGCGCCACCGCTCGGAGCTCGCGAACGACTCGGAGCCGGTCAGCTCCTTCCAGAGCAGCCGGTACGCCGCGACGATGCCGTTGCTGACCCGGATCGGGTCGAGCTCGTCCGCGACCCGGCCGCCGGCCTCGAGGTCCATCAGCTCGCCGGCGATGTTCACCCGGGCGATTTCCAGGTCGTTTTCGCGCTGCCCGTTGGAGAGCCCGCCGGAGTAGAGCTGTCCCGTCTCCGCGTCGACGAGGTAGGCGGCGAACGCCCCGGCGTCGCGGCGGAACAGGGTGTTGGAGAGGGAGACGTCGCCCCAGAACAGTCCGACCATGTGCACGCGCACGAGGAGCACCGCGAGGGCGTCAACGAGGCGGGTGGCGGTGTCGGGCCGCAGGGTCTGGGAATACAGGGCGCGGTAGGGCAGCGAGAACTTCAGGTGCCGGGTCACGAGCACCGAGTTCAACGGCTCGCCGTCCTCATCCGACCGGTTCGTGATCACGGCGACGGGCTCGACGCAGGGGATCTCCAGCGTCTGGAGGGTGCGCAGCATGTCGTACTCCCGCTTGGCCATCTCGCTCGTGGTCTCCTTGATCGCCACGACGCGACCGCTCAGGTGGGCGAAGCGCACCAGGTGGCGCGAGATCCCCTTGGGCAGTGCCGCGATGTTCTCGTTCGGCCAGGCGTCAAGCGGGAGCTGCCACGGCAGGTCGAGCAGCGCGGGGTCGGCGGTGGCCGACGTGATGTTGAGGGAACCGCTCATGAAGTGAGCCTCACTGTGCAGGAATGAATCTGTGCAGGAATGAATCTGTTGGGGAACGAATCAGCGCCGCAATGACAAGGCCGGACGGAGCAATGCCCCGTCCGGCCGTTGTCACTTCGTGAACCTAGTCCGCAACCGCCCCGCCGAGGCGCAGGCCGGATTCCGCGTCGAAGACGTGGAGGTGGTTGGGCGTCGGGGTCAGGTAGACCGTGTCCCCGGCGTTCGGGTGCGAGCGTCCGTCGACACGGGCGACGATGTCGGTGCGCTTGCCCTCGACCGTGGAGTGACCGTACAGGTAGCCGTCGGCGCCGAGCTCCTCGACCAGGTCGACCTCAACCTGGAGTCCTTCGCCCTGCGCGGTCGCCAGGTGGATGTCCTCCGGGCGGACCCCGATGGTCACCTTGTCGCCGCTCGCCCCAGCGAGGGTGTCGCGCTGCACGGGGACGGTCGCGGTGCCGAACTTGACGCCTCCGTCGACCCGGTCGGCCAGGAACAGGTTCATGGCCGGGCTGCCGATGAAACCGGCAACGAACACGTTGTTCGGCTTCGCGTACAGGTCTCGGGGCGTGCCGACCTGCTGGAGGACGCCGTCCTTGAGCACCGCGATGCGGTCGCCCATGGTCAGCGCCTCGGTCTGGTCGTGGGTCACGTAGACCGTGGTGACGCCGAGGCGACGCTGGAGGGACGCGATCTGGGTGCGGGTCTGCACGCGCAGCTTCGCGTCGAGGTTGGACAGCGGCTCGTCCATGAGGAACACCTGCGGCTGGCGCACGATCGCGCGGCCCATGGCGACGCGCTGGCGCTGACCGCCGGAGAGTGCCTTGGGCTTGCGGCTGAGGTACGGCTCCAGGTCGAGCAGCTTGGCGGCCTCGAGCACGCGGGCGGCGCGCTCGTCCTTGTTGATGCCGGCGATCTTGAGCGCGAAGCCCATGTTCTCGGCGACGGTCATGTGCGGGTACAGGGCGTAGTTCTGGAAGACCATGGCGATGTCGCGGTCTTTCGGTGGGACATCCGTGACGTTGCGCTCGCCGATGAAGATGTTGCCGTCGTTGACCTCTTCGAGGCCGGCCAGCATGCGCAGCGAGGTGGACTTGCCGCAGCCGGAGGGGCCGACGAGGACGAGGAACTCGCCGTCAGCGACCTGCAGGTCGAGGTGATCGACAGCGGGGCGGGTGGAACCCGGGTAGAGGCGGGTTGCCTTGTCAAAAGTGACCGAAGCCATGGTTTTCTTCTCCTTCACCGGCAGGAACGTGCCGGACGATCCGTTGTGAGTGGGATGTGACACCTGTCCCGCCAGGCGGGCCGGGTATCCTGACCAGTATTGCATGGCAGCCGCCCTCGCCCCGCGGCGGGCGTACAGCCGCCGTTTGGGGTTTTCCCAGACACGCGTTCTACTCTGTGGAGGGCTATGCACACACAGTGCGGGCATCCACACGTTCGGAGCAACTATTCATGACTAACGGCGGACCAGGCGACAGCCGTCCTTCCAAGAATCAGCGACGCGACGCGGCCCGCAAAAAGGCCACGCTGCTGCGCGAGGAACAGAAGAAGAAGGATCGTCGCAACCGGGTCTTCCTGCAGGGTGGAATCGCCGTGGCGGCCATCGCCATCGTCGGCATCATCGCCCTGATCATCGTCAACTCCATCCGGCCGGTCGGGCCGGGCCCGGCCAACATGGCCAGCGACGGCGTGCTCATCGGCGAGGGGCTGACCACGGTCAAGACCCCCGCCCTCCAGCCCGACGCGAAGCCCGTCGCTTCGGTGCCCGACGCGACCGGCACCGTGGCCGACATCCGGGTCTACGTCGACTACCTCTGCCCGTACTGCGGCGAGTTCGAACTGAACAACAGCGACCAGATCGCCCAGTGGGTTGAGGCCGGGGCCGCGACGGTCGAGGTCCACCCCATTTCGATCCTGACCAGCAAGTCCGCCGGTACCCAGTACTCCCTGCGCGCGGCCAATGCCGCTGCCTGCGTGGCGAACTCCTCGCCCAACGACTTCTACGCGTTCAACGCCGCCCTGTTCGCGGACCAGCCCGAGGAGGGCACGGCGGGCCTCACCGACAAGCAAATCAAGCAGGTCGTGCGGAGTTCGGGCGTCACGTCCTCGTTGTCGAAGATCGACACGTGCATCGACGACGTGACGTACAAGTCCTGGGTTCTCGACGCCACCGACCGGGCCCTGACCGGCCCGATCCCCAACGCCTCGATTCCCAAGGTCACCGGCACGCCGACCGTGCTCGTCAACGGCAAGCAGTACCTCGGGTCGTTGAAGGACCCCAAGGAATTCGCGGCGTTCGTGCTGCAGTCGGCGGGCGCCACGTACTCCACGTCCACCCCGACGCCCACTCCGACGCCGACCCCGGCCGGGTAGAACGCGCCCGCCCTTTCGGTTCTGTGATTTAGGATGGGTGTTCGAGGCCCTCGGGCCTCATGCCGGCCTGGCGCAATTGGTAGCGCACCACTCTTGTAAAGTGGGGGTTACGGGTTCAAGTCCCGTGGCCGGCCCTGGACAGTCCCGGTCCGGCCCGCCCCGGCCCAGGGGATTCGGCGCTAGAGAACGGTCAGGAACTCGGCCGGATCGATGGGCAGGCGCACCCCCGGTTTGGCGTCCGGCGGAACGCCGCCCACGTAGAGCCAGCCGAGAAGCTCCTCGTTGTCGGCAAGTTCGTGCATGCGGCGAACCGGCGCGGATCGCGTGTGGGGCCCGGTGCGCCACATCACGCCCCAGCCTGCGTCAGCCAGCAGCAGGCTCAGTGCGTGGGCGACCCCGGCCGCCGCGGCATCCTGCTCCCAGTCCGCGACCTTCTCGCTCTCGCGGCGGCTGATCACGAGGGCAATCAGGAGTTCGGCGCGCAGCGGTTTGGCAGCGGTCCTGGCCGCCTCGGCGGCCGTGTGGCCGGATGCCGCGACCAGGGCATCGCCCAATCGCCGCCGTGCGTCTCCGCGCAACTCGATCAGGCGCCACGGCCTCAGCGCGCCGTGGTCGGCGACACGTGCCACGGCGGCTACCAAAGGCAGCAGTTCGTCGTGGCTGGGGGCATCCGGGGTCACCCTGGAGTACGACCGGCGCGCCGCGAGCGCGTCGGCAACGGCCGACACCGCCGGCTACTCGACGGGCGTGAAGTTGAGCGCGATGGAATTCATGCAGTACCGGTCTCCGGTGGGCGTGCCGAAGCCGTCGTCGAAGACGTGCCCCAGGTGCGAGCCGCAGTTGGCGCAACGCACCTCTGTGCGCACGGTGCCCAGGGTCCGGTCCTCGATCAACTCGACCGCCTCGGGGCGCACGGACTCGTAGAAACTCGGCCAGCCGCAGCCGGAATCGAATTTGGTGCCGCTCTTGAACAACTCAGCGTTGCAGGCGCCACAGGTATACACGCCCGAGCGCGCCTCATCGAGCAGTTCTCCCGTCCAGGCGCGCTCCGTCGCGGCCCCGCGGAGCACCGCATAGCGCTCGGGCCCCAATTCCTCGCGCCACTCGGCTTCAGACTTCTTGACTTCGTGGTCCATGTGCGTCCCTTCGTTCCCGGGCGCCGCCCGGTTCTCACTCCATCAGCCTAAACTCGCGCGGCCGCCCCGGCATTCCTTTCACGGGCAGCGTCCAGCGAACTCCCACAGACTCGAACCGGCGTACGGTTGGCGGACATGCACCGGGCGCACCCAAATAGGATGACCGTAGCCGGCGTCGGTGAAAGCGGGCGGCACGTGCCCGGTGAGATGACCAGGGAGAGGTGGCCGATGGAGAAATCACACGAACCGGCCGCCGACGGCAGCCCGGAGTCGGCCTCACTGTCCGCGCGGGACGTGGCGATCCTCGACTTCGAACGACAGTGGCGCAATCACGCCGGCGCCAAGGAGCAGGCCATTCGGGCCGAATTCGGTCTCTCGGCTGCACGGTACTATCAGTTGTTGGGTGCCCTCATCGACTCACCGCTGGCCCTCGCCCGCGACCCCATGCTGGTTAAGCGACTGCATCGGATGCGCGAAGCCAGGGCACAGGCGCGAGCGCGCCGCGCCGCACTCCCCACCGACTGATCGAGACCGAACCAGACTGACAATGCCCCAGCCCTATCCGAAAGACCGCTTCGACGCCCACCCGCCTGCTCTCGACCGGGTGGGCGCACACCGGGCCCCGGGCAAGAAGGGTCGCGGCTGGCTGGCATTCTGGTGGGCGCTGGCCGCCACGGTGGTGCTGATCGCGATCGGAGCGCTGGGTCTGCTGTTCCTGAACAACCGCCTCGCGCCGGACACATCCGGACTCGCGCCCACTGCGGCGCCCCCGGCCACGTCGACCCCGACCGCGACGCCGAAGCCGGAGCCGTCGGCGACGCCCACGCTGAAGCCGACCGTTGACCCGAACCTGTCCGTCACCGTGCTCAACGGCACCCTGACGATGGGTCTGGCCGGATCCGTCGGAGACGTCCTCGGCTCCGAGGGGTGGACCGTCGGGACGCTCGGCGACGCCGCCACCTCCGACGTTGCCGAGACGATCGTCTACTACGCCGACCCCGCCCTGGAGGGCGCGGCACGGGGGGTCGCAGAGTCCCTGCCGGGGGCCGAAATAATGCTCGCGAACGACTTCGCGGAGTCCGATGCCGAGCTCACTGTTGTCGTCGGCAACGACTACTCTCCGCCGGCCGGATAGGGCGCCCGGCAGCCCTGCTTTTCAGCCATCGACCGGCAATTTGTCAACCCCCTGTTATTCCAGAGCCTCTTCGCTACGCTCGGCCATGGTCGCTCATTTTGTCCGTGCAGCTCGCCTCTGTGGAGGTGGACCCGTTGCACGGCCATGGTGGACGCAGGCACTGCACCGAAGCAGTTTCCGCGGAAGGCCCGGCGCGGCCAGTGGGCCCGTGCCGACGCAATCACAGCACTGGGGAGTAACACATGGCGCACGGAACCGTAAAGTGGTTCAACGCTGAGAAGGGCTTCGGCTTTATCACCATTGACGGCGGGGGGCAGGACGTCTTCGTCCACTATTCCGCCATTGACATGAGCGGATACAAAGTCCTCGAAGAAGGCCAGGCGGTCGTCTTCGAGGTTGGCAGCGGAGCGAAGGGCCCTCAGGCCGAGTCGGTTCGACCGGCCTGAGCTGCACCAGTTTCGAGGCTTGCACGCCCAACGCCGCGCGGGAGCACCGCGCGGCGTTAGGGTGAAACGGTGAATCAGAACAGTGAAGCGATGAAACGCAGCCGACGCGTGACCGTGAGGATAGTTGCCGCGGTCATTCCGGTCCTGCTTCTGGCCGCCTGCACTGCCGAAGCACCGCGGCCGACCGCGAGCATCAAGCCGACCTCGACGGCGAAGGCCTGGGTGTCCACCTACACGGCCCCGGCCGCGACCGTGCTCGCACCGCTGCGCGGAACACCCGTGCCTCCGGGGAGCGCGGCGCATCCGTCGCTGGCGGTGAAGATCGACAACCACGAGGCGGCGAGGCCGCAGATCGGCCTCGAGAGCGCCGACATCGTCTTCGAGGAACTCGTCGAAGGCGGGATCACCCGCTACGTCGGGGTCTGGCACTCGGACATCCCGAAGCTGATCGGGCCGGTGCGCTCGATCCGGCCGATGGATCCGGACATCATTACGCCCTTCGGCGGAATCGTCGCCTACTCCGGCGGCCAGCCGCAGTTCGTCAAGGCGATGGAGGCGACCCCGGTCGTGAACGCCGTCTTCGACTACGACCGCAGCGGACTGTTCTACCGGATCGACACGAAGTCGTCCCCGCACAATGTCGTGGTGAAGGCCAGGACGCTCGTCGGCCGGTACCCCAAGCTGGCCCCGCCGAGGCAGCACTTCGCCTACGCGGCCACCGCCGCGGCGTCGTCAGCGGTGGTGGACGGCAAGGCCATCCGCACGATCCAGACGCGCTTCTCCACCGCACGCTGGCCATCGTGGGCCTGGAACGCCAAGGCGAATTACTACCTGCGTTCCCAGGAGGGCGCGCCGGACCGCAACAGCAAGGGCGCGCAGCTCAAGGCGACCAACGTCGTCGTCATGCGTGTCGGCATCGACCGGCGCTACGGCGACGTCCCCAAGACCACCATGATCGGTTCGGGAGAGGCCTGGGTCTCGACCGGCGGGCGGAGCCTGCGCGCCACCTGGGTCAAGCGATACCCGTCGTCGCCGATCAGTCTCGTCGACGGTAACGGCGTGACGATCCGGCTTGCCGCCGGCAACACCTGGATCGAGCTGGTCCCGACGAAGCAGGGTTCCGTCCAGCTGGTGCCGTAGCGCCCCGCCCGTTCACTTGCACTCTCGGCACCAGAGTGCCAGAATCGTCTTTGGCACTCTCTACTTATGAGTGCTAACCCCATCACGTTTTTGAACGTCCGGGAGGGACGAGAAACACTTATGGCAAAGATCATTGCTTTCAACGAAGAGGCCCGTCGCGGCCTTGAGCGCGGCCTGAACATCCTCGCCGACACGGTCAAGGTCACCCTCGGCCCGCGCGGACGCAACGTCGTTCTGGAGAAGAAGTGGGGCGCACCCACGATCACCAACGACGGCGTGTCCATCGCCAAGGAGATCGAACTCGACGACCCGTACGAGAAGATCGGTGCGGAACTCGTCAAAGAGGTCGCCAAGAAGACGGATGACGTCGCCGGCGACGGCACCACCACCGCCACCGTCCTCGCTCAGGCGCTGGTTCGCGAAGGCCTGCGCAACGTCGCAGCCGGCGCCGACCCGATCAGCCTCAAGCGCGGCATCGAGAAGGCCACTGCTGCCGTCATCGAAGAGCTCATCGCGAACGCCAAAGAGGTCGAGACCAAGGAAGAGATCGCGGCCACGGCTTCCATCTCTGCCGGTGACGCTGAAATCGGCGCCATCATCGCCGAGGCGATCGACAAGGTCGGCAAGGAAGGCGTCGTCACCGTCGAAGAGTCCAACACTCTCGGCACCGAACTCGAGCTCACCGAGGGCATGCGCTTCGACAAGGGCTTCCTGTCGGCGTACTTCGTGACCGACCCCGACCGTCAGGAAGCGGTCTTCGAAGACCCGTACATCCTGATCGTCAACTCCAAGGTCTCGAACATCAAGGACCTGCTGCCGATCGTTGACAAGGTCATCCAGACCGGCAAGCAGCTCCTCATCATCGCCGAGGACGTCGACGGCGAGGCCCTGGCCACGCTCGTTGTGAACAAGATCCGCGGCATCTTCAAGTCCGTCGCCGTCAAGGCTCCGGGCTTCGGTGACCGCCGCAAGGCCCAGCTGCAGGACATCGCGATCCTGACCGGTGGACAGGTCATCGCCGAGGAGGTCGGACTCAAGCTTGAGAACGTGACCCTCGACCTGCTCGGCACCGCCCGCAAGATCGTCATCACCAAGGACGAGACCACGATCGTCGAGGGTGGCGGAGACGTCGAGGCGATCGCCGGCCGCGTGCAGCAGATCCGCAGCGAGATCGAGAACACCGACAGCGACTACGACCGCGAGAAGCTCCAGGAGCGCCTGGCGAAGCTCGCCGGTGGCGTTGCAGTCATCAAGGCCGGCGCCGCGACGGAGGTTGAGCTCAAGGAGCGCAAGCACCGCATCGAGGATGCCGTCCGCAACGCGAAGGCTGCCGTTGAAGAGGGCATCGTCGCCGGTGGTGGCGTTGCGCTGATCCAGGCCGGCAAGACCGCTTTCGAGAAGCTCTCCCTCACGGGTGACGAGGCAACGGGTGCGAACATCGTGCGCGTGGCCATCGACGCGCCGCTCAAGCAGATCGCCCTCAACGCCGGCCTCGAGCCGGGCGTCGTCGCTGACAAGGTGCGCAACCTGCCCGTCGGCTGGGGCCTCAACGCCGCGACCGGTGAGTACGTCGACATGCTCCTCGCCGGCATCAATGACCCGGTGAAGGTCACCCGCTCCGCGCTGCTCAACGCCGCGTCGATTGCCGGACTGTTCCTCACCACCGAGGCCGTTGTCGCCGACAAGCCCGAGAAGCACCCGGCCCCGGCCGGCGACCAGGGCGGCGGAATGGACTTCTAAGTCCCAACCCGTTCCACAGCACCGCAGTTCCAGATGATGGGCGCCTCCTTCGGGAGGCGCCCATTGTTGTGTCTCGTGTGCGCCTGCGCCGCCTCTGGCGCCCGCTCAGATGCCCGTGACGTCAGCGTGAGAACAGGCGCGCGTTTGCCTGTTCGACATCGGCATACTGCCGGCCGGCCTGCGACAGGGCCAGGTTGAGTCCCTCCGCACTCTCCTCGACGTGTCGCTGGGTCGCTCGCCAATCGGCCACGGCGCCCTGGAAGGCCGCTGCGGCCTGCCCCGTCCACGACCCTTCGAGGCCGGTCAACTGCGCCAGCAGGCCGGCGACCTCGGCCTGGATTCGGGCGATTGACGCCCGCGCGGTGGCCGTCGTACTCAGCACGGCCTCGCTGTCCACCTGGTAGCTCGTCATGTCCGTCGTCCTTCCGCTCGCACGCGACCGTAGTGCCGCCGACTGCCGCCCCGATCGAGGGAGCCCGGACTGTGGACGGCGCCCCGGGGGCCCGCCGGTGGGGAGGGCGCCCCCCGAGGGTCGCTCTGCGGCCACGACCCGGCCATCCTCGGGCCATCTGCGCGTCGTGCGGCCCCGACAACCTGAGGGCGTAACGCCAACCCCAAGGAGACCGCATGAGACTTCTCACCCCCACCCGCCAGATCCGTCCGAGTGGACGCCGGTCCGCGAGGGCAGCGAGTGTGTTCGTCGGTATCGCCCTCGCCGCCGGCGCGACCGTGCCCGTGACCGCTGTCGCGCACGCGAGCGAGGCCCCGGCGTCCGTCACGGTTGTCAACGCGGCTCACCGAGGTGCCAGCGCCTACTTCCCCGAGAACACGCTTCTCTCCTTCCGGGAGGGAATCGCCCTCGGCGGGGACCTCACCGAGCTCGACGTGCAGCGCTCCAGGGACGGTGAACTCGTGGTCATCCACGACACCAACCTGGCTCGGACGACGAACGTGGAGCAGCTCTTCCCCGACCGCGCTCCCTGGAAAGTCAGCGAATTCACCTATGCCGAGATGCTCAGCCTCGACGCCGGCTCCTGGAAGGACCCGAAGTTCGCCGGTGAGAAGATCCCGACCCTTTCCGAGTCGATCCAGACCATCCGCACCGGCAGCGGCGGCATGCTCCTGGAGATCAAGGCGCCGGATCTCTACCCCGGCATCGAGGCCGAGGTGGCCGCTGAGATGAACACGTTCCCCGGCTATGTCCAGTCGGCCGTCGCCGCGGGGCGACTCGTCGTGCAGTCATTCAGTTTCGGCTCGATGAAAGCCTTCAAGTCGCTCGAGCCCACCATCCCCGTCGGGCTGCTCGGCACGCCGACGATCGCCCAACTGCCCGAGCTGGCGACCTGGGCCGACCAGATCAACCCGTATCACTACTCCATTGACGCCGCGTACGTGGCCGAGGTGCACCGCCTCGGGATGGAGTGCCTGACCTGGACGGTCGACAGCGACGCTGACATCAGGCGTGCGATCGACCTGGGCGTCGACGGCGTGATCACCAATCGGCCGGACGCACTGAAGCGCATCCTCGCCGACGGGGTCGCCCGAGGCTAATCCGACCGCGCCTCGGGGGCACTCGGCGGGGTGATCCCCTGGGGCGCATTCGGCGAGCCGGCCAGGGGGAGCCAGACCCGGAAAGTTGCCCCGCCGCCCGGGGTGTCCAGGACCTCGACCGTGCCGTTGTGGCTGGCCACGATCGACGCGACAATGGCGAGGCCGAGGCCGCTGCCCCCGGTTTCCCGGGCGCGAGAGGTGTCGGCGCGCCAGAAGCGCTGGAAGATCTTGTCCCTAATCTGCGGGGGGATGCCCTCGCCGTGGTCGACCACCGCGATCGACGCCCGCTGGTTGCGCCGATCGACGGACACCTCGAGCTCGACCGGACTGTCCGGCTGGCTGAAGCGCAGGGCGTTGCCCATCAGGTTGGTGATCACCTGGCGGATCTTGTTCTCCTCGGCCATCACGACGGCCGGGACCGCGCCCGACGGCGCCGCGGGCTCGGTCTGCGTGGCCGAGGGGTCGGTTCGGCGCGGCTTGCGCGTGCGCAGCCGGGCGAGCGTCGCGCCGGCGAAGGAGATGGGACCGGTGAGGGCAGCCCCGTTGGCCGGCTGCGCTCCGGCCGCGTTGACGGGCCGAGCGGTGTCGGCCGGGTCGGCGTCGACGGCGGGGATGTCCGCGGTGTCGGGGAGCTCATCCTCCGGCGGCCGCGACACGACGGTCACCCGCCGGCCCGGGGAGGACGCCATGGCGTCGAGCGCGGCGTCGCGGGCCAGGGGCATGAGGTCGACCTCGGCCAGGTCCAGGGGCTTCGTCTCGTCCAGCCGGGCCAGCTCGAGGAGGTCCTCGACCAGTCCGCCCATCCGGATCGCTTCCTTCTCGATGCGTTCCATCGCCTGCGCGACGTCCTCGGGCGTCTGCAGCGCGCCCATCCGGTACAGCTCCGCGTAGCCGCGAACGGAGACGAGCGGGGTGCGCAGCTCATGGCTGGCGTCACCGACGAACCGGCGCATCTGGTCGATGGTGCGCGCGCGGTCCTTGAAGGCCCGGTCGATGCGGTTGAGCATGGTGTTGAGCGAGCGGTTCAGGCGGCCGACTTCCGTGTTCGGGGTGGCGCCGCCGAGGCGCTGGCTGAAATCGCCGTCGGCGATCGCAGCCGCAGTGCGCTCGACCTCGCGCAACGGCGCGAAGGTGGTCGTCACGAGCAGCCGGGTCAGCAGCGCGCCAACGAGCACGACGCCCACGCCGAAGCCGAGGAAGATGGTGAGATAGGTGGCCATCGTATTCTCGGTCGGCTTCAGCGACACGGCCATCAGCAGGGTTCCGTAGGTGCCCTGGGGACTGATCACGAACGGCACCGCGACGGCGTGGAACTCGGTGTCGTGGTTCGCGCTGTGGAACGTCAGAATCTCGCCGTCGAGTCGGGTCACGGTCTGGAGATCGAGCGGCATGTCGACCACGGGCAGGTCCCGGCGGGGCCGGTCCCGCCAGGTGCGGTCCCGGAGCGTGCCGCTCTCGTCGTACAGGGCGACGAAGTAGTCGGACGGCACGCCCTCCGCGCTGCCCGCGGTCAGGGAAGCCGCCGAGTTGCCGTTGAGCGCGGTCTGCGCCTCGGTCTGGAGGCGCGCGTCGACCTGCTGGATGACGTACTGCCGCAGCATCGCCATCGTGCCGATGCCGGAGACGAGGAGCCCGAGGGTCAGCATCAGCACGGTCACGCCGGTGATCTTGGAGCGAAGGGAGGTACGGCTCCAGCGCTCCGTCAGTGACTCATGCATGTGGCCCTCAGTTTACGGGCGCAGCCTGTGAGCTACGCCTTGGCCGCCTTGAGCATGTAGCCGAAGCCGCGCTTGGTCTGGATCAGCGGCTCGCTCGAATGCGTGTCGACCTTGCGCCGCAGGTAGGAGATGTAGGACTCGACGATTCCGGCGTCCCCGTTGAAGTCGTACTCCCACACGTGGTCGAGGATCTGCGCCTTGGACAGCACCCGGTTCGGGTTGAGCATCAGGTAGCGCAGGAGCTTGAACTCGGTCGGGCTGAGCTCGATCGGCTGGTCGCCGACGAGCACCTCGTGGGTGTCCTGGTCCATGGTGAGTTCGCCGGCGCGGATGACGGCATCCTCGTCGGCGTGCATGGTGCGGCGCAGGATCGCCTTGATCCGCGCGACGATCTCGTCGAGGCTGAACGGCTTGGTGACGTAGTCGTCGCCGCCGACCGTGAGCCCGGTGATCTTGTCTTCCGTGTCATCCTTCGCGGTGAGGAAGAGGATCGGGGCTGTGTAGCCGGCCGTGCGCAGGCGCTTGGTCACGCCGAAACCGTTGATGTCGGGGAGCATGACGTCGAGGATGATCAGGTCGGGCTCCTCCTCGAGTACGGCGGAGATCGCCTGGGCGCCGTTACCCACGGCGCGCACGGCGAAGCCGGCGAAGCGCAGGCTGGTGGTGAGAAGATCCCGGATGTTGGGTTCGTCGTCGACAATGAGAATGCGGGGGCCATCGGTCATGCCACCAGTATCTGCGCGTTAGCTGGGATGTTCCTGAGAGCTACCCTTCCCCGCGAAACCGCAGTCGTGCGCGTTAAAACGCGTTCATAACGCGCACAAGTGCGGTTTCGCGGGTCAGGCGGCGAGGTTGTGGGAGTCCAGGATCGTGTAGCTGTAACCCTGCTCGGCGAGGAAACGCTGGCGGTTCTGGGCGAAGTCCTGGTCGACGGTGTCGCGCGCGACGAGGGTGTAGAAGTTCGCCGACAGGCCGGACTCCTTCGGCCGGAGCAGACGGCCGAGGCGCTGGGCCTCCTCCTGCCGGGAGCCGAAGGACCCGGAGACCTGGATCGCGACCGTGGCCTCCGGCAGGTCGACCGAGAAGTTCGCGACCTTCGAGACGACGAGCACGTTCTCCTCGCCGACCCGGAAGGCCTGGTAGAGCCGCTCGCGTTCGTCGATGGGGGTCGCGCCGGTGAGCTTCGGGGCGCCGAGCGCCTCGGCCAGTTCGTCGATCTGGTCGAGGTACTGGCCGATCACGAGGATGCGTTCACCCGGGTGCTTCGCCACCAGCTGCTTGACGACATCCAGCTTCGCCGGCGCGGTCGCGGCCATGCGGTAGCGCTCGTCGTCCGCGGCCGCCGCGTAGCTGAGCCGCTCGGACTGGGGCAGGTCGATCCGCACCTCGTAGCAGGATGCGGGGGAGATGAAGCCCTGGGCCTCGATCTCCTTCCACGGCGCATCGAAGCGCTTGGGACCGATCAGGCTGAACACGTCGCCCTCGCGGCCGTCCTCGCGCACCAGGGTGGCCGTGAGGCCGAGCCGGCGGCGCGCCTGCAGTTCCGCGGTGAGCTTGAACACGGGCGCGGGCAGCAGGTGCACCTCGTCGTAGATCACCAGGCCCCAGTCCATGGCGTCGAGGAGCTCGAGGTGGGCGTACTCGCCCTTCCGCTTGGCGGTGAGGATCTGGTAGGTCGCGATCGTGACCGGCTTGACCTCCTTCACCTGGCCGGAGTACTCGCCGATCTCGTCGGCGGTGAGGGTCGTGCGCTTGAGCAGTTCGTCGCGCCACTGCCGGGCGGAGATCGTGTTGGTGACCAGGATGAGCGTGTTGGTCTGCGCGGTGGCCATGGCCCCGGCCCCCACGAGCGTCTTGCCGGCGCCGCAGGGGAGCACGACCACGCCGGAGCCCCCCTCGAAGAAGTTCGCCACCGCCTTGTTCTGGTAGTCGCGCAGCGCCCAGCCGCTCTCGAGCAGCGCGATCGGATGCGGCGTGCCGGGTGTGTACCCGGCGAGGTCCTCGGCCGGCCAGCCGAGCTTGACGAGCTCCTGCTTGAGCTGCCCACGGGCCCACGGCTCGACCAGGAACGAATCCGGCGTCGGATGCCCGACCAGCAGGGGCGAAATCCGCTTGGCGCCCGAGATCTCCATCAGCACGGCCCGGTCGTTGCTGCGCAGGATGAGCGCTCCGGCGTCGTCGCGCTCGATCACGAGCCGGCCGTAGCGGCCGACCGTCTCGGTGATGTCGACGCTCACGGTCTGCGGAATGGCGAACTTCGAGTATTTCTCCAGCGTGGCCAGCATGTCGGAGGCGTCGTGCCCCGCCGCCCGCGCGTTCCACAACCCGAGCCGGGTGATCCGGTAGGTGTGGATGTGCTCGGGGGCGCGCTCGAGCTCGGCGAACACGGCCAGGTCGTGACGCGCATCCTCCGCGAGGGGATGGGCGACCTCGAGCAAAACCGTGCGGTCGCTTTGGACGATCAGGGGTCCGTCAGACATAACCGGTAATCCTACGCCAGCCCGACGGGAAAGCCGGGAGCCGACCTACCCGACCGGCGTGATGCTGATGATGCTCGAGAGCGGAAGCGTGCGTTCGATGTCGGCGCGGCGGTCCCGGGCGCGGAAGCGTCCGCCGCCCACGCTCGCCGGCTCGAGCAGGTAATCGACGACGACCCCGCCGGGCATGGCGATGCTCACCGTGACGGTTTGCTTGCCCTTGATGGCCGTGTCCAGCTGGCGGGCGAGCCACGCGTCCCCGGCCATGACCTCCCCGCCGTCACCGGCGCGCAGCTTCTCGACCAGCGCGGCAGCCGGGTCGGTCACGACGACCGGTTGCACGCTGGCGAGCTGGTGGCGGCGCAGGTGCACGATCTCGCCGTCGCTGTCTTCCGCGGCGACCGGGTAGCGCGCGTCGGTGAGCGCCCAGAACACGGTTTCGACGGGGATGCGGCTGGTCAGGCGATTCTCGGTGTCTCGCACGAGCGCGAGCGGCGCGAAGGTCTGATCGACCGCGATGGTGCCCAGCAGCGCGGCGTCGTCCGAGCGGACGTAACTCTGCGTCGGGGACCCGGGGGTGTGGGCGCTGCCCACCCGGACGCGGCCGTACCGGTCCGCCGATTCCCGGATGAGGTACTCCACCGGCTGCGGGATGCCGCTGAGCGAAACGGCGCGCAGGAAGTCGAGCAGCGAGTCGGCGGTTTCGCCGGCCGCCAGGGCGCGGCTCACCGAGGCCGCCGTAATGCGGTAGCTGGAGGCGAGCTCGCGGCTCTCAACATCGGCCAGGCCGCGGAGCCGGGCGTCGATCGAGGGGGCGAGGGGGCCGGGGGCAACGATCGACAGGTCGTGCTGGAGGTACACCGCGCCGACCTCGGCCGGCAGCGACCTGCCCATGAGTGCGGCGGCTGCGTCGAGGTCGCCGGCCAGGAGGGCCACTCCGGCCGGGCTGGTCATGTGGTGCGCCATGACCCCGATGAGTTCGGCATCGCGCGTGAATTCCCGCACGCGTGCGTCGATCGCGTCGCCGCCGGCCGGGTAGAGCCAGCTGACGAAGGCGTGCAGGCCCGCGCCCCAGGAGAACGAGGGGCGGCGGGCCAGGAGGGTGCGAACATCGGCCGGCAGGGCATCGTGCCAGGCGCGGGCGAGCGCCGCCCAGCGACGGGTGGTGCCCTCGAGCATCCAGGCCTCCCCGGCCTCGGTGCCCAGCCAGTGCCCGTTGGACTGAGCGATGAGTCCGGCTCGGGCGGCGGTCGCGACCAGGGGGGCGACGATCTCGAGGTCCACCGCCATGACCAGGGCGAGCCGTTTGCTGTCCGGCAGCCCCAGCCCGCCGCGGCTGAGTTCACGTGCGGGCTCGCGCGCGAGCTCCGTGGCCAGTTCGGCGATCGCGGACACGGCGGTGAAGGCGCGCTCGGTGGCCAGCCGGTCGGCGAATCGGATGTCGTTCTCCGACGCCGGGGGGAGAGGCGCGGGCTGCGGGGCGGCCGCCAGCTCGGTGGCGCTCGGCAGTCCCTCGGCGGGCCAGCGGCGGAGCTGGGCGCTGACGGCGTCGTACGGGGCCAGCCGCCCATCCGAGACGCAGGCGAGCATGAGGCGGTGGAGCTCCGCGGCGCGCGCGGCAACGTCGGCTTCCGCGACGGGTGCCCCCGCGAGCACAGTCAACCGGTCAGTGAGCTCCGCGATCGTCGGCCCCGGGGTGGCCGGGTCCGCGGCGGCCAGGCCGACAGCAAGCTCTCCGGCTACGGCCAGGGCGGCGAGGGTGGCCCGGTCCAGGTGGGCCAGCGCGGCCTGGGCGGAGGCCGGGTCGAGCAGGCTCTCGGCCAGGTCGAAAAAGTCCCGGATGCCGGTGGCCGGCACGGAGCGGGCCACGATCGCCAGGCGCAGGGATTCGTCGTCGAGGGACCGGAGACGCGTTGCCAGCGAGAGCATGCCGCTACCGCCTGCTCTGGCGTGCCTCGCGACTGCGGCGAACGCCCGTCAACACCATGAGGGCGACGATGGCCAGGAAGCCGGCGGGCAGGCCGTAGTACGGCAGCGTGAAAACGACCGGCCAGATTCCGGAGCTGAAACCGTCGTTGGTTCCGGCTCCGGCCATCGTGCCGAAGATGATGCCCAGAAAGGCGAGGATCGACAGACCCACAACACCCGCGACCATAAATGCCAGGATGCGCTCGATCCGGCTGAAGCTGTGTGCGGTTTGAATGGTCACACCCCAAGGATAGTGGTCGGACCCGACAAAGACGGGGCGGGGACCCGCCGAAGCGAATAGGCTTGGCTCGGATGACGCGCACTTCCGCGCGCCCGGTACCCAGCGAGGTCTAGATGCCTACCGGCAAGGTCAAGTTTTACGACGAAGAGAAGGGTTTTGGCTTCATCAGTTCCGATGACGGCCAGGAGGTCTTCCTGCACGCTTCCGCCCTGCCCTCCGGCGTGACGGTCAAGGCCGGGACGAAGCTCGAATTCGGGATCGCAGACGGCAAACGGGGCGCCCAGGCGCTGTCCGTGCGGGTGCTCGAGTCACCGCCGAGCCTCGCAAAGCTCAGCCGCAAGTCGGCCGACGACATGGCGATCATCGTCGAGGACCTGGTCAAGCTGCTCGACGGGATGGGCGCCAACCTGCGCCGGGGACGCTACCCGGAAAGCTCCCACAGCAAGAAGATCGCGGCGATGCTGCGCAAGGTTGCCGAGGAGCTCGATGCCTGAGCTGGCGGACGAAACCCTGCTCCAGGCCGTTGAGGTGGCGCGCGCCGCCCTGGTCGAGATCACCCCCGCCGACACCATCGGCGAACCGGTCGGCCACATCGTTGAGGGCGAACACGTCGTGTCGCTCCTCTTCGACTGCCTGATGACCGGTTACCCCGGCTGGCACTGGACCGTCAGCCTGTCTCGCATCGATGGCGATTCCCAGCCCTCCGTGCTCGAGACCGAGCTCATGCCCGGCGGCGAAGCCCTGCTCGCCCCCGAGTGGGTTCCGTGGTCCGACCGGCTGGCCGACCACCGCACCGCACAGGAACTCGCCGAGGCCGAGGCCGCCGCCGAAGCGCTGGACGCCCTCGACGAGTTCGACGTGGAGACGGACGAAGCCGACGCCCTCGATGAGGACGACGACTTCGAAGACGAGGATGGCGGCGACGACGAACTCGACGGCATCGATTTCGGGGAAGCGCTAGCGGCGTCTCCCCTGAACCCAGGCGAGGCCGCCCAGGCCGAGGCCCAGGCCGATGACGGCACACCAGACCCACCATTCGAAGCCGCGAGCGGCGAGTTCGACGCGGAAGACGACCGCGACGACGAGGACGACTAGCCACACCACCGAACCCGCGAAGAAGGCCGTGCGCGCATCCGTGCGCGCGGGCAGCGGGTCGGGGCGCCGTTCGCTGTCTTTCAGCCAGAGCCGCATCTCGTCTACCGGCCGATGTGTGCGACGACGTACTCGATCGCCCCGACGAGGCTGCGCACGTCGTCCGGCGCGATCGCCGTGAACGTCGCGAGGCGCAACTGGTTGCGACCCAGCTTGCGGTACGGGTCGGTGTCGACGACTCCGTTGGCACGGAGCGTCCGCGCCACGGCGGCGGCGTCCACCGATTCGTCGAAGTCGATGGTGACGACGACCTGCGAACGGTGATCGGGGTTGCTGACGAACGGCGTCGCGTAGTCGACGCGCTCGGCCCAGTCGTAGAGAACGGATGACGATTCCCGCGTGCGTGCGGACGCCCAGGCCAGTCCACCGTTGCCGTTGATCCACTCGAGCTGGTTCTCGAGCAGCAGGAGGGTGGCCAGCGCGGGGGTGTTCAGCGTCTGGTTGAGCCGCGAGTTGTCGATCGCGTTCTTGAGGCTGAGGAACTCGGGAATGTACCGGCCGCTCGCGGTGATGCGTTCGACCCGTTCGACGGCGGCGGGGGAGAAGAGGGCCAGCCACAGGCCGCCGTCGGAGGCGAGGTTCTTCTGCGGGGCGAAGTAGTAGACATCCGACGCTGCGGCGTCGAAGTCGATGCCGGCGGCGGCGCTCGTGGCGTCGATGACGGTGAGCGCACCGGGGTCGCCGTGCACCCGGGTGACCGGCGCCATGACGCCCGTCGACGTCTCGTTCTGCGGCCAGGCGTACACGTCGACGCCCTCGGTGACCACGAATTCGCTGCGCGAACCGGGGGCCGCTGAGATCACGTCGGGTGCATCGAGGAAGGGGGCGGCCGCGGCAGCGGCGAACTTGCCGCCGAATTCGCCGAAGACGAGGTTCTGGCTGCGCTTGTCGATCAGGGAGAAAGCGGCCGCGTCCCAGAAGGCGGTCGATCCGCCGTTGCCGAGCACGACCTCGTAGCCGTCCGGCGCGCGCAGCAGTTCGCCGAGGCCCGAACGGACGCGACCGACGAGGTCCTTGACCGGCGGCTGGCGATGGGACGTGCCGAGCACCGCCGCTCCCGCGGTGAGCAGGTGCTCGAGTTGTTCCGGCCGGATTTTCGATGGGCCGCAGCCGAATCGACCGTCACTGGGCAGGAGTTCGGAGGGAATTTTCAGATCCGGCATAGGGCGATTCTAGTTGGCCGGGAGGCGACAGGTAGGGTTGTGACGTTGCTGGAGGGCGAGCGGAGGGCTGCGGATGACTGATCTGATCGACACCACCGAGATGTACCTTCGCACGATCCTCGACCTCGAGGAGGAGCAGATCGTGCCGCTCCGGGCCCGCATCTCCGAGCGGCTCAGCCACTCCGGCCCGACGGTATCGCAGACGATCGCCCGGATGGAGCGCGACGGCCTGGTCATCGTGTCGGGCGACCGCCATCTGGAACTCACGACCGAGGGGCGCAGCAAGGCGGTCCACGTGATGCGCAAGCATCGCCTCGCCGAGCGGCTGCTCAGCGACGTCATCGGGCTCGAGTGGGAGTTCGTGCATGACGAAGCCTGCCGCTGGGAGCATGTGATGAGCGAGCAGGTCGAGCGCAAGATCCTCGAGATCCTCGGCCATCCGACCGAATCCCCCTACGGCAACCCGATCCCCGGCCTCGACGAGCTGGGTGACTCGCCCGCCGTCGCGTTCATGGCCGGTGTGACCAGCCTGGTCGATGTGGTCGCGGCGTCCCGCGAGCCCGTGACGGCCGTCATCCGGCGACTGGGCGAACCCGTGCAGTTCGACCCGGAGCTGCTGCGCCAGCTCAAGCAGGCCGGCGTGCTGCCCGGCCGGACCGGCACATTCCGGGCGGCCGGACCGTACGTTTCCGTGCGGGTCGAGGGGTTCGCCGAGGGGCTGGAACTGCCCCACGAGCTGGCCGTCCACATCTTCGTCGCCACCCCGCCGGCCCCGGCCTGAACCGTGGGGGAGCCACTCCCTCACAGCCGGTTTGTCGTTACCAATTCGTTAAAAATGTGTCGATGAAAGTGACAAACGAGGGATCGTCACGTAGCGTCGGACCTGTCCCGCAGGCCGGAAGTCGGTCGAAGGGCCCGGGTTAAGACGCCTTTCCCTCCCGTCTCTTGACTCGGTACATCACACGCCATGAGCGCAGTGGACGGGACAACTCCCTAGTGTTGTCGAGGCGCCGGAGGTAAAAACTTTGGCTGGTTACGGCATCACACGGTTCCGTCGCGGAACAAATCCGAAACTCAACACGCAGAACCCGCGGGAGGTCTCCCCGCCCGCTCCCGTCCCCCGGCAACCCAGGCCCTCGATCCGGCGGGGGAGCCTCGGCAACATCGTTGTCATGACCCTCGCCGGCGGGCTCGTCGCCACCCTGGCGCTTCCCGCCTATGCGTTCACGCCGGGCAAGGGCGAGATCCGCTACGGGGCGACCGCGGCCACCGAGCTCGCCCGGTCCGGCGCGCAGGCCGTGGAGGTGTCCACGCTGGCGGCAACGACCAGCGTCTCCCGGGACGGCTTCACGGCGACGACGGTGGAGGAGCTGGCGGCCCGCGCCCGGGCCAGGGCCGCGGCAACGGCGGCCAGGGCCGCTGAGGCGCGCCGCAAGGAAGTGGCCAGGCAGATGACCTCGTATGCGGCGTCGTACACCGGCCCGTCGGCCAAGCAGTATCTGGCCGCCCCGGCGCATCCGAACGTCAGCCTGTCCTCGGTCTACAACGTCGCCGCGCAGTACCAGGGCGTCCCCTATGTATACGGAGGATCGACGCCGGCCGGCTTCGACTGCTCCGGGCTTGTGATGTACGTCTACGCGCAGTTCGGTGTGAGCCTGCCGCACTCGTCGGCCGGCCAGGCCGCCGCCGGAACCCGCGTCGCGACCTCCTCCGCCCGGCCCGGCGACCTCGTCGTGATGCCCGGCCACATCGGCTTCTACGCCGGGAACGGCAACATCCTGCACGCCCCGTACTCGGGCACGAGGGTGCGGGTCCAGCCCATCTGGACGAGCAACTACTACATCGTCCGCATCGGAACCTGATCCGCGGCCGGCCGCCCCGCCGGCCCGCCCCTTAGCACATCTGGCGTGCCACATTTTCGTGGAACGCCAGTTGTGCGTTAACCTGAGGGCCTGATGTTCTGCGATTTCCTTTCGGGAGAGCCAATGCGCGAGCTTCGCACAGTCCATGCCATGGATGTGCGCGGACACTCGGTGCTGCGGCACGGCAGTCAAACATGTCCGGGCCACGCCGTGGCTCGTCGGGCGTTGTCCTCGTGACAGCGCTCTTTCTTGTTTGCCTGCACTCTCCTGTTTCGCTGGGCGCCGGAACGTAGTTCGAATGGCTGGAAGCCGTCCAGCCTCCTTCGAAAGGGAGCGCATGCGCACACTGGTCCTCAACGCGGGGTACGAGCCCCTCGCCGTGGTGTCCTTCAAACGGGCACTCGTGCTGGTCATGAATCACAAAGCAACGATCGTCGAGAGCGACCAGGAGCACCCGGTCGTGGCCGCCTCCGGGTTCTGGGAGCGCCCGAGCGTCATCCTGCTCACCCGGTACGTGCGCATCCCACGGTCGGTGGCCGTGCCGGTCAGCCGGCGGGGAGTGTTGCGCCGGGACGAGCATCGCTGCGGCTACTGCGGCAAATCGGCCAGCACGATCGACCATGTGCTGCCGCGGTCCCGTGGCGGCCGGGACACCTGGGACAACCTCGTGGCCTGCTGCCTGCGCTGCAACAACGTCAAGGGCGACCACACGCCGGCGGAAATGAACTGGGACCTGCTCTTCGATCCGCGCATGCCGCAGGGGGCCACCTGGGTGGTCAGGGGCGTCGAGCGCCCCCTGCCCCAGTGGGGCGAGTACCTCGCCCCGGCGGCCTGAGGACGACGCGAAAGTCACGGCAATGTAACGCCCGAGGTGACATTCGGCGCTCGTTCCCATAGTGTGGGGGAGCCAGACGACCCGAACCCGCACTCCGGAGGACCCCCTTTTGCCCCAGCCCGGCCAGACCGGTTCTCCCGAGAACTCCACTGCGACTCCCACGCGCCGCGAACTTCGCGCGCAGCGGGAGGCAGGAGAAACCCCGGAAGTTTCCGCCGAGCCGGCCGAGCAGAAGGCCGCCCCGGCCGTCAGCGTGGCTCCGGATGCCGCCCGCGCAGCCGCGCGGCCCATGGCCGCGCAGCCCGTGACCGCAACGCCGGGGGCCCCTCGCCCGCCGCGCTCCAAGCGCAACAGCCCCCTGACGGTCGCGGTCACCCTGCTCGCGATTCCCGGACTCTTCCTCACCGCGGCGCTCCCGGCCTACGCGTTCACGCCGGGCGAGGGCCTCGTCGGCGCCCGCACGGCGCACCAGCGAGCGTCGGCGGAGGCGCAGGACGTGACCGTGGCAGCCGGGTCGGCGAGCATCTCGGTCGCCCGCGACGGTTTCAGCGCGACCACCACAGCGCAACTGGCCGAGCGTGAGCGCGCTGCCGCCGCGGAGCAGGCAGCCGACGCGGCCGCAGCGACGACCGCCGCCTACGCCGTCTACGGCATCCGTGCCGACGGTGACGACTACCCCTGGGCGGGCAAGACAAGCGGGCTCTCTCCGCTCGGCTACGTCTACGGGCAGTGCGTCGACTTCGTCGCCTGGCGCCTCAACCGCGACGCCGGCGTGACCGGCGGCAACTGGCGCTGGACCTGGAGCAACCTCACCCCCAGCGGCGGAGACGCCTCCCAATGGGCCAACGCCTGGTCCGGTCACGGCTGGGCCACCGGCAACAAGCCCGTCGTCGGAGCGGTCGCCTGGTTCAACTACAACCACGTTGCCTACGTGCAGTCGGTCTCGGCCGGCGGTTCCGTCGTGCTCGAGGAGTACAACTGGATGGGCAGCAGCGCGTACCACACGCGCACCGTCCCGGCCAGCGAGGTGCCGCTCTTCCTGTACCCCCCGACATAGTCGGCGCACACCGGGTTTGGCGCACACCGCTAAACTTGACCGGTCAGCCTCTGTAGCTCAACGGAAGAGCAGTTCCGTCCTAAGGAAACGGTTGGGGGTTCGAATCCCTCCAGGGGCACTTCACCGCCAACGAATTGGATATTTCCTACAACGCCTTACGGCGGATGTTGGAGGCTGGGCTACGCTGACGATCGTGAGCACCTACAGACCTCCCCTGACCGATCTCGCCTTCGTCCTCGAGCATGTCGTGGGTTACCCGGGCGTCGCCCGGTTGCCCGGCTACGAGCATGCCGACCTCGACACCGTGGTCGACCTCCTCGAGCAGTGCGGCGATTTCATGGCCAAGGTCGTGGCGCCGACCAACCAGTCGGGCGACGTCGAAGGCGCGCGCCGCCAGCCCGACGGTTCCGTCGTCACGCCGGCCCCGTTCAAGGCGGCCTACCGCCAGTACGTCGACGCCGGATGGGGCTCGGTCCCGTTCCCGGAGGAGTTCGGCGGCGGCGCATTCCCCTGGTCGGTGAACCTTGCGATCCAGGAGATGACGGCATCCGCCAACATGGCCTTCGCCCTCTGCCCGCTGCTCACCCAGGGCGCCATCGACGCGATCCTGCACTACGGCGACGATGCCCAGAAGCAGCGCTACCTGCCCAACATGATCAGCGGCGAGTGGACCGGAACGATGAACCTCACCGAGCCGCAGGCCGGTTCGGATGTCGGGGCGCTCGCCACGCGTGCCGCGCCGAACGGTGACGGGACCTTCGCCATCACCGGGCAGAAGATCTTCATCACCTACGGCGAGCACGACCTGGCCGAGCAGATCGTGCACCTCGTGCTGGCCCGCACGCCCGGCGCACCCGCCGGCACCAGGGGCATCTCCTGCTTCATCGTGCCCAAGTTCCTGGTGAACGAGGACGGCTCGCTCGGCGAGCACAATCCGGTCACCTGCCTCTCGATCGAGCACAAGCTCGGCATCCACGGCTCGCCGACCTGCGTGCTCTCCTACGAGGGCGCGACGGGCTACCTCATCGGCGAGGAGAACCTCGGCATGCGGATCATGTTCGTGATGATGAACAGCGCCCGGCTCTCCGTCGGCACCCAGGGCCTCGCCATCGGCGAGCGCGCCTACCAGCAGGCGCTCGACTTCGCCCAGGACCGCAGGCAGGGCCTGGCGATCGGGGCGGACGGGAAGGACTCGGCGATCATCGAGCATCCCGACGTGCGCCGCCTGCTGATGACCCAGCGGGCCTACCTCGCAGCGCTCCGCCGGATGATGCTCTTCAACGCCGTGCAGATGGACCACGCCAGCCACGATCAGGACGGGCGGGCCGCTGCGCGGGCCGGCGAGGTCGTCGGCCTGCTCACCCCGATCTGCAAGTCGTTCGGCACCGACCTCGGCACCGAGATCACCTCCCTCGCGCTCCAGGTCTACGGCGGCATGGGCTTCATCGAGGAGACCGGAGCCGCGCAGCATTACCGCGACGTGAGGATCACCCCGATCTACGAGGGAACCAACGGCATCCAGGCCGCGGACCTCGTCGGCCGCAAGCTCGGCGTGCGCGGCGGCGGCTCGGCGATGGAGTTCATCGCGACCATGCGCGAGGTCGAGGCGGAGCTGGCGAGCGCCGGCGATGACTTCGACTTGATCCGGATGGAGCTCGGCCGGCAGTTCGACGCCCTCGAAACGGCCACCGCGTGGATGCTTTCCACCGGAAGCACCGACCCGGACTCCGCGCTGTCGGGCTCGACGCCCTACCTGCGCATGTGGGGGCTCTGCGTCGGGGGATGGCTGTTGGCCCGCTCGGCCCTGGCCGGGCCGGCCACGGGCGACGCCGAGATGGCGGAGACCCAGCTCGTGCTCGCCCGCTTCTACGCGGAGCAGCTCCTGCCGCAGTGCGCCGGCCTGCTCGGGGCAGCCACCGCCGGATCCCGAGACCTGTTCGCGCTCGATGCCGGCCGGCTGGCGGGCGCGGTGCGCCGCGGCTGACGCGCGACCGCCGGTCCCCCAAAGAGCTGACTACCGGAGGCGTCGGCGCTGCCGCAGACTATGGAACACGATGCACGCTCCTGGAGCTGCATCGCCGGTTCAGGAGACATTCGGGTTGTCGCCCTGGCCAGGAATTGCGAGGGGGGCCAATTCGGGTTTGGCCCCCTTTCGCATGCCCGGCCCGCCCGGCTTGCACCACAGTTCGCCCCGCCCCTGCGACACTGGTACGCGAGCGAAGGAGAACCGATGGCGCTGATCGACAATGCGATCTACGTGGACGGCCGACGGGCGGCGACGCCGGCCTCGCTCGATGAGACCTACGAAGTCCTCAAGGCGAACGCGGGGTTCGCCTGGATCGGCATGTACCGGCCGACCGAGCAGGAAGTGCGCTCCGTCGCCGAGGAGTTCAATCTGCACCACCTGCCGGTCGAGGATGCCTTGAAGGGCCACCAGCGGTCCAAGCTCGAACGCTTCGACGACATCGCCTTCCTCGTGCTGCGTCCGGCGCGGTACATCGACGCGGAGGAGCGGGTCGAGTTCGGCGAAGTGCACCTCTTCGTCGGGCCGGATTTCGTGCTGACCATCCGTCACGCCGAGGCCCCCAACCTCGCGACCGTGCGCCGCCGCATGGAGGAGAACCCGGCGCTCCTGGCCCTCGGGCCCGAGGCCGTGCTCTACGCGATCCTCGACCAGATCGTCGACGAATACGGGCCCGTCGTCGCGGGCCTCGAGAACGACATCGATGAGATCGAGGACCAGCTCTTCACCGGCGACCCCGAGGTGTCCCGCCGCATTTACGCGCTCTCCCGCGAGGTGATCGAGTTCCAGCGGGCGACCCAGCCGCTGGTGGGCATGATGGAGTCCCTGCAGCGCGGGTTCGAGACCCGCAACGTCGACGTGGAAATCCGCCACCACCTGCGCGACGTGCTCGACCACACCATCCGCGTGGTGGAACGGGGAGACTCGTTCCGGGAGCTCCTGTCCAACGCGCTCACCGTGCACAGCACCCTGGTGAACCAGCGGCAGAACGATGAAACCCGCAGCCTCTCCGAGACGAGCCTGGCGCAGAGCGAAGAGGTCAAGAAGATCTCCGGCTGGGCGGCCATCCTGTTCGCGCCCACGCTCATCGGCACGATCTACGGCATGAACTTCCGGCACATGCCCGAACTTCTCTGGGAGTGGGGCTATCCGTTCGCCGTCACCCTGATGGTCGGGATGGGCGTGGGCCTCTACGTCATCTTCAAGAAGCGCAACTGGCTCTGACCATCAGTGATCGAGCGAAACCCGGGGGCGCCTACCCGCAAACCGTGCCAGTCCGAAATAGGGTATCCCTGTGTGGCGCCTCGATAAGAAACAAGATGACGACGGCATCCTGTCGGAGTACACGGATGCGTCCGGCCCCGACGCGCCGAATTCGACCTCCCCGCACTCCGTGAGCCTCGGCGATCCGTCCCTGGTTGCCGGCAACATCGCCGAGCCGACCTGGCAGCGCTGGCGCGACGAACTCGCCGCGGTCGGCGGCCGGTCCCCGCTGCTGCACTTCAACGACGGCACGCGCACGCGCATCGAGCTCAGCGCCACGCACCCCGGCGGCCTGCCGCAGTTCATCACCGGCAAGACCACCCTGCTCTCCAACCTGATCCGCGACGAGCTCGCGCTGCGCAACGCCCGCCTGGCCGCCAACGAGATCACCCAGAAGGGCATCGAGCTGCGCTCCATGCGCGGGATCGAGTCGGTCAACCTGGCGATCGGCCTGGCCCAGTGGAAAAACGGCGAGACCGAGTTCAGCGCGCCCATCCTGCTGCGTCCGCTGGCGATCCGGCGCTACGGGCGCGACTTCGAACTCAAGCTCAAGGGCCAGCCGTTCCTCAACCCGGAACTGGCGCGCGCCCTGCACGACCAGTTCCAGATCACCCTCGACGCGGACGCCTTCGTGGCGCTCGCGGTCACCAACGGCGCGTTCAAGCCCCAGCCGGTGATCGACCGGCTCCGCGGCCTCACCTCGCACCTGCCCTGGTTCAACGTCGTGCCGCGACTGGTGGTCTCCTCCTTCGCCGACGTCGGGCGAGCCCTCGCCGCCGACATCGCCCGGCTGGACCACCCGCTGCTCGACGCGGTCGCCGGAAACCCCTCCGCCCGCCGCGCCGTCGAGACCGCGTACAACCCGGTCGTCCCGATCGGCCAGGACGTGCGCCCGCCGGCCACCGACATCCTGTTGCTCGACGCCGACCCGGAGCAGGAAAACGTCATCGCGCAGATCGCCGCCGGCAACTCGCTCGTCGTGAAGACGCTGCCGGGCACGGGCGGCACGCAGACGATCGTCAATGCCATCGGCGCGCTGATCTCCCAGCACAAGCGCGTGCTCGTGGTCAGCGCCCGCCGGTCCAGCCTCGACGGCATCGCCCACCGGCTCGTGCAGGTCGGCCTCCCCGGAGCAGCCGTCACGCCGCGCAACCTGCGCCGCGACCTCGTGCAGTCGATCACGCGCAACGAGAAGGCCACCCAGCCCCGCGTGGGCGACGTCGACGACGCGCTCGTGCGCCTGCGCAAGGTTCTGCTCGACTACCGATCGGCCCTGTCCCGGCGCGACGCGGCGCTCGGCGTGTCCGTGCTCGACGCGCTCGGCGAACTGGCCCGGCTCGCCCAGCTGCCGTCCCCGCCCTCGACGATCGCGCGGCTGGACCGCGGCGCACTCGAACGGCTCGCGCACAACCGCGGGGCCGCCGCGGCGACCCTGATCAAGGCGGCGGCGCTCGGCGAGTTCCGCTACGGCCCGGGCGACTCGCCCTGGTACGGCGCGACGTTCACCTCGACCGCCGAGGCGTCGTCGGCGCACCAGCTGGCCAAACGGGTCAACCAGATCGAACTGCCGCGCCTGCTCGAACGTGCGTCGGGGCTGGTCGGCCAGACCCGGCTGCGTCCCTTCGAGACCATCGCGGAACTGGGTATCTACCTGCGGCTGCTGCTCGACATCCGCGAAACGCTCGACCGGTTCCAGCCGGCCGTGTACGACCGGCCGCTCACCGAGCTGATCGCCGCCACCTCGGCGCGGCGCGACTCGCCCGACATGCCCTCCAGCAGCCGTCGCCGGCTGCGCAAGCTCGCGGACGAGTACCTGCGGCCAGGCGTGCACGTCAGCGACATGAACGAGAGCCTCCGCCGCATCCAGCAGCAGCGCACCCTCTGGCAGCGGTACGTCGTCGCGGGTTCCACCCCCGAGGTCCCCGTCGGCATCAACGACGTGCACGTGGCCTACCAGCGCGTCGCCGAAGACCTGGGCCTGCTCGACGTTCCCCTTGGCGCCGCGGGGACCACCCGGATGCTGGCCAACCGTCCGATCAAGGCGCTCATCTACACCGTCGCCGGGCTGGCCGCGGAAAGCGAAGTGCTCGCGAACCTGCACGAGCGCACCGCGCTGCTCTCCACCCTGCGCGAGCACAACCTCGACCCGCTGATGACCGACCTGGCACAGCGTCACGTGTCGGAGAAGGATGTCGCCGACGAACTCGAGCTCGCCTGGTGGCAGTCCGTGCTCGAGGCGATGCTCAGCGACAACAAGGCCCTCCTGAACGCGAACACGCAGGTGCTCGACCGCCTCGAAGCCGACTTCCGGCTCGTCGACGAGGCGCACGCATCCGCCACCGGCCAGTTGGTGGCCTGGCTGCTCGCCGAGACGTGGAAGATCGGAGTCGTCGACTGGCCGGAGGAGGCCGACCACCTGCGCCGGCTGCTGCGCTCCGGCCGCGCCACGCCGACCAGGCTGCACGATGCCGCCCCCCACCTCGGCCGGGTGCTGGCGCCCGTGTGGCTTGCCTCCCCGTATGAGGTCGCCGACCTGGACGACCGGCTCAGCTTCGACACCGTGCTGCTCGTCGACGCCGGTGCGACCACCTTCGCCGAGAACGTCGGGGCGATTCGCCGCGGCAAGCAGGTGGTGGCCTTCGGCGACCCGGTCACCCAGACTCCCTCACCGTTCGAGACCGGCATCGGCGAATCCGGGGACGCCGAACCGCACAACGTGGACGCCCTGCACGCCGACTCGGCGCTGGCGCGCCTCGGCGAACTGCTGCCGACCCTCACCCTCACCCGCAGCTACCGCGCCGGGGGAGAAGACCTCGCCGAGATCGTCAACCACCGCTTCTACGGCGGCCGCATCGACTCCCTGCCCTGGGCCGGGAGCTTCCTCGGCCACGGGAGCCTCAGCCTCAGCTACGTCGCCGGCGGCCGCGGCATGCCGGATGCGGAGAGCGGCGCCATCGAGAGTGTCGACGCCGAGGTCGCCAAGGTCGTCGAACTGGTCCTCGACCACGCGGTCAAGCGCCCCCGTGAGTCGCTCATGGTCATCACCGCGAGCGCCCGCCATTCCGTGCGGGTGCACCAGGCGGTCCTGGCCGCGTTCTCCAAGCGCACCGACCTCTCCGACTTCATCCTCAAGGACCGCGCCGAGCCGTTCACCGTGCTCACCCTCGAGCAGGCCGTCGCGCAGAGCCGCGACCGGGTCATCTTCTCGATCGGCTACGGGCGCACCCCGCACGGCCGGCTGCTCTCCAACTTCGGGTCCCTCGGCGAGCCGGGCGGCGAACGGTTGCTCGCCATCGGTATGACCCGCGCCAGGCGTGCGATGGACATCGTCTCCTGCTTCCGGCCCGAGGACATCGACGCGGACCGCCAGCGCCACGGCATCCTGGCCCTCTCCCAGGTGCTCAGCGAAACCGAGGCGCGCGCCAGGGAGAACCAGGCGCCCGACCCGAGTGAGTCGATGCTGGTCGACCTGGCCGGCCGGCTCGAACGGCTGGGCCTGACCGTCTCCCTCGGCCACCGCGGCAAGCTCGCGCTCGCGGCCTCGCACGCCGGCCGTGCGGTCGTCGTTGAAACGGACGCCGTCGTCGGGCGGGCGAGCCTGCGCGAGTCGCTCCGGCTGCGCCCCGAGGTGCTGCGCCGGCTGGGCTGGCACTACCTGAGGGTGCACAGCTTCGAACTCTTCAGCAACCCGGATGCCGTCGCCCAGCGGGTGGCGACTCTCGCCGGGGTCAAGCGGGGTGGCCCCGCTGCCGAGCTGGCGACGGCTCCGATCGCGGTCGTGCCTGCCCGCGACTGACGGGCTAGCCTTGTCCCATGAGCGCTGAAGACGACACCAGTGGCGCGGACGAGCGCGCCGGCACGACCGGCGCACCCCGGCAGCCGATCGTGCGCCAGCGCGGCGCGAGACGCGCCAAACTGCTGCCCGCGCCGAATACGGACCCGAGCCCGGACGTGCCGATCGAGCGCGAGGAGGGCGGCGTTGCCCCCACGGCGTCGGGGTCCCGTGGCGCGAACGACGACCGACTCCGGCGGGACCGCCCGCCGCACTGGTAGCCGGTCGGGCCGGGCCCGTTGGTTAGAGCGTGTGCTTGGGGCCTTCGCTCGGGGCCTGGCTCGGGGCCTCGCTCGCGCTCGACGCGAGGAGGTCGCGGATCTCGGCGAGCAGGTCGAGCTCGGTCGCAGGGACGGCTTCCGCGGCGGCAGGGACGCCGGCGGCTCGGCGGCGCTCCTGGGCTTCCTTCATCTTGTTGAGCGGGAGCACGAAGACGAAATACACCACGGCCGCAATCAGCAGGAAGGTGATGATCGCGGCGAGCACGAGCCCGAAGGACATCTTCGCCCCGCCCGGCAGCTCCACGATCATGGACTCGGCCAGGCTTTCGGCGTTGAAGAGCGTCGCGATCAGGGGGTTGAAGATCCCCGTCACGATCGCATTCACGACCGCCGTGAACGCCGCGCCAATGACAACGGCGACCGCGAGGTCGATCACATTGCCGCGCATGATGAAGTCCCTGAAGCCCTTGATCATGATCGAACCTCTCTCAAAGCGTTCCACTACGGTTTTTTCGGGGCAGAGGAGCCCGTGCTCGACGTGGTCGGCGAGACACTGGCGGACGGCTTGCTCTGCGTGGCGGCGGGCGCGGCTGACGACTTCTCGCCGGCAGCCTTCGCCGGCTTCTCGGCCGCCTTCTCCGGAGCCTTGTCGGCCGCCTTCTTCGCGCCTGACCTCGTGTCCCGGGACGCAGTGGCTTCCGCCCTGGCGTCATTGCGGTAGAAGCCGGAACCGGTGAAGCTCACCCCGATCGCGGAATACACCTTGCGCAGCTTGCCCTGGCAGGTGGGGCACACGGTCAGTGAGCTGTCGCTGAAGGACTGTTGGATGTCGAAGGCGGTGTCGCACTCCGTGCAACGGTACGAGTAAGTGGGCACGTCAATCTCCAGCTGATGGAACGGCGAGCGAAATGCTGGCCAGGGGTCTTAGAACGAGATGATTCTCGTGGGGGTGACCAGTCCGTTGACCGGCTGGTCGTGCACCTCGCGGGGCACCTCGTCGACGAACTCGTTGTCAAACACGACGGCGTACACCGGGGGGCACTTGTCCATGGAGCCGAGGGTCTTGTCATAATAACCGCGACCCCAGCCCATCCGCATGCCGGTGCTGTCGACGGCCGCCGCCGGAACGATGATCAGGTCGACGTCGTTGATGGCGATCGGGCCGAGGAGCGTGCCGGCGGCCTCCGGAACCCCGGCGATGCCCTCCGTCTCGCCATTGTCTTCGCCGACGGTCCAGTCGAGCAGCCCGTCTTCGCGCGACACCGGGAACAGGACACGGATGCCGTCGGCCTCCGCCCAGTTCACGAAGGGGCGGGTATTGGGTTCGGTGCGGGAGGAGAGGTAACACGAAATCGACCGGGCCGACAGGTCGATGGCGAGGCTCTGCAGGTTCTCGGTGAGACCCGCAGTCGCGGCCTCTCGCTCGACCGAAGTCATGTTCTGACGGCGCTCCCGCAACTCGGCGCGGAGCGCCCGCTTTCGGTGAGGGATGTCGGAGTCCATAAAGTCATCCTAGATGCCGATACCCTTGACCCCATGGGCACCCCTATAACCAAGGCCGTCATTCCTGCAGCAGGACTCGGCACACGATTCCTGCCGGCAACCAAAGCGATGCCGAAGGAGATGCTGCCCGTTGTCGACAAGCCGGCCATCCAGTACGTCGTCGAAGAGGCGGTCGCGGCGGGGCTGCACGACGTCCTGATGATCACCGGACGCAACAAGAACTCCCTCGAGAACCACTTCGACCGGATGACCGAGCTGGAAGACCTGCTCGCACGCAAGGGTGACCTGACCAAACTGGCCAAGGTCAACGAATCCACCGATCTGGCCGACATGCACTACGTGCGCCAGGGCGACCCCCTGGGCCTCGGCCACGCCATCCTGCGCGCGAAGATGCACGTCGGCCGGGCACCCTTCGCCGTTCTCCTCGGCGACGACATCATCGACGCCCGCGACCCGCTGCTGGGCAAGATGCTGCACGAACAGGACAAGCGCAACGCCAGCATTGTCGCCTTGATGGAGGTAGACCCGTCGCAGATCCACATGTATGGTGCCGCCGCGATCGAAGAGACCGACGATCCCGACGTCGTGCGCGTGACCGGCCTGGTCGAGAAGCCCAGCGCCGCCGACGCCCCTTCGAACCTCGCCATCATCGGGCGCTACGTGCTCCGGCCGGAGGTGTTCGACGTGCTCGAGCACACCAAGCCGGGCAAGGGAAACGAAATCCAGCTCACCGACGCGCTGCAGGAAATGGCTATCACCCCGGAGGAGACCGGGGGAGTGTACGGCGTGATTTTCCGCGGCCGACGCTACGACACGGGCGACCGGCTCGACTACATCAAGGCCATCATCCAGCTCGCCGTGGATCGCGACGACCTGGGCCCGGACCTTCGCCCCTGGCTGCGCGATTTCGCCGGCCGCATGGGCTAGGCCAGACGACTACAGTGGGCGCAAACCACCGGGCCGCGGCCCACGACTAGACAGGCAAGCAGTGCCACTCGCGATCCCGACGCTCCACGAGGGCCCCGTCGCCCTGCGCCCGATCCGGGTGCGTGATGCCAGGGCCCTCGAGCGCGTTCTCCTGGAGAACCGGGCGTGGCTGCGCGCCTGGGAAGCGACCAACCCGTACGCGCCGATGTCCTTCGACACCCGCGCGAGCATCCGGAACCTGCTGCTCAACGCCCGGGCCGGGCACGGCCTGCCGTTCATCGTCGAGTACGACGGGCAGATCGCCGGGCAGCTGAACGTGTCGTCGATCACCTGGGGCTCGCTGTCGTCGGCCACGATCGGGTACTGGGTGGGCAAGGAATTCGCCGGCAAATCGATCACGCCGGCGGCGGTCGCCCTGGCCACCGACTACTGTTTCACCGAACTGGGCCTGCACCGGATGGAAATCTGCATCCGACCGGAGAACGCTCCGTCGCTGCGCGTGGTCGAGAAGCTCGGATTCCGGTACGAGGGGCTCCGGCGCCGCTTCATCCACATCAACGGGGACTGGCGCGACCATTTCTGCTTCGGCCTCGTCGCCGAGGAACTGCCGGAGGGTGTGTTGCGCCGTTGGCGCGCCGGGCTCGTGCCCGAGGATGCGGCCATGGTGTCGTCGGCGGATCTCGCGGCCGCTGCGCAGCCCTTGCCCATCATTGGGCGGTGACACACCCTTGGTAATCATGCCCGGAGGTGCTCCGCGCTCATACCGTAGTGACCATGAGTAGCGAGGCGCTGGGCGGTGGAGTGATGGTGGCGGTCGCCGCCACCCTCTGGGTGACCTATCTCATGCCGACCTGGTCCCGTCGCCGCCAGTACCTCGCCGTCGAGCGCAACGCCGTTCGGCTGCAGCAGACGCTGCGAATCATGGCCGAAACCGCCGAAGTTCCCCAGCAGGTTCGGCTCGAGGCGAACGCGCGCACGGTCTCCGCCCAGCAGAAACTCCTCGCCCGGGCCGAAGACGATGCCCGTGCGGAGTCGAAGCAGGCGGTGGATGCCGCCGCTGCGGCGCGGCGCGCGGCCGGCCTCGCCCGGTCGGCATCCGCTTCCGCTTCGGCGGCGTCGCCCGCGCTCGCCCTCCGGCGGCTGCGCAGGTGGCGCGCGCTCAGTTCCCTCGTGCTCCTGTCCGGACTCGTCTCGCTGGTGGTCGGCGCGGTCACCGCCCTGGTGGCCGGTTCGTGGACCGTGCTCGGCTTCGGCGCTATCGCCGTCGCCCTGGCGTTCGGCTCGTTGTCCCGGCTGGCCCGAATCGCCCGTGCGGCCCGGGTGGTCGCCCGGGCGCCGATCGCGACATCCCTCACGGCACAACGCTTCGAACCCGTGCACTTCGACGAGGCCCCCGTGGCCAACCCCACCTGGACTCCGCAGCCCCTTCCGCGCCCACTGCACCTGTCGCGGGGCTCGATCGCGCAGACCGCAATGGCGTCGGTGGATGCCGCGGCCGAGCTGCGCAAGGCGGCCGCCGAATCCGAACTCGCCCTGCGGGCCGCCCGGATCGCCGCCGCCGTCACCCCGATCTCCCGCCCCGCCGCCGCGCGCCCCGCCGCCCAGCCGGCTGCCGCCGGCACCTCGGCGCCGAACCGATTCGCCTCGATGGGCGTCGTCGGCGAGACCGAACCCGGCATGACCGACCTCGACGCCGTGTTGCGTCGCCGTCGGGCCGTCGGATAGCCGACCCAGCCGACCCGACCCGACCGCGGCACACACCACCCGCGCGTGCATGATATTCTTCAGTAGCAGTCGGGGGCTATGGCGCAGCTGGTAGCGCGCCTCGTTCGCATCGAGGAGGTCAGGAGTTCGAATCTCCTTAGCTCCACCGCTGTTTGAGGAAGGGCCCGCCGCAAGGCGGGCCCTTCCCGGTTTAAGCCCTGGCTGAGATGCGGAAAAAGTACCTTCGTCCCTCTGCGTCAGGCTGATTGTGAGTCAGTTCACGATCAGAAGGAGGCAGGGGAATGTCGATAAGCCCAGGATTCACCACGGCGGAGATCCGCGAG